>JBBDXA010000107.1:0-5189 GCA_040902585.1 Phycisphaeraceae bacterium
GTGCTTTCATGGAAACGACCTGTCAAATGGCTACCTCGTGTCTACCCCGTGTCTACTAGACACGCGTTGCCGGGGAAGCATTAGAGGGCGGCGCGAAGGGATCGCCTTGCCCGGCGGAAGCGGGAGAGGTGGGCCGGGCGAGACGATCGCGCGGCCGCGAGGCCAATTACCATATATTATCCTAACTGAATTGGGCGATGTCAAGTTGAATCAGCGCGTGCCAGCCCCCGTTGACACGTTTTTGATTCACGAGGACCGGGGGCCGGTATGATGCGTTGAGGACCTTTTGAATGGTGGACAAAACCGATGCGAATCACCTTGAGACTCCCCTTGACCTTCGCGACCGCCCTGCTGCTGGGCCTGACGAGTGTGCAGGCCCAGGGGGAACGCCCGCGGCCGCGGCTTCAGATACTCAACGGCAGCGAGAACGCCGTCGACATCTTCTGGCTCAAGGAGGGCGGCGAGCGCGTGCCCAACGGCTCGGTCGAGCCGGGCAAGGACACGGTCATCACCACCACGCTCGGCCACCGCTTTGTCATCGTCGATCGCAAGGACAAGTCCGAGCGCATCATCACCAGCGAGGTGACTTACCAGGGCTTCCGCTACGACCCGCCGGGTAAGGATGGTGTGCCGGCGTTTTACACGCAGCGCGTTGACGCGGGTGGCCCCGGGGGATTTCCGATCGTCGCATCAAAGAACGTGAACCCCTACGCCCTGAAGGAGGCGGCTTACATTCTCGACCTGATGCTCGCCCAGCGCAAGGATGTGCGCGAAGCGATGATCAAGAGCGGCTCTCGCCTCTGCATCATGGCGCACAACGAGTACACGACGGACCTGCCTGAGTTCACGCGCATGGCCCTGGGCCGGGCACCGGATCCGACCATGAAGGAACTCTCCGCCAAGGATTTCTGGGACGCCCGCGCTCGCGGCACCGGCGGCAGCCAGACTGATCCTTACTGCACCTGTGCGGAGGAGAACGTACTGGGCTATCCCGGCGACCCCTACTCGACGGAGAATATCCTCATCCACGAGTTCGCCCACTGCATTCACCTGCGCGGGATGACCAACGTCGATCCGACTTTTGATCGCAGGCTTCGAGAAACGTACAACAACGCGATGAAGGCCGGCCTGTGGAAAGGCAAGTACGCCAGCGTGAACCATCATGAGTATTTCGCCGAGGGTGTGCAGAGCTGGTTCGACAACAACCGCGAGAACGATCACGATCACAACCACGTGAACACCCGCGCGGAGCTTCTGGAATATGACCCCGGCCTGGCGGCGATCTGCAAAGAGGTGTTCGGCGACACCCTGTTGAAATACACCAAGCCCGCGACGCGACTGACCGGGCACATGGAAGGCTACGACCCGTCCAAGGCCCCGCGTTTCGAGTGGCCCCAGCGGCTGGATAAGGCCAAGCAGCTCATCCGCAAGGCGGCGGAGTTGCGCAATGAGAAGGCGAACGCGGAGAAGTAAGCCGCCGTTGCCCTGTCGATCATCGAGGTAGAATCGAACGGAAACGTCATGCGTGAGGCCGTTGAGCATGATCATCAAGATTCACAAGCAGCTTCTAAGTGCGCTGGGCAAGATCGATCGCCCGGGTACTTTTGTCGCCAGTGGGGAAGTTGAGCCGGTGCTTGCGGGTCTGGAAGTGGCGGGCGTCGGAACGGTGGCGATGCCACTGATCGAATCGCAGGCGGCATTGCTCAAGAAAGAATCGCGTCAGGCACCGTATGGCAAGGGAATTCAGACGCGGGTTGATACGGATGTGCGCCGGGTCTGGGAGATCGATGCCCAGCAGGTGAGTTTCGCGAACCCGCAGTGGCCGCAAGTCCTTGAGCAGGTCGTCAGCGCAGCGCGGAATGAACTGGGCCTGGAGAAGCAGGAACTTGATGCTCAGCTCTACAAACTGCTGCTCTACGAAAAGGGCTCCTTCTTCCTGCCCCATCGCGATGGTGAGAAGCGTGACCGTATGGTGGCGACCTTGATCATCGCGTTGCCCTCAGCCCACGAAGGCGGCGAGCTCGTCGTGCGCCACGAAGGAAGAGAACGAACGATCGACTTTGCTCCACTGAGCCGGTTCCAGACGCAGTTTGCCGCGTTTTACTGTGACTGCGAACACGAGGTCAAGCCGGTGACAGGCGGGTATCGACTGGCGCTGGTCTACAACCTGTCGCTCAAAAGAGCAAAGGAATGCATTTCCGCTCCCAGCAGTGGTGAGCATGTCGCCGCGGTTGCCCGCATTCTGAGCCAGTGGAATCTTGAAGAGGGAACGGGGGAAGACGCGGTCGATATGGACACTCTCGACGACGTTTCCCCGCTGAAGGCTGCGGTGCTGCTGGATCACAAGTACTCACAGGCGGGACTCACCTACGACGCGCTGAAAGGGATCGATCGAGCGAAGGCGGATGTTCTTTTCGAGGCGGCGAGGCAGGCCGGGTTCGATGCGTACCTGGCGCTGGTGACCCACTGGCAGAGCGGTTGGGCGGAACCGACGGGCGGCTACGGGCGCAGCCGATATGGCTCGCGCGAGGATGAGGATGACGAACATGAAATGGGTGAAGTGTCCGATGAAGACCTCAAGGCTGAGCACTTCAGCGACGCGGCAGGCAACGCCCTGGCTTTGGGAAAGATTGAGCTCGATGAATCTGAAATCGTCTCCAGGAAGCCGCTGACGGATGGCAAGCCGGACAAGGAAGATTTTGAAGGGTACACAGGCAACGCGGGAATGACGCTGGAGCGCTGGTATCACCGCGCAGCGGTCATGCTCTGGCCGACGGCTTCGCGGTTTTCCGTGCTGTGTGATGCGGGCGTCGCCTCCTCCCTCGGCGGCCTTGAGCAGATGGTGCGCGAGCTGGATCAGGCAACACCCGCCCAGCGGGCGACCCAGAAGGAACTTTGCATTCAGTTCGCGCGGCGTATCATCGAATCCTGGCCGGAAGCGCCGAAGGCGTTTCGCTACAAGGATGATGCCATCGTTCCGATGTTGCCGCTGCTCATCGTTCTGGACGATCCCACCCTGGTCGCGGCCTGGCTCAACAGCGTGCTTGCGGCGAACGCAACAGTCGATCCGGGCGCGACCCTGGGCGATGCCTGTGAACACTTCGGCTGGCTGGTCTTCAACAGGGGCCTGCTGAATGTCTTCGAGTCCACCACCCACGAGACCCTCGAGCGCAACGCCCTGCTGCTGGCCGACATGGCCCTGCGCGACGACACGAATGCCGACCGTCGCGAGCTATGCACCCTGCTGGCCGCGGCGCTTCAGGCAGGCTTTGAACAGTGGAACCCCGACGAGGGCAAGCATCATTGGGACACCAAGGCCGTCGATGCCGCCGCTCTTCTCTCCGGGCTCGTGAAAACCTACATGGCACTGAATACGAATGAACTTCTGGCGCGACTGACGACCCATGTGATCCAACACCCCAAGACATTCGACATCACCACCCTTCAAATCCCCGCACTGCTCAGTCTGGAGCCTTGGTTGAAAGATTCCGTTCATCACCCCCGCGCACCGCTGGATCGCTGGTTGACCGCCATTGCAAACGACTTGGAAACCCGCGCGAGTAGTCCGCCCCGCAAACCGACCGACTGGCGACGAGAGGCCGCCACGGGTTGTACCTGCGCGGACTGCAAAGCGCTGAGCCAATTCCTTGATGATCCGAAACAGGAATCGCTTCGGCTTCCGCTGAATCAGACTCGGCGTCAACATCTGCACCAGATCATCGACAGGCGACAACTCGATGCCACCCACGCCACCGAACGCCGAGGCAGGCCCTTCACGCTGGTCTGCAACAAGACGACCGCGACCTACGACCGCGCGGTTCAGGCCCATCAACTCGACCTGGTTCAACTGAAGGGAATCCGCGCCCTGATGAACTGGCATCAGGGGCTGGCGACAAAGTCTGATCGCAAGCGTTGATCACGTGGGACTTCTGAATCACGTCAATCATGATTTTTATAAGGAAAGCAGGAAAAGAGGAAGGTAGGAAAAATACTGATAATCAGCCTTCATTTCCTTCTTTCCTTGTTTCCTGCTTTCCTTATAAAACGATCGCGTCAGGCTTTTCAGAGGCTCCACGCGCATGACCACCAGGATGCTCTTCATGTCAGACATCGCACCGCTGAAAACGACAAATAAAAAAAGCCCTTCGGCGGGTCACCGAAGGGCTTCGTGTTGACGACAATCGGGGTGACAGGATTCGAACCTGCGACCTCGTCGACCCGAACGACGCGCTCTAGCCAAACTGAGCTACACCCCGTCGTCAAGCGGGCGATTGTAGGGCGGGGCGGAGGCGGTTGCAAAGGGACGGGCAAAAACCTTCTGATGCGGCTGAACCCACCCACGGGAGTGGGTGGGCTTTGGAGGTTTTGTGGTTTACTCCGCTTTCGGGGGTGGGAAAACCTTCTGGTGCAGCCGGTAAATGCGGAGCAGTTCGTTGATCGGGTCGGGATGATCATCAACACGCAGGTCGCGGTAGCGATCATTGAACCCCGAATAGCCCCAACTCTTGCGCACGATGAGCATCGCGGCTGACTGCTTCCCGCGCGTGTCGCCGCCCGCTTCCTGTCCTGCCGCCAGCGCAGCGATCATCCTCTCGCCAAGATCGCCCTTGCCTTCCTCGAACGCCTTGGCCATCGCGTCGACCACCTTCTCACCCGCGAGGATGTTGCCTTGCACCGCGTAGTTCTTCCCCGTCCTGCCGCCGGCCCAGGCGTTGCACTTGTCACCGGTGAAGGTGGCCGCTTCGCCCTTGGCGCTGATGATGCCCAGTTGCCTGACGTTACTGCGCGGGTCGGCTTCGGTGAGTTTGGTGATTGCGTCGTTGGGCGAGACGCCTTCGGAAAGGAGTTCGATCCCGCGCGGGCCGTAGGTGGTGTTGGCCCATGCCTGCGTCGCCACCGCGCCAACCTCCGCCCTGGCCCAGGGCACGACCGCGCCCACGGCGATGAACTTCGACTGCACCGCGACGCCCAGTTCGCCGGTCCGCGGATCGAAGGCGACGATCGAAAATGTCGCGACCGGCGGCAGGGATTCATCCATCATCATGCGATCTCCCTTCACCGAAGCAGTCGAGCCGCAACCGCTGACGACCGCGACGATCACAGCGAGGAACATCGCCAGGGAAAGTCGATAAACGGCGCAATCGGGGAGCACCATCCCGACAGGGTGGTGCTGTTGGCGACGGGTAGTC
>JBBDXA010000108.1:0-5147 GCA_040902585.1 Phycisphaeraceae bacterium
AAAACCTTAACCCGCGTCCGCCACCCCCGGCCCCCGCAGCCCGCGCCCATCCGTGAACCGCGCGCTGCCCGCCCGATCCCGCAGCGAACCGTCGCGCCTAGGATCAATCTCAAGCCGCCGTCGCGACCCTTCATTCCCGGACGCAGCGTCAACCTCCCCCATCGGCCTGATGGTGAGCCCATGAGATCGCTTCGCATCATTGTGCTCATGCACGAAGACCTGATTCCGCCCGAGACCATGGAGGGTTATTCGGAAAAGGATATCGCTTCGTGGAAGACCGAGTTCGACGTGGTCGCCACGCTCAAACACCTGGGCCACGAAGTGAAGTGCGTCGGCGTGCGCAGCAACCTGGATGTCATCCGTGAGGCGATCGAAACCTTCAAGCCTCACGTCGCCTTCAACGTCCTCGAAGAGTTTCACGGCGTATCCGTTTACGATCAGGCGGTCGTCAGCTTCCTCGAACTGCTCCGCCAGCCTTACACCGGCTGCAACCCCCGCGGCCTGATGCTCGCCCACGACAAAGCCCTCTCCAAAAAAATCCTTGCCTACCATCGCCTGCCCGTGCCCAAGTTTGCCGTGTTCCCCGTCGGCAAAAAGTTCGTGAAATCAAAAAGGCTCGAGTACCCCGTGCTCGTGAAATCGCTGACCGAAGAAGCCTCGGCCGGCATCTCGCATGCGTCGATCGTCACCAGTGATGACAAGCTTGCCGAGCGCGTGGAGTTCATCCATCGCACGCTGGGCACCGACGCCATCGCCGAGCAGTACATCGAAGGCCGCGAGCTGTACGTCGGCATCATGGGCAACCAGCGGCTGCGCAGCTTCCCGCTGTGGGAGTTGACGTTCGACAACCTGCCGGAGGATTCACCCAACATCGCGACGGCGAAAGTGAAATGGGATGTGAAGTACCAGCGCAAGGTCGGGCTTTCGACAGGCATGGTGACGGACCTGGAGCCGGCCTTGATGTCACGCATCGCCAAGGTCTGCAAACGCGCGTATCACCTTCTCAACCTCACCGGCTACGCCCGCATGGATCTTCGTCTCAGTCACGACAACATTCCCTACCTCATCGAGGCGAACCCGAACCCCAACCTTTCCTACGGCGAAGACTTCGCCGAGAGCGCCCACCACTGCGGCATCGAGTACGACGACCTGATCCAGCGGATTCTGAATCTGGGGATGCGCTACAGGGCGGCGTGGCGGTTGACGGCGTGAGATGAATTGAGCGGTTAGCGGCGCGGCCGAGTCCGCGAGGCCCGCCTTGTCCCCTCGCCCTCGCCTGAATCACGCCAATGCAAATGCGATCACCCCGCGGCAATCACTCGGCGGCGCGGCCACTTCGCATGGATGAACGCTTGCCCGTCCGCAGGTGGGCCTCGCTCGGCCCGACCACTAAACGGGTGAATCGGAAGGAATGCGGCCGAGAGGATTCGAACCTCCACAGGTGTTACCCCGCCAGCACCTCAAGCTGGTGCGTCTGCCAATTTCGCCACGGCCGCAGCGGAATCCGCCGGGCGGATTCAGACGGGACAGTATAGAAAGCACGCTCGCGTTGTCGAGTCGCTCCCTCTCTCCACTCCCCGCCCTCGACCCCAACGCGGAGAGGGGACATTTCTATTGGGTTGACACACCGCGGCGCACGTGGGCCTCGCCGACTCGGCCCGACCGCTAACCTGCTACCCAACCAGCGCCTGCTCCACCCGCTGCGCCAACTTCTCCGCCGCCAGGTCCGCATTCCGCCCCAGTTTCATCGCTCCGCTGATCAGCCACGGCTTGAGCGCCAGCGACTTCATCGCCGCCGCCTTGTTCGTCGTGCCATCGGGGTTCACCCAATTCTCGATGCCTTTGGGCAGCGTTGTTTTCACCGTATCACTCACCGCGCGGATCACCGTACACCGCAGCTCGCGCTCCGCGGCGAGCTTGCCCACCGCAAACGTCTCCATGTCCACCGCTGCCGCGCGATGCTTCTCCCCCAGCGCCCGCTTTTCCTCCGGCGTGCGCACCACCGTGTCCACCGTGATCAACGTCTCGCCGGCTGAACGATCCGGCGAATCTCGCACCACCCGCGGCAAGCCCATCGCAAGCTGCACCGCCCCGCCCTTGCCATCAATCAGCCACTGCGGCTCGAAGAGGTCCCCCACCGCCAGCCCTTCCACCAGAGCGCCGCATAGGCCGATCACCAGCAGCCGCGCCGGCTCGTAGGTTTGAATGAGATGACTCAGCGCCGCCGTCGCCCGCGCCGCGCCGATGCCGGACACGACCGCAACCACATCATGCTCACCGACGCGACCGACATGCGAAAGCCCCTGCGGCGTGAGCTTGAGCCGGGCAATGACAGGCTCAAGCTCGTGACGCAAGGCCGCGAACAAGGCGATGGGCGGGTTGGAAGGCGCATCACTCACTTGATCACCTCAATGTCGCAGTGAAACCGAATTCAACGCAGAGACGCAGAGACGCAGAGACGCAGAGAAAACAGAGAGGCGAGTTTGAATGATCAATTCATCCATCCTCTCCGCGCCTCTTCTCTCTCTGCGCCTCTGCGTTAAAATCAGTCGACCGAAATCTGCCTGACTCCTTCACGCATTCACCACATTCACCGGCTGCCCAAGCTGATACGCGCGAATGTTCTCCGCCGCGATCGACAGCAGCCTTCGCCTCGCCTCCAGACTCGCCCACGCCACGTGCGGGGTGATCAAGCATCGCGGCGCACTGAGCAGCGGATTATCAAACGCAGGCGGCTCCGTCGAAAGCACATCCAGCCCCGCGCCGGCAATCCTGCCATCACGCAGGGCATTCGCAAGCGCAGACTCATCGATCAGGCCTCCGCGGCCGGTGTTAATCAGAAACGCCCCGCTCTTCATCATCGCCAGCCTGATCGCGTTGACCAGGTGATTTGTCTCGTCCGTCAGCGGGCAGTGCAGCGTGAGCACATCGCTCTTGGCGAAAAGTTCATCCACCGCCAGCCATTCGATTTCCAGGCCTTCGAGTCGCACTTCCTTCATCGAGTTCTGGTAAGCGGCGGCAATGTGCATGCCCAGGGCCGCGCCGATCTGCGCCACGCGCTGCCCGATTGCGCCCAGCCCGACAATGCCCAGCGTCTTATCCGCAAGCTCGACAATCGGCCCAACCGTGAACGACCAATCCTTCGCCCCGACCCAGCCCGGTTCACCGGGCCTGGGACGCACCGCACCATCATGCGCCGCCACTCGATTCGTCAATTCCAAGAGCAGCGCAAACACATGCTGCGCCACCGAAGCCGCGCCATACCCCGGCACGTTGGTCACGATCACCCCGCGCTCCTTCGCCGCCGCCAGATCGACGCAGTTGGTCCCCGTCGCCGTGACGCCGACGTACTTCAGCTCCGGCAGCGCCTCGAGCACCTGCCGGGAAATCATGACTTTGTTGGTGAGCAGCACCGTCGCGCCGCGCAGGCGTTCGATGATCTCGCCAGATGCGGAGCGTTCGTGGACAGTGACATCGCCCAGCGCCTGCACATCGCTCCAGTTCAGCTCGTGGGCTCCGGTCGGATCCGGAACGAGCGTGTGGCCGTCGAGGACAACAATTCGATCGGTCATGAGACTGCCTCCGCCGGGCGCGGGCAGATCGTATCAGGAAACGGATATCATGCCGCGATGAGCATCCACATCGACGGCATCCCCACGGCCCTTCCCGGCACAACGCTCGGCGAACTGGTGCTCGCCGCCCAGCAGCGTCTGGAACCGAGCGGCCGCGTCGTGGTCGAAGTCACGCTGAACGATCAGCCCATCGTCGGCAACGAACTGGCGGCCAGGCAGCACGAAGCCGTGGGCACCCGCGTGGTGAAGCTCACCACCGCCGACCCGAAGGAACTGGTGATCGACACGCTCGGCGAGATCAGCAGACACCTGAACCAGGCAGGCGAACTTCAAAACGAGGCAGCCGACCTGCTCCAGCGCGATAAGGAGAAGGACGCCCTGGGAAAAATCAGCGACGCCATGTCCATCTGGCAGCAGACGGAGGAAGCCGTGCGCCACTCGGCGGCCATGCTGTCGATCTCGCTGGACACCATGACCATCGACGGCCAGCCCTTCGCCGCGATGACGGAGAATCTCGTGCAACAACTCGGCGGCCTGCGCGACCTCATCAAGGCCCACGACACGGTGGGTCTGGCCGACGCCCTGGCCTACGAATGGCCCGCGACGGTGAAGAAGTGGCAGCGGATGATTGAGTTGTTCGTGGCGAAGATTCAGGAGTGATTACATGCAAGCAGCAGGCATCATCACGATGCTCATCGCGCTGGCCGGCTGCGCAACGACGCCGAAGTCCGACGCGTTCAGCGCCACCGCCGAGCGCCGCGGAATGATCGTGACGTTGCACTTTCATCAGCCCCCGGAGTTCACGCTGACGCTTGTTGGCCCCGACGAAGGTGACGTCATTCAGTACATCGGCACGGAAGCACCCGACAAGGTGCGCGACAAGCCTGGCGTCCAGGTCTTCAAGTTCGTCAAAACGGAGAAGATCGATCAGGAAGGGAACAAGACCCTGCTGTACAAGTACAGAACCGTGAAGGAACACTCGGCAGCGGACATCTTCATCTGGACCGGGATCGAAAAAGTCTCAGCCGCCAATCTGGAGCACATGAAGATCGATCGCGCGCCGTTCTGCATCGTTCAATTCGTGAACGAGGCGGGCGTTTTCGCGGTTCCGCTCGAGCGCAACGACTCGCCGGTAAAGGAGCCGGTCTGCTCGCAGACAAGCCCACCAAAGCGGGCCCGACAGGGCTTGCGATCGAGGATATAGTTTAGTATAATGTTCGGCATTCGGTTCCCGGCCGCGCGATCTGCTCGCCGGGCCGCTATGGTTCGCCTTGCTTGTCATGCGCGACGGCGCTCATGCTCCGCGCGGCTTCCTCGCCGCCGGCCCTCAACCAGTGAAAATCGCGTGTCTAGTAGACACGAGGTAGACACGGGGTAGCCATTTGACAACTGCTTATGAAAACAGAACTTAACATCAAATGGCTACCAGGGGGTAGGGGGTATGGTAGACATGTGTCTACCTCGGGAAAACCCTTGCGGGAGGGAACAGGACACACGGGTTTGCCCATCTACTGTGGCGAGCGCCATCGGGTGCCATGGGTAAGCGGAGTCTTCGGAGCTTACCCGTGCTGTGCG
>JBBDXA010000109.1:0-5095 GCA_040902585.1 Phycisphaeraceae bacterium
CGGAGCCAAGGGGCGCATCCCCGAGGACGTGGCAACCTACAACGCGCTCGCGGCGAAGATCATGAAGGCCGAGGGCGTGGCGATCGATGATCTCTATTCATTCGCCAAGCCGAAGCTGAGTGAGATTCAGCGGCCCAAGGATGTGCACTACACGCCGGCGGGGTCGAAGGTGCTGGCGGAGGAAGTGGTGCGGCACATCGCAGCGGCGCTGAATGCCAAATGACCAATGAGAGAATGTCTAATGAATGACGAATGTCGAATGTGCGAATGACAAATGACGGAGATGACCTTCGCGTCTCCATTGTGATCGTCGCCATCAGTGAATTCGAGAACGTCCGGACATGACTCGGCCATTCGTCATTGGATCACTTGTCATTGGTCATTCATTAGACATTCTCTCATTGGTCATTAGTCACTCCGCGGCCTTCGCGGGAGCGTATTCCTTCACCACATTCCCCTCATCATCCAGCTTCCCCGCCGCCCACACCATCCCGCGGGTGATGGTGTCGATGAAGACCGCATCCTCCCACGTCGCGTTGCCGTGGCCCCAGGTCGTCCCGAACACGCGGGCCTTGCCGTATTGATTCACCCAGATGTTGCCGCTTTCCTTGCCGTTCTTCTCGCTCTTGCTCGACGCGAGAATCGTCGTGCCGGGCCAGACCTTCTGAATGACATACAACTCATCCTTGGGCGTCTTCCATTCCTTGGGAAAATGTTTCATCACCGGATGGTCCGGCTTCGTCGGCGTCACGGTGTACTCGCTCTGATGTTCGTGCATGAAGCTGGTCACGCCCAGGAACTCGCGCCAATCGTCGATCTTCGCGGCTCGATACGTGTGCATCGCGCAGTGAATCACCACCGCGTTCACGCCGGCCTTGTGAGCTTCGGTGATCTTCCTGATGTACGCTTCATCCTTGGTGTTGGCGAAGCACTCATTATGGATGACCACATCGTAGCCCTTGCCCCAGTCGGGTTTGTTGTAGAGTTCGATCTCGCCTTCGGTGCCCCGGCGAGGGTCGATCATGACCGTCCACTCGATGTTGGCGAGCTTGGCCGCGCCGTCCTGAAAGAGCTTGGCCTGCTTGTCGTAGTCGTGGCAGCAGCCGCCGGAGATGAGGAGGACTTTGAGCTTCTTCTCCGCGGCGAAGGCGGGCGCGGCGAAGAGGGAAAGGGCAAGCACGGCGGTGAGGAACGATTTCATATGGAACCTTTTTCGGATTCAGTGTGATACACACGATAGCAGGCATGCGCCGCTTCGTGGCATGCTTCTGCTCAGAGAAGCATGCTGGCCTGCTGGTACTTCGATTTCAACGCAGAGGCGCAGAGAGGGCTGAGAGACAGAGAGGGGATGGATGGCTTTCAAACCTCTCTCTTCTCTGTTATCTCTGCGCCTCCGCGTTCAAATCGAACTCACGGGGAGCAGGCGCGATCACATCAGCTTGCGCAGGTGGCCGATGCGCACATCAAAAGGCGGATGGGTCGCGAAGTATTCGCCCAGCGAGCCTTCTACGTTGCCGGGGCTGCGGGCTTGCAACCGCTGCATCATCTGCACACAGGCCTTGGGGTCGTAGCCTGCGGCGCGGGCGAGGCGGAAGCCCAGTTCATCGGCCTCGAGTTCCTGGTCCTGCGAGTAGGTGCCGTGCATCGCCTTGGCGCCGGCCCCGACGAGCAGCTTGCCGATGATCCCCCCGACGCGCACCGCCTTGGTCGCGGCGTTGACCACCGCGGCATTGGTCATGCGCGACCAGGCGTGGCCTTTGATCACGTGACCCATTTCGTGGCCGAGGATGAAGGCGAGTTCGTCGGGGAGGGAAGGGCCAGGGGCCAAGGGCCAAGGGCCAGGGGGATGCGGATCGGGGATAGCGGATGGTGACATTTTTTGCTGATTCTCTTCCCCCTGGCCCTTGGCCCCTGGCCCCTGGCCCTCTCCCGCACACAAGTCGATCAGCGCCCGCGTCACGAAGATAAACCCGCCCGGCAGCGCGAAGGCATTCGGCTCCTCCACCGCGACGCACTTAAACGTGAACTTGCGCAGTTTGTTTGCGACGCGCCCGGTCAGGCGCGAGCCGACCTCATCGATCAGCTTCACGATCCGTTCATCATCTTCGATCTCCGCGTCCTGCTCGAAGGCGAGGGCCATCTCCTTGCCCGCGTCCTGCTCAGCCTTGAGCGCCTCTTCCTCGTTGCCGGTGAGGGACTGCCAGATCCACTTGCCTTTTTGAGCGCCGGCCCGCACGCCGCGTCCGAGGTTGTAGAAGAAATTGCCCATGTTGATTTCGCCTTCGTATTGTAGGGACAACGCGCGGGCGGCGGAGAAAAGGAAAAAGGCGAGCCGGGGCTCGCCTTTTGGTGTGTCGTGGTTGGATTGGAAATCGATCGATCAGGCGCTGCGCCGGCGACGCTGAAGGATGGCGGCGCCGCTCATCAGGAGCAGTGCGAAGCTGGCGGGTTCAGGAACGGGGACAATCGAGTTGAGGGCACCGGGCGTGTTGATCGCTTCGCCGACAACGGGCGTGCCCACGAAGCCCGGCAGGCCGGCACCGTCGAAGTCGTTCCGCACCCAGTCGGAGACCGAGTCGGTGTCCAGACCGTTGGGGATTCGCGAGGCACCGCCGGGTGCGAACGCGCCGCCGGCGAAGGCCGGGTCGAGAACGACGGAGGAATAGACGAAGTCACCCGCATCCGCGTCCATGACGCCGACGGAGTCGACGATGCTGACCCAGGGAGTCGAGTCGAGGATGCCGTCGTTGTCGGTATCCAGATCGGTGCCGTCGGTGCCGGTGAAGTCCTGAACCAGCAGCAGAGTCAATGTGCCGTTTTCGAGTTCATTGGCAAAGAAGCTGGTGACGAAGATGCCGTTGGCGTCTGTGGTGCCGAGGTTCAGCACCGAATCGATCGTGCCCGCGCCGGTGCCGTCGCCTTCGAGTTGGAGAATCGTGTAGCGCGAGTAGTCGGTGTTGGCCAAACCGAAAGCTTCGACGAACTCATGTGTGTCCCCGCCGGTGTGATTGGCGACGAACTCATTGAGGACCGGAGCAAGTGCGGGCAGCGGCGGCGGGAGTACGAAGGTCGGCGTGAGGGAGAAGTTGTCGACCGCCAGGCCGTCGTCGGAGCTCGAAATGTCGAAGTCCGTCCACCGGATCCAGAAAGTGGATCCATTGAGGATGTTCAAGCCGTTCACGTTTCCGGCTACAGGCGTGTTGAAACTTGCACTGTTCCCATCAACGGCCCCCGCAGTCGTGTTGATGTTGGAACTCTGGTAATCAAGTGCGTCGACATCCGTAAACGCGCCGTTGTTCAGGGCTGTGGCGTTAAGGCTGAAGGCAAAGTCGATGCGATCCGCGGCGTTGCGACCCGTGACGCCGGCCCGCCACATTTCACCGATGTAGTTGATCGACAGTGACGTAATTGTCCCGCCTGTGTTGTTCGTGAACTCGGCACCAATAATCGGAACCAGTGTTCCGCTGCGCAAGGCCCCCAAGGCGCGGTCGGTGCTGCCGGTCGTGCCGTAGCTGTATGTGTCACCCGCGGTTTGCGCGCCATTGTTGCCCACGTAAAGACCGTTCGCATTGCCACCCGTCTCCACAAATGCCCAACCCGGCGGCAAAGTCGAACTAGAGCCCGCCGTCGCCAGCGTGTCAAAGTCCTGCGTGTAAGCACCTCCCGTCAGACTAATGGGCACCGCCTTCGCGCCGCTGGCGACGAAGAGCATCAGCGCCATCGCGGCCACCATCTGCATGACCGTTCCGCGGAAAGGGCGCACACCGATCGACAGGGAATTCTGGTTCGTCATTTCCGATCTCTCCTGGTTTAAGTGGTCTTTCGTCCAGTCATTCTCTATAGGCGCCGCTGCCCACCGGCCACGCGATCACCATCCAACTTCCCGAAATACGAATTGCACGAATGGAATCAGGTCGAATCCCGACAGGCCAGATATTACCAGATGAGATGGGCAATAGGAAAGGCCCGGCAAAATCTCACGCGGTTCTAACCGGGCGATAGCGCCCCAAACCCCCTGAAACTGCCGAAATACCCGTGAAATCAAGGGCGAAACGAGTTCTCCCGCCGGTTGCCGCCACCGCCGCCCTTATTGCCCGAAGCAGCTTATAATGTGCCAGCGACAAGGGCCTGCCGGCTCCCCCGTGCCCCCGCTCCGGTCGCCAGCCGCCGCCTTCATGGATGAAACCAGTGAAAACCACCACACTCACCTGGTCCCGCCCGAAACATTCGCGCTGTCCGCGCCGCCCGCGCTGCCTCCGCAGCCCGCGCCGCGCGTTCACGCTGATCGAGCTGCTGGTGGTCATTTCCATCATCGCGATACTCGTCGGCCTGCTGCTGCCCGCGCTGGGCTCCGCCAAGCAGAACGCCAAGCAGGTTCTGTGCATGAGCAACATGCGTCAGCTCTGCCTGGCGACGTTGAACTATCAGGAAGATTACCGCCGGGCGTTTCCCCAGCCGTTCATCAACAGCAACATCGCCAGCGTCCCCGCCCGCAACTCAGCCATGTGGTTCAACGGGCTGGACTTTTATCTTCAGGTCGCCAACAAGACCTACGGCGCCGACGCCAACGAACGCAACTACGAAGAGTTCAAGCAGGATCCGGTCTGGAAGGATTTTCCCGAAGCGGGCAACGTCCGCCGCGACAACCGCACCATCAAGATGAACGAGAACTTCGGCTTCAGCTCTTCAGGCGTGGCGCAGTTTTACACCGACAAGAATTTGACGAACCCCGGCCTGACGGTGATGTATGTGGACGGCCGCGCCCTGGATGTGCGGCCTGATGCGCCGGGTGATTCGAGCTTCGGACACTTCCATGCCGTCGAAGGCACCGTGGGCCTGCGCCACAACCTGGGCGCCAACGTCGCCTTTGCCGACAGTCATGCCGATCACGTCAAACAGGAAGTGCGCACCGTCACGGCCGCGCCTTCCTGGTTCAACCAGCCTGATCCGAAACAGGAACTGATCTGGAAGTTCAACTGAAAAGACCGCTCCGACTTTCGCCGGGGCGGCCTTGATGCGTTTCTTTTCCCTGGATGTCGGCACCCGGTTTCGAACCCGTGTGCCCTGCCACTCTTCATTGATTCAATACACGACC
>JBBDXA010000110.1:0-31990 GCA_040902585.1 Phycisphaeraceae bacterium
CGGTTGGATTGGGTGCGGATCATCTGACTCCCCTCCCACTTAGGGAGGGGCTGGGGGAGGGTCGCGTCACCGGCCGAACCTGGACCTGTTTTGTCAGCGGACGCCTCGGGTATTCGTGCGCTCGACCCTCCCCTAACCCCTCCCTGGGAGGCAGGGGTATCGGAATCGCCCGTCCCGACGAACAAGTCGTTTGATTCCGACCCGCGCATCGTCGCGACGCCAAAGCCCGCGCCGTATTCCACGCCCATCACCGCCGGCAGGCTGAACATCGCTTTGCCCAGGTCCGCCTTGAGTTTGTCGAAGACCGGCTCGCCCCAACCGGGCGGCACGTTGGTCGCCACGAGTTCCGCGATGCCGCCGATGGAATCCTGTTCGCCGCGGAGCTTCTCGATGAGAGCGATCATCTTCTCAGCCACTGCGGCATCAGGGCAGCGAACGATGTTGCTTTCGACTTGCTCAAGCGTGACGGATTCAGGTGAAGTGATATTCGCCACGAGTGAACCGACCTGTTTCACGTAGCCGACAATGCGCACGCCACAGGCTTCGCCGAGGATCTTCTTGGCGATCGCCCCGGCCGCGACGCGCACGTTCGTCTCACGGGCCGAGGAGCGTCCGCCGCCGCGGTAGTCGCGGAAACCGTACTTGGCGTCGAAGGTGTAGTCCGCGTGGCCGGGGCGGTACTTGTCTTTGATGTTGCTGTAATCCTTCGACCGCTGATCCTGGTTGCGGATCAGGATCGCGATGGATGTGCCCGTCGTCCGCCCTTCAAACACGCCCGAGAGAATCTCCGGCTCATCATCTTCCTTCCGCTGCGTAACGATCGATGACTGCCCCGGCCGCCTTCGCCGCAGGTCCGGCAGCAGGTCATCCACGCTCAGCGCGATGCCCGGCGGCACGCCATCGACAATGACGACATTGCCCGGCCCGTGGCTTTCGCCGGCCGTGGTGATGCGGAAGAGTTGTCCAAATGAGTTGCCGGGCATTCGCTGCGTACTCGCGGGTGGAAGACGAATGCTAGCAGTTGTCGGGTGGATTTGCAGCGTTTACATTGTCGCGTTCGGAGATGATTTCGTTGAATGCCCGACCACACTCTGGGCACTGCGCAGGGCCGCGATTGATCGACCCGCGAAGGTCATAGCCACACGCCAGGCACAAAAGATTCTTTTGGCGGTGGGACAGGAGCGCGGCGTCGCGGTGCCAGAAGAACTGGCCCACCATCAGGCAACCGATGCCCGAGAAGAACAGCGGCCCCATCACTTGAAAGACCCCATCGCAGAGAACCTCGATCCACTTGATGCTCAATAGCGGCGATAGCGCGACGAGTCCGAGAAAACAAGCGCACCAGACCGAAGCGATGATCAGACCGCCGCCGATTGGAAGGAGTCGCTTCATTCGTGAACTGTCACCGATGAGTGGGCGATTCGATCACAACCACAGCTTCGCAAGCTGAATCTCAAGGCCGGTGAACAGCGTCGGCTTCAGCACGTCGTTCTCGCGCCCGGACTGATCGATCTCGTATTTTCCTTCGCGCAGCGTCAGGCAGTCGAGGGTGTGCTCAAAGCTGTCGACAATCCAATAGTGGGGGACTCCAAACTCGGCGAACCAGCCTCGCTTGGTTTCGCGATCGTGCGATTCGTGGCCGAGGCTGATGGATTCGATGATGAGCGTGGGCGGGACGAGAAGGCGGCCGTACTTTAGTTTCTTGCGGCCCCAGCGCGGGTGATTCAGATTCGCCAGGCGTTGGCGCTCCATGTCGTCTGGCGTGAGGAACGCTGCGTCAACCCGGGCGACACGACGGGCGGAAACGATGAGATCCGCCTCAAAACCGAAATCACCTTTGATGCCATGAGCATCGCGAAAAGAGTCGAACTGCCGGATCACCCGGTAGAGCGCGCTCCCGCCTTGGAAGTATGCAGCCGCCATAGTGGTAAGCACCCCTTCGACGATTTCGTAGTGACCGCTCTCCCAGAGCTTTTCGATCTCAGGGTCATTCAGATCGTCCGCGCTCCAGCCGGTGGTACCGGGCTCGAAGGGGCGCAGCTCAGGGAGTTGGGATCGGAGGGCGGTCATGGCGATTGGCTCGGAGCACCACCCCGGCAGGGTGGTGCATTCCCGCGTTCAGGCAAGGCGCTGGCACCGCCCTGCCGGGACGGTGCTCCATTCACACACGTTCTTAGTTCCCCGCCGGTGCCGCCGCACCCTTCTGCGCGAGCGACACATGCTCGGCCACCAGTCCCGTGCGCAGGACGAGCAGGGCGGCCTCGAGCTGCGGATCCATGCCGCGCTCGAGCATCTTCGCGGCCGTGGGGACATCCGCCTTCGGATCGACCTTATCGTTGGGGTCGCGGATGATGTCCACATCCTGGCGGTACTTCATCAGGTCGCCGACCTGGGTTGCCGTCATCTTCACTTCGATGTCCGGGTGAATGCCCCAGACCTTCTCGCCGGGCTTGCGGTGAATGATGCGGCCGGCGGGCAGGCGGTAGTACTGCGTGGTCAGACGGAGGGCCGCGAGGCTGTTGTCGATGGGGAACACATCCTGCACCGAGCCTTTGCCGAAGGAGCGCGTGCCGATGATCAGGCCGCGCTGGTAGTCCTGGATCGCGCCGGAGACGATTTCCGAAGCGCTGGCCGAACCCTGGTTCACGAGGATGATGATGGGGAACCTGCGGTAGGTGCGGTCCGCGCGGGCTTCATACCGGCGGGTCTCGCGATTCTGACTGTTGACGGTTGAGACGATCGTGCCTTCGCCGACAAAGCGATCGGAGATATCGATGGCGGAAGAAAGCAGGCCACCGGGGTTCCCGCGCAGGTCGAGGATGAGGGCATTCAGGCCCGCGTCCTTTTCCATGGCTTCGACGGCTTCATCCATGCCGTCCTTGGTCTGCGGGATGAACTGGCTCATGCGGATGTAGCCGATCTTGCTGGCCTTATCGATGTAGTAGGTCCATCCGCCGTTGGGTGCGTGATCCCATCCCTTGATCGATTCAATGACGATCTCGGCGCGCTTGAGCGTGAATTCGATGATGTTCTGCTGGCCGGCGCGTTCGATGCCGAGCTTGACCGTCGTGCCTTCGGGGCCGGTGATCTCGCGTACAGCGCGGTCCAGGGCCCAGTCAAGCGTGTCTTCGCCGTTGACCTTGGCGATGATGTCGTTGGCGCGGATGCCTGCGCGGTGAGCGGGCGTGCCTTCCAAGGGACTGACAACGGTCAGGCGACCGTCGCGTTTGCTGATCTGAATGCCGACGCCGAAAAACTTGCCATCCACATTGCGGCGGAACTGTTCCAGGTCGTATGGCCAGATGATCGAGCTGAAGTCGTCAAGCTGCGAGGCAGCGCCATCGCCCAGTTCGTAGGCGATGACGGACTCGGGCAGTTCGACGGTGTTATCGTTCAGATCGACGATGGAGTCGATGATCTCTGATGCCTGAAGGTAGTTGAGCGCGGCGTTGAGGTTGTCCAGATCCTTACGGATGCGCGCCAGGCCTTCGCGGAAGCGTTTGACGGCTGTCTCATTCTTGAACTTGGGGAACGCCGCATCCAGGCCGTTCGTCGCGGCCATGGTGACCAGGGCCTCCACCGAGCCTTTGAGAAGGGGCGTGTAACCGGGGCTGGTGATGTGCTGATGGGCAGCTCTGCTGATCGTCTGGCGGTACATCGAAAGCTGAACATCCTTGAGCCGTTGCTCCCAGGTGTCGCCGGTGATCTTGATCGGTTCATCGTCCTCGGGCACCGCTTTCTTCTCTTCGCCCTCGACCGGTTTGCGCTCGGCCTTGAGCTGCTTGGCGCGGGCTTCGTACATCTTTTCGAGGGCGCGAGGTGCGTAGAAGCGGAGCACGCGAAGGTGGCGCTCCACTTTCTTCACCTGCTCGTCATGAAGATGGCTGTCATCGAAGAGAGCTTCGAGCGTGCGATAGTAGCCGAGCGATTCGAGCCACTCGCCTTTCTCGTAGGCCGCCAGGGCCTTAGCTTCGGTCTTCTTGACGAGCTCGACGACCTTTTGGTCCTTGAGCATCGTGTCCATGTCATCGGCGAGCCGACTGGCTTCGATGGCGTTGAACATGGCTTCGGTGACGTGGCCTTCACCCGACTGGGCGACCATCTTGTCGTAGGCCTTCTGGTAGTCCGCGCGGCGCACGGCAGTGCTGTCCGTGTCGTGCTTGCGGTACTGGTCGACGGCTCGCAGCAGGGTGGCCACCTGCTCGTCCTTGCGGGACTCCTGCTCGGTCTTGAGCAGGTCGCCGAGCTTGTCGAAAGAGCCGGAGTTGGCGAGCCTTCGCAGCGTCGGTGCCAGCGAGGCGGCGTCTTCGCCGTGTGCCTGACTCAGGGCGGTGAAGTTCGCCGCGAGCAGAGCCGCCGCGATGATCCAGCTTGTCCGGTGGAGCAGGTGCCGATCTGTCATGCGATAAATCCTTCTTTAGGGCTGTCCTTGGAAAGACGTTTGAAAGAGGCCGCTTTATTCGTTCCCGCGCCAGATTCCGGTTGGGCGGGACGAATCCATCATAGGCAATATCGGGCGAAAGCGAGCCTCTTGCGACAGGAATCGTTACGGACCCGTGACGGATGGGGTTCGGTGTGGAGCACCGTCCCGCAAGGGCGGTGCCAAAGGGGTGCGGTTACGCCGGCATGCACCACCCTGTCGGGACAACGCATGGCGGTGGTCAAAGCAATAGCGGCATGCTTCTGGGAGCAAAAGCCTGGCACGAGGGCGTGTCAGATGAAAGACTCAATTTCGCAGGATTTGCAGGTCATGCCGACTCGCGCTTGGGGACGCGCAGCATCTCCAGCGGGCGGGGGTTCTCGACGAAGGAGCCGTCGATCATGTACTTGCCGCCCTGGTACTGCTCTTCGGGCAGTTCGTAGAGAATGTCCAGCATGATCTCTTCCATGACGCCGCGAAGGGCGCGGGCGCCGGTGTTGCGGGCGATGGCCTTGTGAGCGATGCCGGACAGGGCCTGCGGCGTGAACTCCAGCTCCGCATTCTCCATCGAGAACAGATGCTGATACTGGCGAATGAGGGCGTTCTTCGGCTCGGTGAGAATCTGCACCATCGTCTCTTCGCCCAAGGGCATCAGGCTGGAGATAATCGGCAGGCGGCCGATGAGCTCGGGGATCATGCCGAAGTGGATCAGATCTTCCGGCGTGGCGCTGGCGAGGATGCGTGCACGATCGTCTTCACGCACCGAATCGTTCGTCTCGGAAGCAAAACCAATCACGCTGCGGCCGAGCCGACGCTTGATGATCTCTTCCAGGCCGACGAACGTGCCGCCGCAGATAAACAGGATGTGGCTCGTGTCCATCTGAATGTACTGCTGCTCAGGATGCTTGCGGCCGCCCTGCGGAGGGACGTTGGCCACAGTGCCTTCGAGCATCTTCAGAAGGGCCTGCTGCACGCCTTCGCCCGAGACGTCGCGGGTGATGCTGACGTTTTGCGAGGTCTTGCCGATCTTGTCGATTTCATCGATGTAGATGATGCCGCGCTGGGCGGATTCGAGGTCATAGTCGGCGGACTGAAGAAGCTTCAGCAGAAGGTTCTCGACATCTTCACCGACGTAGCCGGCCTCGGTGAGCGTGGTCGCATCGCCGATGGCGAAGGGCACGTTCAGGATGCGGGCGAGAGTGCGGGCCAGGAGCGTCTTGCCGGAGCCGGTGGGGCCCAGGAGCAGGACGTTGGATTTATCAAGTTCGACGGGCGACTCTTTATTGTCAACCGAGAGGAGGCGCTTGTAATGATTGTGAACGCAGACGGACAGCGCCTTCTTGGCGGAGGTCTGACCAATCACGTACTGATCGAGGAATTCTTTGACGTTGCGGGGCGAAGGGATGGAAGTGAACGTGGGGCGGCCGGACTGAACGCGGCGGCGCTCCTGCTTGAAGATGTTCTGGCACAGATCGGTGCAGTTGGCGCAGATGTAAACGTCGTTGGGGCCTTCGACCATGGGGCCGACTTCACGGCTGGTCTTGCCGCAGAAAGAGCAGGTGGTGACGCGTCGGCCTTTGAACCCGCCATCGCCGCCGTCGCCGCCGGTACCTCCGCCGCCTCCGCCTGTGGTACGGGATGGGGTCGGGCCTTTTCCACCTGTTCGTCCGTTTGACATGTTCCGGTCCTGCTCACCGCCGCGCCGAAGCACGGAACGGCTCGATGTCTTTATTGGAACCCTCGCCGGCGGGTTACCTAACCGTTGATCGACTAGACCGCAGAGAAGCTTAACGGCCGCTAACCCACAAGCAACAGGCTTTCCCGTCGGTGACCTGGGCCATTCACCTCCGTCGCGGTTTAATCTTATCACACATGCGAAGGCAAATGCTCCAATCTTTGCCGTGTCAGCGCAAAATCGACGCGATTCGCAGAGAAATCTTTTTATCGGAACGCGAGAGCCCGGGGCGGCCTTGGAGCAATCGTAGCGCGCGGCTCATCCATCAGCACGGCCTTCGTCTTCTTTTGTTTCGCCTTCATCACTTTCGGATGGCTCCAACGGCGCGGAGTCGTCGCTGTCGGAAAGTTTCGCATCGGGAGGTAACTTCGCTTCGTCGAGGCCTGCATCCGTGGGTTTGGCGGTTACGGAAAGTTCTCCGGGATTCTCCGCTTGCGGATCGGATGATGATGGTGCTTCCATCGCTTCAGCTTTGGCGGGTTCGCCCTCGCCCAGCATCGCCGCCTTCGCCGGGCCCAGGAGTTTGTTGCGGATCGTCATGTATTCGTCATGCGAGATCTCGCCGGATTCGTACAGTCTGCGCATTTCAGAGAGAGAGAAGGCCGCGTCGAGCGAGGGACTGGGTTCTTTCACTTCCTTCTTCAGTCGCTGATACAGAAAGTAACCGGCCAGGCCCAGGACCACGGCGACGGCGACGATCATCATCAGCCAGAAGTAGATATCCGCCTGCTGCGCTGCCGACTTGCCGCGACGGAGAACCTGCTCCTCATCCGGCGTTGCCTGCGCCAGCACGAGCATGACCACCTGCGACAGGTTGGATGAAAGAAGCATCATCATCCGGAGCGGAAGCGGTTATCCAACGCAGTGTTATCGACCCCCTCTCCCAAGGGGAGAGGGGACAGGATGCCATCCGGGGCCAACTTACTCTTCGCTCTTCTCGTCCTTCTCCGCAGTCTTCTTCTTCTTGCTGGTCTTCTTCTTCGGCTTCGGGCCGGTCTTCAATTCATCTTCCGTCATCGTGACTTCCGTCACGTTCGCCTTGGCGACGATCGCATCCAATGTCTTCTGGTCGCGCACGGAGAAGAAGAACTGTTCGTACTGGCCGCTGCGGATCATTTCCTGCCGCAGCTTCTCGGGACGCCGGCCCTGCTGGATCGCCATGTAAGCGATGCGGCCGTTGATCACATCCGCCTGCACATCGACGTACATATCCTTCGAAGCCTTGTCGAGAATGAAGAACTGCTTGAGCTGCTTGCGGGCTTCATCCTCGCTCTTGGAGCGAAGCTCGGCGATGCGCTGCTCGATTTCGTGCTCGGGCATGCCGTTGTTCGCCAGGTCCATCGCGGTGCGCTGGAGCAGCCGCGCCGCCTGCTTGCGGCTGAGGCCGGCAGGCAACTCAAACTCCGCCTTCTCGGCAAGGAAATCCGTGACCTGCTCGTGCATGCGCTGTCGCTGCTGCTGATCGCGCTTGGCTTCGAGGCTCTTCTTGATTTCTTCCTGGATCGCCGCCTCCGACTCAAGGCCGGTTTGCTCAAGAATCTGCTCGGTGGTTGCGGGGTCGGGGCGGTGCAGGTTGGTGACGCTCACGTGAATCGTGATGGGCTTGTCCTGAATGCGTTCGTTCTCGTGGCCTGCCGGGCCGGTCATTGAAATCGCCACCTTATCGCCGACCTTCTTACCGACGAGCTTCTTGCCCATCTCTTCCACGAGGATGCCGGCGATGTGGCCTTTGAATTCCTTTTCCTGGCCGTGGACGATGACATACGTCTGCGGGAAGTGAGCGATCTGCGGGTCTTCCGCCGCCTCTTCGCCTTCCTTGAGCTCCGGCTTCTCCGCGTTAGCCACAGGCTCAGCCGTGTTCTCGCCGGCCATGATGCGGGCTTCGCATTCGACGTAATCCTTTACTTGAGCTTCGCCGTCTTCGACGACGTTGAGCTTGCCGTACCGCTCGCGCAGCAAGTTCATTTCTTCCGCGACCATCTCATCAGTGATGGCGATCGTCGGCTTCTCGATCGCGATGCCCTCAAGCGAAGGCAATTCAAACTGCGGCACGACTTCGATCTCCACGCGGAAGGTGAGCGAGCCGGACTCGGGCAGCTCGATCTTGTCGATGTCCTTGACCGATGGTTCGCCCAGCACTTCGAGTTTGTTCTCCTCGATCGCCTGCTCATAGCACTCAGCGATGAGCTGCCCCTTCACATCGTCCTTCACCGCGGAGCCGAAGCGTTTTTCCAGGAGCCTCATCGGAGCGCGGCCGCGGCGGAAGCCGGGGATGACCGCGTCGTTCTTGAGCTTGTCATAGTTGTCGCCGACGGCCGCCTTGATGCGCTCTTCGGGCACTTCGATGACCAGCGCCTTGCGGGCCGGACCCGCGTCCTCGATCGTCACCTTGATGGGAATCTTGGGCTTCGCCTCTTCTTCAGTGGCGACGGCTCCGTGATCGTGGGCATGATCGTGGGCATGGTCATGATCGTGACTGTGGGCGTGATCGTGGTCATGGGCGTGATCGTGGTCGTGAGAATGATCGTGATCGTTGTCTGCCATGGCAGAGTGTCCTTTGAGAGTGAGGATGGGACGCGTGGAAAAGAGGAAGGCGAGCGTTTCGACCTGTCGGCCGAGGGTTGGGGAAGACGCGGCAGGGGGAGGAGCCGCGTTGCTCGACTGCTTCAGCCGACCTGCGCCAGGCGCCGCCCACGCGGCGACGCCGGTACCTCGGCTGTGCAGGAGCATTATTAGGCGAGATGATGATGCGGTCAAATCGGCAATCGAACTCCCCTCCCTCTCAGGGAGGGGCAGGGGGAGGGTCGAGCGCACGATTGACCTTAACTCACGATGCAACCCGACGCGTTGAAGTATGCGTGACCGACCCTCCCCTAACCCCTCCCTGAGAGGGAGGGGAATCAATCGATCACTCCTTCCCAACAGTCTTCTTAATCGCCTTCTCCACATCCGGCACATCCGTGTCATTCAGCGACTGATAGGAGAAGCGGGCCGTGACCTTGTTGTCTTTGGCGACGATGGTGGTGACGAACGCCCGGTCGTTGATCACCCAGTCGTTGGGGCCGGCCTTGCCATCGACGCTCACGGTCAGCGCGGTGTTGCCCAGCTTGATCGACTTCTGCATGCGCGGCAGATAGGTTTTGCTCGCATCCTGATCATCGCTCAGCCAGACGGCGACCACAGCCGCGTCCTTGCCGATGTCGCTCACGACCTTGTCCAGCTCCTTCAGGTAACGCGCGATCGGGCGGTCGAACTTGTCGGCCTGCACGAAGACGTAGATCGTCGGCTTGCCCTTGCGCTCGGCGACGTAGTCCACTTCCTTGTCTTCAATCTCACCCACCACGGCACTCACTTTCAAAGCCGGCGTCTTCTCGCCTTCCTTGGGACCTGAGTCGATCTCCGCGCTCGCAACGGTCGTCAAGAGGAAGAATAGGGAAAAGGCGAAAAGGGGGCGTGTCATGGGGGCATCTCCGGTGAGCAGATCGTGGGAAGAAAGTCTCTATTCGGGCAACGGCTACGGGCTTTATTGTATTGCGAAATCAGGTCAGAAGATTTGCCTATCATGCCGATTCACATAGAGCCGGGTACGCGAAAGGAAGCAGTATGGGGTCCAAGGCAGGCGTCGGGTTCAGCGATCAGACCGATTCACTTGCGGCAGGGGCCGAGGCGGCGAAACAGGCGATGGCCTCGGCCGGCCTGACGCGCGGGGATGCCGCGCTGCTTTTCTCCACCGGCAGGCATAATCCGCACAAGCTCCGCGATGGCGTGCGCTCCGTCATCGGCCCTACGTGTCGCCTCTTCGGCGGCTACGGCGTGGGCATCATCACGCACGACCATCTCGCCTACGACGGCCACGAGGTCGGCATCGTCATCATTCAGTCCGACACCTGGAAGATCGATGCCGTCATCGAAACCGGCCTGCCCGGCAACGAACGCGCGACGGGCCAGCGCCTCGGCGAAAAGCTCGTCGCCGGCGGCCTGCATCCGGATGATGACCTCGTGCTGCTCTATGACTCGGTCAACGTCGCCAAGGGCCAGCCCCGCCTCAACATGGCCACGCCGCTGATGGCGGGCATGAGCCAGCACGTGAAGCAGTGGCCTGACACCGCGGGCATGGGCATGATCGGCGACATGCAGCTTCAGCCCACCTATCAATGGTTCGACGATCGCATCGAACAGGGCAGCGCGATGGCCATCCGCTTCGGCGGTGAACTGCGGATGGATTCCATCATCATGCACGGCTGCCGGCCCGCGGGTCGCTACTACACCATCACCCGCACCGAAGGCCCCGTCGTCCTGGAGATCGACAACAAGCCCGCACTCAGCGTCATCCACGATATGCTCGGCCCTGACGGGGGACTGTCGCCGGAGGATTATTCCTTCTTCATCACTTTGGGCGTCAACAAGGGCGATCCCTACGGCCCGTTCAAGGAAGATGACTACGCCAACCGCATGTGCATCGGCATCGACTCTTCGCGCCACGGCCTGGTGATGTTTGAAGATGACCTTCAGCCCGGCATGAAGGTGCAGCTCATGCGGCGGTCGATGGACTTCAGCTACATCGGCCCGCGCACGAAGGAACTGCTCAAGCGCGTGGAAGGAAGGCGGCCCGTCTTCGCGTTTTACATCGACTGTGCCGGCAGGGCGGGGGCGTACTGCGGCCTCGACGCGGAGGAAGCGGTGGAAGTGCAGAAGGCTCTGCCGAAGGAGATACCACTCCTGGGCGTCTATTCAGGTGTAGAGATCGCAAAGGTGGGCGGCGCGGTGCAGGCGCTGGACTGGACGGGGGTGTTGTGTTTGTTCAGTGAGTAATGAATGAGACGCCCAAGCCCGATGGCGAGGCTCGGCGAGCCGTCGGGGTATCCGGCTTGACGGAATTTCGTTGGTCGCTGGTACCCCGACGGCTCGGCAGACCTCGCCATCGGGCTTGGAAAACAAGACACGTCCGTGAATCAGAACTTCCCCCAACTGTCATAATTCTGAGCTCCCCACCAGTTATCCAATCCAATCGACACCCCATCGGGCTTCTTCGCCGACCAGTACGCTGCCGGCGTGATGGAACTGCCCGGGCGGAAGAAATGAGTGCTGGCGTCGAGAGAGGAATAGAAGCCGCCGCCGCCGTGCCACTTGCCTTGCTGGTCCCACGCACAGTGGCCGGGCTCGGGCGAACTGCTGTTGATGTGAAAGGGCGGGTCTTCTTCGCAGAGGATGGGCACGGGCAGAGTGAGTGTGTCACCTGAGGCGGTTTTGAACTGGGCGGTGCTGGGAATCTTCTGTAGCTTGGTGCCGGCGAAGGCGATGAACAGGGCGTAGTCGAACCCGCCGTTGCTGCCGACGCCGGACCGGTAGACACCCGGCGCGAGGGAAGGGCAGCGGTAGATTTCGCGGTCAGGGGCGTAGCGGAACACGCTGCCTTTGCCGACGCAGGTGAACACATTGGTGTCCCGGCCCATCAGCCAGTCATCCGCATCAGGCGTGGAGTAGGAGGCGTGATGAAACGCGGGCATGCGGTCCTGATGTTCCGTCGCATAGGCGAGCACCGCGACCATCTGCTGGCGAAGCTGCGAGGAACATTTGGCGCGGCGGCCCTGCTCCTTGGCTGCACCGAGCGCGGGCAGGAGCATGGAGATCAGCATCGTGATGAGCGAGATGACCACGAGCAGCTCGATCAGCGTGAAGGCGCCGCGGTCGAGCGGTGAAGGCAGGCGCGGGCAGGCGGAATGACCGATATTGTGGGACATGCGGCCGATCCATTGAACGATGCCATGTCACTATAACATCGCCCGGATGCTTTCATGCCGATGAATCCGCAGGAAGATTCGCCACGCGAAACCTATGTCCACCGATTCGCCTCAATCCGATCCCGCCCAGCAGGCTGCCTACCATCAGGCCCGGCTCGATGAACTCACGGGGCAAGCCATCAAGGCTGACGCGGTCATCTCCCGCACCACGCGCGAGCTGCGCCAACGCAGGCAGGGCTTCGTGCTGCTGTCCGAACTCCAGCGGGCAATCAGCACGGACCAGACGCCCGCGGAAATCTTCGATCAGGTCATCGCCAAAGCGCAGAAGGCGCTGAAGATGGATCGCACGGTGATCCTGGTGCGGCAGGGGGGAGCACCATCCCGACAGGGTGGTGCTCCCACCTTCACGCCCACGACCTACCTTGGCTGCGAAGACGGCGCGTGTGATCTTTACAACACCGTGCGGATCACGCCTCCCGCGGAGTTCCTGAATAAGGATGCGTTTCTGCTCGCAACGAAAGCGGCCACGGAGACGCCGTTCATGAAGGAGCTGCGCGAAAAGCTGGAGGTGCCGTACTTCGTGTGCGTGCCTGTGGTGTATGACGGCAAGACCGAGGCCCTTCTACTCAGCGGTCGTATGCGCGAAGCGAAACCGTTCTTCCCGGCCCTGGATGAAGGGGATGTCAGCACCTTTCAATCCATCGCCGGTTTCCTCGCTTCCGCCCTGCACAACGCGGAGCTCTTCGAGCACCAGCGCCGGCAGGCGAAGTCTTTCGCGCGTTTCGTGCCGAAGGAGTTTCTGGAGTTCCTCGGTCGCGAAAGAATCGTCGATGTGCAGCTCGGCGATCAGACGCAGAAGGAGATGACGATTCTCTTCAGCGATATCCGTTCGTTCACCACGCTGAGCGAACAGATGTCGCCGAAGGAGAATTTTGATTTCATCAACCGCTACCTGGAGTTCGTCGCCCCCGCCATCCGCGAGAATGGCGGATTCATCGACAAGTACATCGGCGACGCGATCATGGCGTTGTTTCCGGTCAACGAGGACATGGCGGACAAGGCCGTCGCTGCGGCCATCGGTCTCCTGCGCGGCGTCGAACGTTTCAACGTCGAGTGGGCGAAGACCGGCGGCCCTCCTGGCGCACCCATCGCCATCGGCGCGGGCCTGCACACAGGCTCGCTCATGCTCGGCACCATCGGCTTCGCCGAGCGCATGGAAAGCACCGTCATCTCCGATGCCGTCAACCTTGCCGCCCGCATGGAAGGACTCACCAAGATGTACGGCGCGAGTGTGATGATCAGCGAAGATGTCCTCAAGCGCATGAAGAACCCCGATGCGTTTCTCATTCGTCAGGTCGATCGCGTGAAGGTCAAAGGCAAACGCGATCCGGTAAACGTGTTCGAAGTTTTCGATGCGGAGCCTGTCGAAACGCGCGAGCTGAAAAGGACCACGCGCGAGATTTTCACCAAGGCGTTTGAAGCGTACATGAAAGGCGACATGAAAGCCGCCCGCGAAGGCTTCGACAAAGTGATTCAACAGAATCCACACGATGTCGCCGCCGGCTCGCTGCTCGCTCGTTGTGAGACGTTCCTCAAGAGCGGCTTACCTGCGGGCTGGACAGGCGTCACCACTCTCGACCACAAGTGATATAGCCGCAGATAAACACGGATGAACGCAGATAGAGATATTTGAGTTTTCTTATCCGTGTCAATCCGTGCTATCCGTGGTTAAATCCTCTCCCGCTTTCCCCGCGCGAAACTTAGGCCTATCCTACCGCCCCATGCAGTACGATTTCCGATCCATCGAAACGAAGTGGCAGGCCGCGTGGGCACAGGGCGAAACCTTTCGCGCGCCCAATCCTGGTGAGCCGACGTTTGATCCGAGCAAGCCGAAGTGTTATGTGCTCGACATGTTCCCGTACCCCAGCGGCATCGGCCTGCACGTGGGGCATCCGCTGGGCTACATCGCCACTGACATTCTCGCCCGCTACAAACGCATGCGCGGGTTCAACGTGCTGCATCCGATGGGCTACGACGCCTTCGGCCTGCCCGCGGAGCAGTTTGCCGTGGAACACGGTGTGCATCCGCGCGTCACAACGGAAAAGAACATCGAGAACATGACGCGCCAGCTCAAGCGACTGGGCCTCTCCTACGACTGGAGCCGATGCCTTTCGACGACGGATGTGGGCTATTACAAATGGACGCAGTGGATTTTCCTTCAGCTTTTCAAGAGCTGGTTCGATCCCATCCAGAAGAAGGCCCGGCCCATCGACGAACTGGTCAAGGCCCTGATCGCGGAGGATTTTTATGTCACGCTCGATGGCGACATCACGCCCGCCTCGCTGAGCGATGAGAACATGAAGGCGATCGGCGGTCTGCCCGGCGGCCTGAAGAGCTGGGCCGGCATGCCTGTGGATGAGCAGCGTACGGTCATCGAAAACCAGCGGCTGGCGTATCTGGCGGAAGTGCCGGTGAACTGGTGCCCCGCGCTGGGCACGGTGCTGGCGAATGAGGAAGTGACCAACGAAGGCAAGAGCGACCGCGGCAATCACCCGGTCTTCAAACGCCCCTTGAAGCAGTGGATGCTGCGCATCACAGCCTATGCGGATCGTTTGGGTGATGATCTGAACAGGGTCGACTGGCCTGAGCCGATCAAGCTCATGCAGCGCAACTGGATCGGGCGGAGCGAGGGCGCGCTGGTTGATTTCAGGGTTGAGGGATACGACGACGTGATCCGCGTATTCACAACCCGGCCTGACACGCTCTTTGGCGCGACCTACATGGTGCTCGCGCCTGAGCATGCACTCGTTGATGAGATCACGGCCGACGCCCAGCGTCAGGCGGTGGATCACTACCGCGCACAGGCTGCGTCCAAGGCCGATGCGGATCGCACGGAAGCGAAGGTGAAAACCGGCGTCTTCACCGGTGCCTACGCCGTCAACCCCGCCAACCTGGCGCACATCCCCATCTGGATCGCCGACTACGTCCTCACCGGCTACGGCACCGGCGCGATCATGGCGGTGCCCGCGCACGACCAGCGCGATCATGACTTCGCCAAGACATTCAAGCTGCCCATCGTGCAGGTCATCACCGCGCCTGATGATTTCGACGTGCAGCAAAGGGCATGGGAAGAGGACGGCCTCGGCGTGAACTCGGCGAACGATGAAGTCTCACTCGACGGCCTCGCGGTCGATGAAGCGAAACAGAAGATCACCATCTGGCTCGAATCGAAGAATGTCGGCCTGGCGAAGGTGCAGTACAAACTGCGCGACTGGCTGTTTTCTCGCCAGCGCTACTGGGGCGAGCCGTTCCCGATTTTGCACGGGCCTGACGGTGAGATCGAAGCGGTCGATGAGAGTGAGCTGCCGGTCGAACTGCCGCCGATGGAGAACTTTCAGCCCAGCGCCAGCGATGATCCGGATGCCCAGGTGCAGACGCCTTTGTCGCGAGCGCCCGATTCGTGGAAGGTCATCGAGCGCGACGGCAAGCGTTACACACGCGAGTTGAACACCATGCCGCAGTGGGCAGGTTCGTGCTGGTATTACCTGCGCTTCTGCGATCCGTCGAACGAGGGGCGATTTGTGGGAGCGGAAGCGGAGAAATATTGGATGGTCAGTATGAAACGAGACTCCGGCATGGGGACTTCAAACCCCCATGCCGGGGGCGTGGATATGTACGTCGGCGGAGCCGAGCATGCCGTGCTGCACCTGCTCTACTCGCGGTTCTGGCACAAGGTGCTGTTTGATCTGGGTCACGTTTCCACGCCTGAGCCGTTCGGTCGCCTCTTCAACCAGGGCTACATCCAGGCGTATGCGTACACCGATGATCGCGGCGTTTACGTGGCTGCCGATGAAGTCGTGGAGCGTGAGGGTAAGGTCGCCACGATCACGCGCACCGAGCGCAACAAGGCCGGCGACGAGAAGAGCGCGACGTATCAGACCACGTTCTATCACGGTGACACGCCCGTCGTGCAGGAGTACGGCAAAATGGGCAAGTCCCTGAAGAACGCGGTCGCGCCCGATGACATGTGCGAACAGTACGGCGCCGATGCGCTGCGGCTATATGAGATGTACCTCGGGCCTCTGGATCAGAGCAAGCCATGGCGCACGACGGACATCGTCGGCGTGTATCGCTTCCTTCAGCGCGTGTGGCGTAACTTTGTCGATCCTGAAACGGGGACGCTGCGCGTCACGGATGAAGCCGCCGATGAAGGGCTGCGGCGTTACCTTCACAGGACCATCAAGCGTGTGAGCGATAGCATGGAGCGCATGAGTTTCAACACGGCGATAGCCGCGCTGATCGAGTTGAACAACGAACTGGTCGCGCTGAAGGAAGTGCCGCGCGAGGTGGCGGAGCCGATGGTCCGGCTGCTCAGTCCGATGGCACCGCACATTGCCGAGGAGTTGTGGGAGCGTCTGGGCAGGAAGGAATCGCTCACGCATGCCCCCTGGCCGCCGTACGACCCCGCGCTGCTGGTTGAATCAACTGTCGATTATCCCGTGCAGGTCAACGGCAAGATGCGCGGCAAGATCACCGTTCCCGCCGACGCCGATGACCAGGCCATCGAAGCCGCCGCCCGCGCCGATGAGAAGGTGGCCGCGCAACTCGAGGGCAAGACCATCCGCAAGGTGATCGTCGTGAAGGGCCGAATGGTCAACATCATCGCCAACTGAACCGCGTGGCGTCAGGAGCATTCCGTGACTCAAAGCGATGGCTTCAAGGAACCTGCCTACGACGACGCGCCGAGCGCGCCGAACGTGCCGCGCGATGTGTCATCGCGGAAGGTTGCGTTCACGAGCGTCGTGTCCGTCTTCCTGGCGATCATCCTGCTGATGTGGGTCTGTTCGATGGCGTTCAAACTCGGCGGCATGACGAAGATATTCACGAAGATATTCATGGATTTCGATACCGAGCTTCCCGGAATCACGCTCACTGCGTTGAGAATCGGGCCTGCTGGTTTCATCGCCCTATCGGTCTTCATCGCAATTCTGCTGGTGGTCAAAGAGTGGCTCATGCGCGACAAGGAAATGACGCTGCTCATCAACGTCTTTGCCTGTGCCGTGGCCCTGGGCATGTGGTTCTTTCTGGCCCAGGCGATGCTGACGCCGCTAATCGCGCTGATTCACACCATCCAAAAATGACTGGGCACGGGCTGCGTGGTAGAATCCTGCCGTGATGCGATCACTTCCCCGACAACTCGGCTTGATGCGTACGGTCCTGATGCTGGCGGGCCTGTCGCTGCTTGCCGGCTGCTACGAGCGCGTGGTGAGCGAACGTGGGTTCCCGGGCATGGCCACGCGTGCCAACGTCGCCACCGCGCCGGACTACTCACAGGCCCAGGCGCAGTTTGAGGAGCGTTACCAGGAGCGGACGGAGTCGAAGTTCGATCCCTTCGGCGATTTCGGTCGCTGGGTCGGCGGCCTGTTTGGCAGCAGCGAGGAGAAAAAGCCGGCGCGCGGCACCGGCCCACAATCAACGACGAATACGCCTTCAGGTTCCACCACCGCGCCTTCCTCGCCGGCGAGCGGAACCAATTCCAGTTCCTCGCCTTTCAATACCGCACCGTGAGCGACTCCAGCGACAAGCAGAATCGCGCGGCGACCTCGTCCCTCCCACACATCATTGCCGGGGTGCAGGTCGGCCCTGTTTCAGCCCAGCCGCTCGACTGGCCCGCGGACTGCGGCGGCGAGTGTGTCTTCCTCGGTCGCACGCGCGGCGAGCGGCATGCCGAGTTCGGCGCCCTTCAACGCCTCGAGTATGAAATGTACGAACCGATGGCGGTGAAGCTGCTGGAAGCGATGGCGCGTGATGCCGCTGCGCGGTGGGACTGCAAAGTCATTCGGCTAATGCATTCGCGGGGCCCGGTGGCCCTCGGCGAGGCGAGCGTGGTGATCCAGGTGGCGACGCCGCACCGAGGCGAGTCATTTGAAGCGTGCCGATATCTCATCGATCGCCTCAAGCGGGAGCTGCCGGTGTGGAAGCATGAGATCTGGGAGCGCGGGCGCACCTTCGTCGAGGGGAGCAGCGTTCAGACTGCGCAGGCCGATTAGTGCCGGAAGTGCCGCATGCCGGTGAACATGAGCGTCACGTTCGCTTCATTGCACGCGGCGATCGTTTCATCATCGCGCTTCGAGCCGCCCGGATGGGCGATCGCTGTAACGCCTGCTTTGATGAGCAGATCAGGCCCGTCGCGGAAGGGGAAGAACGCGTCGCTGCCGACCGCGCCGCCCCTGGCCCTTTCACCGGCCTTGTCGATGGCGAGCCGGCAGCTTGCCACGCGGTCCATCTGTCCCGCGCCTGCTCCGACCAGGGCCCCGTCCTTCACGATGCACACCGCGTTTGATTTCAAATGCTTCACCGCGAGGGTCGCCAGGAACAGTTGATTGAGCGTGTCATCGCCGGGTGCGGGGCCGGCCGTGTGCTGCCACCGGTCCAGGTCAATCGTCGCCAGGTCGCGCTGCTGCACGAGCAGGCCGGCCGTGATTTTCTTGAAATCCAGCTCGGCTGCCTCGCGCTGCGCGGGCTTGGAAAGCGGATCAGTCTGAAGCACGCGCACCATCTTCCAGCGGTCGCAGATGAGCGCGAGCGCTTCGGGATCGTAGTCCGGCGCGACAATGACTTCGAGAAACTTCTGCCCTTCGACGATGCGCTGGGCCGCGGCCAGATCGACCTTGCAGTTAAACGCGATGATTCCGCCGAAGGCAGCGAGCGGATCGCCGGCATACGCTTTGTCGAACGCTTCAGCCGCGCCGTTTGCGACAGGCACCGCCGCGAAGCCGCAGGGGTTGGCGTGTTTGATCACCGCCGCGGCGCAGGCGTCGGCCGGGTTGATCTCCTTCACCAGTTCCAGCGCGCCGTTGGCGTCGTAGAGATTGTTGAAGCTCAGTTCCTTGCCGTGCAATTGCCTGGCGGTGGCGACGCTGGCTTCGCCGATGCGCGGGTCGTGGTACAGGACGCCGGCCTGATGCGGGTTCTCGCCGTAACGCAGCACCTGCGCGCGGTTGAGGCGAAGCACCATCACCTCGGGGAAAAGCTCGGGCCCCGGCGTGGAAGGATCGCGCTTGGCCATCCACTGGGCGATGGCGGTGTCGTAGGCCGCGGTGCGCGCGAAGGCGGCGGCGGCGAGTCGTTTGCGAAGCCGAAGCGTGGTGGAGCCGTCGTTGGAATCGAGCTCCGCACCGACCATGTCATACTGCGCCGGATCGGTGACGACGGCAACGAAGCGGTGATTTTTCGAGGCACTGCGGACCATGCTCGGCCCGCCGATATCGATCTGTTCGATCGCCTGCTCATCCTTCACATCAGGCTTGGCGATGGTTTTCTCGAAGGGATAAAGGTTGACGCAGACCAGATCGATGGGCTCGATGCCGTGCTCTTTCATGGCGGCGACGTGGCCTTCATTGTCGCGCAGGGCAAGCAGGCCGCCGTGAACGCGCGGGTGCAGCGTTTTGAGCCGGCCGTCCATCATCTCGGGAAAGCCGGTGACTTCATCGATGGCGGTGACAGCGATGCCCGCTTCGGTCAGGGCGCGGGCGGTGCCGCCGGTGGAGATGATGGCCACGCCTCGGGCCACGAGGCGGCGCGCGAAGGGGACGAGGTCCGTCTTGTCACTGACGGAAATCAGAGCCCGTTTGACGGGAATCAGATCAGCCATGGATCGACACCAAAAAAGGGAACCGGCTCTCCGGCCTGACGTGGCATGCGAAGGTTGACCGCGCGGGGCGCGGGTTTCACCACCATCCTGCGCCCCCGTCGCCTGCCGACGATCATTTCACGGGCGACAACTTGAGGATGCTGCCCTTGGGCGAAATGACGATGAGCGATCCGCCTTCGGCCGCGATCAGGTGCTGGATCGAGCCCTTGACATCGATTTCTTCGAGTTGCTTGCCGCTGCGCGGATCGCGAAGAATGAGCTTGTTGCCGGCATTGAACAGAAGGCCGTGCGAGTCCTGGGCCACGAGTTTGTCTTCCGTTTTGATGCGCCAGTTCTCCGCGCCATCGGTCACCTTCAGCGACACAATCTCGCCACTGGGCAGCGGCAGGTAGACCGCGTTCTGAAGCTGGATCGGCGATGATCGCAGCGGCGCGGTGTAGCGGAAGATCCAGCGGTCTTCACCCGTGGAGCGGTGCAGGCAGTACATGGAGTTGTCTTCGCTGGCGATGAACACGCCCACCGAGGTCACGGCCGGCGGAGCGGACACGCGAGCGAACACCCGGCCGCGCCAGAGGATCTCACCGGTGCGGCCCTGGAACATGGCGTATTGCCCGTCAGCCCCGGCGATGAAGACCTGCGAGCCGGCAGACTGCGCGGGCACCAGAATCTGGGCCGGCATTTTATAGCTCCACTTGGCGTAGCCCACGCGAGTGTCGTGTCCAAAGACCATGCCGTCGGAGCCGCCGAACACGGCGTACTCGCCGACGAGCGCGGACGGAGCGTTTACGGCTGACTTCAAATTCTCCCTGCCCAACAACTCGCCGTTCTTGTTCGCATCGAGCTTGTAGAGCTGCGTCTCGGTGTTGACGATGATCATGTTGTCCACGCGCGACGGCGTGAAGAGCCGGTCATAAGACCCGCCCACCGAAGTGCGCCAGGCCATCGTGCCATCGGAGAACTTGATCGCGGTGATCACGTTGTCGGGCCGCTCCACCGTGACCAGCAGATCCCCCAGCACGGCGAGCGACGTGACGGATTCCTTGCCCTTGAGATTGATGCTGGTGGCCCAGTCAATCTTGTAGCCCAGCTTCAGGGCGTCTACGGGCTCGATGAGCAGGCCCGTCGGTTTGCCGATGAGCTTGACAAATTCCGGATCGCCCTCAACTGGCGCGGCGGCACCCTTGTCACTCTGGCAACCGAGAAGGACCAGCGAAAGCATCGCCGCGACTGGCCAGATCGCATATCGCTTCATGAACAGGCTCCGTGTAAGACAAGATCGGGCGGGTTGGAAGGCTCGGGCGAACCGGTGTGGACCGGATCGGCAGCTGGGAGCGTAAGTATCGAATAGTGCGATGCTTTGGTCAAGCGGACCCATCCGCTTGTGTCAACCCAAATAGAAGTGTCCCTTGCCTGGACCCAGATAGAAGTGTCCCCTTTCCGCGCGGACCTGTAGTCCGAGGTGAATTCCGCACGAAGGCAGATGGGTGCCCGGCGTTTCACCTCGCGGGCTGCTCCTCCTACAATCGTGCTCCCTGCTTCGGGGGCGTGGTCATGATGGCCGCCTCCTTATGATCACTATTCACAGGATTTGCCGTGAGCACCGCCACGATGACCAGCCCGAAACTCGACCTGAATGCCGTCCACGATCAACTGAACGGCTTCGATGCCCCGTCCATCGTCCGATGGGCGGCCGAGACTTTTTCACAAGGCCTCGTCATGACCTCCAGCTTCGGGGCCCAGGCTGCCGTCATGCTGCACCTGGTCACGCGGGTCATCCCCGCTATTCCGGTCATCTTCATTGACACGGGCTATCACTTTCCCGAGACCTACCAGTTCTGCCAGGAAATGGCGGATCGCCTGAGCCTGAATCTGAAGGCATACCAGTCGCCGCTGAGCCCCGCGTGGATGGAAGTGAAGCACGGCAAGCTCTGGGAACTGGGCGACAGCGAAGAAGAGCAGGCGAAGAACCTGGTCCTGTACGATCAACTGCGCAAGGTCGAGCCGCAGCGTCGCGCTCTGCGCGAACTGGGCGCGGTCGCTTGCATGGCGGGCAACCGCAAACAGCAGACTGACCATCGCGCGGGCCTTCGCAACGTCGAACTCGTCGATGGTGTGTTTCAGATCTACCCGATACTCAACTGGGCCACGAAGGACGTTCACGAGTACCTCAAGGCTCACGAGCTTCCCTATCACCCGCTCTACTTCAAAGGCTACAAGTCGATCGGCGACTGGCATTCGACCAGTCCGATCACCGGCGACGAACACGAGCGCGCCGGCCGATTCAAAGGCCTGAAACAGGAATGCGGGCTGCACTTGCCGACCTCGCCGGAAGAAGAAGGCAGCCGCGATGGCAGCGGTCTGTAATCAGGCAAAGTCCGACGGGAAGAGTCAGGTCCGCACCTATGGACACCGCCCGGTCGGCCTGTTTCAATCATGCCGAGCATTGGAGCCTGCGTGTTCGATCACAGGGAGGTACATCGTGATTCAAGTCCAGGGCGATATCGTGCAATTCCGTTTCCGTTGTCCGGTGGTTCAATCCGTTTACCTTGCGGGCGATTTCAATGACTGGTCCGTTTCCGCCACACCGATGGCGCGGATTGCGCTCGACCTGTGGTACGCGGAAATGAAACTCCCACCCGGCGACTATCGCTTTCGCTATTTCACTTCGCATCGCGGCTGGATGACCGACTGGGCGGCGTTCGGCGTGGAGCGGAACCCGTTCGGCGATTGGAACTCGATCATTCATGTGCCGCCGCGGTTTCGAGTGTTGACATCGCACCCGTCCACGACCGACGCTCAAGTGGAGCCGGCACCCGAGCAGCCGCATCTGCTTTTGAGGAGTGTGGCGAACCAGCATCCTGCGATGGTACCGGTGCCGGCACTTCAAGTGGATGCAAAGGTCACCACGAAGCGCATCAGGAAATCCCCGGCGCGGCATTAGGCATCGAACCGATTCTATATCGCTGCATCATGTGCCATCATCGTGGGGAGAGCAGTTCATCCTACCCCTCACGGAGGTGCCATCATGCGTAAACGAGCTTTCATCACCCTGGTCGTCGCCGGCCTCGTCGGCGTATCGGCCATGCGTACGCTCAGCCAGCCGAACATCCCTGAACTGAAAAATGTGATGAAGGCCAAGCTGGCCCACACGCAGTCCGTTCTGGAAGGGCTTGCCCTGGAAGATTTCGACCGCATCAAAAAGGGCGGCCAGAATCTGGCGGCCCTGTCCCGCGCCGATGCCTGGAACGTTCACAGGACGCCGGAGTACATCAAGTTCAGCAAGGATTTTCAGGATGTGGCCGACGCCCTTGTCGTTCACGCCAATGCGAAGAAGCTGGAAGCCTGCACGCTCGACTATGTGCAGCTCACGATGTTGTGCGTGAAGTGTCACTCCCACACGCGCAAGGCGGGCGTCGCCTTGAATGATCCGCAAATGCCCGAGGCGTTCGCAGCCCGGTTCGGGCACTGAAGCACCCCCTCATCCCGCGGCAACATTCGTATGCACGATGGACACCCATCGCCCGATCAGGGTGACTCGTATGGACTTCTGCCCGCCGCATGCCTCCAATGAAGTGAGGAAGGAAAAAGAGGACTGCGTGGCGGTCCGCTGGAGAAAATGACCGTCGCAAAGGAGCGGTCTGATGAACGCTACCCTCCCATCTCGACACGCGAAAGACACAGGCAAGTCAACTGTTGCAGATCAGTTTGCGACGATGAGTCTTCGCGATCTGATCGATCACATTGTCAGCACACATCACGCAATGCTGAGGCTGCAGATGCCTCGAGCGCTGAAACTCCTGGAAGAGTCCGGCGCTCATCGATCACCGCGCAGCGCCACGCTGGCGGCCCTCGGCGATGTGCTCAGGCCCATGTGGCAGGAGATGAAGGCACACATCGTTCGCGAGGAACAGGTCGTTTTCCCGGCGATCGTTCTGCTCGATCATGCCCGGTCCAGGCCGGGCATTCACGATGGAAAGATCGACGAGGTAATCGAGGATCTGGATCACGATCACGAACTGGCCAGGGATGCGCAGAAGCTGATTCGTGATCTCACGAACGGATTCGAAAAGCCACCTGATGCGGATCAAGCCTACTGTACACTGATGAATACGCTCGCATCTCTGGACGCGGACCTGAGCGAACACACCCGCCTCGAGGACCAGGTGCTCTTCCCCAAGGCCCGGCAGGCCGAAGCGGAGTGGGTCCGCTGCCGGTGAACTTGCGTGAATCAGCTCCGCGATTCCTGCGAAGCCGGCTCCTTCCGCTCGCTTCCGCGCGAACCGCTGTCGCCGTTGCCTGAACCATTGCTGAACGAGACACCCGAGTCGACCGATCGCACGTGCAGGTCGCGCTGCGGGAAGGGGATCTCGATCTTGTGCTCGCGGAACTTGCGGTCGATCGCTTCGTGCGCCTGGTGGATCGTGGGCAGGCGATCGGCGAGCACGCGGGTGAAAACGCGCAGTTCAAAGTTCAGAGAGCTGTCGCCGAAGCTCGTGAACACGACGCGGGGGGCGGGATCATCGGCAGTCATCGGATTCTCCGCCGCCACTTCCATAAGCAATCGCTGCACGAGGGCGACGTCCGAGCCGTAGGCGACGCCGACCTTGATCACCACGCGCGTGACCGTACTCGACAGCGACCAGTTCATGATGCGGCCGGTGATGAACTCTTTGTTGGGAACGATCAGCTCCTTGTTGTCCCAGTCGACAAGGGTGGTGGCGCGGATGCGGATGCGGGAGATGCTGCCGGTGACATCGCCTACGGTGACGACATCACCGACGCGCACGGGGCGTTCAAAGAGAATGATGAGTCCCGAAACGAAGTTGGCGAAGATCTCCTGGAGACCGAAGCCTAAACCGAGGGAGACAGCCGCGACGAGAAACTGCACGCTGGACCACCCGATGCCGATGGCCTTGAAGGCGAAGATAATGCCGATGACGATGATGATGTATCGCGTGACGGTGGCGAAGGCGTAGCGTCCGCCGGCGTCCATCGATGTGCGTTTGAGGATGGTGATCTCCAGGAGGCCCGGCACGTTCTTGCTCGCCGCGACGGTGACGAAGGTGACGATGATCGCCAGCAGCACGCTCGAGAGGGTGATGAACTGCGGCTTGCTGGCGGCGTCAAGGCCGTACTGCCAGAGATTGATTTCATCCAGCACGCGCAGGGCCGGCAGCACGCCCGCCCAGATGAGATAGAGACCCACCACCGTGCTGACGGTCAACATCGCGCGGATCAACTGCCGCGTCTGTTCGTTGATCTGCGCCAGGTCGATCGTCGGCTGCTCGATGACGATCGGCGCATCCTCGCCCATGGTCTTGGGCCCTTCCTCTGATTTCTCCGCAGCCGCGGCGGCGGCCTTGGCCTTGGCTTCGCGCCGCTCCAGCGCCTTCTGGAGAGCGAGCTTTCGCTGCGCGACAAACAGCCAGCGCAGCGCCAGGCTTTGCAGGATGAGTACCGCCAGCATCAGCCACATCGTCGCCAGCAGGCGCGTGCCGCCGACGGTCTGGGCGGTGTAGAAGTAGCCGATGCCCGCCAGAATCGCGAGGACCGGGGGCAGGAACACCATCACGGGAAACCAGACCCACCGCACTTTGGCAATCAGGCTGTCAGGCGTTTCTCGAAGGATCTGCGCGACCGCGCCGCGCTTGGGATGCAGCACGCGAAACAGGAACACGGCGATCGAGAGCATGAACAGGATGTAAGCGACGCGGCCGAGCGAATCGGTGCGGGCGTCGTCATTGAGCCACGACAGGCCGGCGATGAGTCCCGAGCACAGGACGGCGATGGGCAGGAGCCACAGCAGGTTCCGCCGCAGCACGCCGACGGTGGAATCGCGCCAGCGCAGGTGTTCTTCGGCCACACCTGCGGGCCTGAGAAAGCCGATCAGCGTGCGGATGGTCAGGTAGCTGATTGAGCTGGCCAGCAGCGCGATGGCGATCATGCGCGTGAACTCGGGCGCGGTGAACGACGCGCGCAGGACCAGCGCCAGACCGCCGACCAGTACGGGCCAGGGCAGCACCAGCACGAAGGTCAGCAGCATCGCCAGCGGCGTGAGCAGGAACTTGTCTGACTCGATGCGCTTCAGGTCGGCGTTGATCGCCTCCAGCTTGCGCCTGATGCGGATGCGCAGCGACAGCAGCACGAGAAACAGCAGCACGATGAAGGCGACGATGGCGAACTGGTCGCCAAACTCTTCCTTGACCGTGTTCACGAAACCGGCCCAATTGGCGGGGCTGACGAGCCAGACGATGGTGATGCCCAGGTCGCTGGCGGTCTGCGCGGAAATGGGCGGAGCGTCGGCGATCCACAGCAGGTTCGTGTCGATGAACTCGCCCATCTCCGCCGACTTCTTCCGCAGATCGGACTTGGCTTCCTCCAGTTGATCGACGGCTCTGTAGAGCTTCTGGTAGTGGGCGATCTGCTCGTTGATAAGCTGGCGTCGCTCGGAGAACAGCTTGCGCACCTCCGCTTCGATCTCAGCCCGCTTCTCATCCGAGAGCGAGCTGTCGAGCCGCACGAGGATCGACTTGACCTTCTGCTCGAAGTCATCGAACTCGCGCTTCTGCGCCTGGAGCTTTTCGAGCTCGTCCTCGTAGTCGCGCAGCTTCGCCTGGAGCTGGTCGATCTCATGGTTGATCTGTCGCGGGGTGGGCAGTGTGCGCCGGCGCTTGAGCAGATCGCGCGCGACTTTCTGATCCAGACCACGCTCGGTGATGCGCTCCTTGTGCTTCGTCAGGTCCTGATCCATCTCCTCGATCTGCTTGTGCACCGCAGCGGGCTTGGGCTCCATCTGGGCGACAAGCTGCGCCAACTCGGCGTTCTTCTTCTTGTCGGCCGCGTTGAGGCGGATGATGCCCGCGACCTCCGGTGCCTTGTTCATCGCCTCTTCGAGCTGCCGACGTGCGTCGGCGGCGGCAATCGCGGCCTCCTCCTGGAGCTTGGCCGTCAACGCCGTCTCCAGCGCCTTGACCTTCTGCTCGGCCGGCCTGATCTGACGCGCCGCCCAGTCTCGCTTGGCCGTGTCCAGCGCCAGGCGAGAGGCGTGCGTCTCTTCACGTGTCTGGTCCGCTGCAAGCTTGGCCCGCGCCTGGCGAAGGAGCGAGAAGGCGCGCAGCCGGCGCGCGCCGGCGATTAGCTCGCTTTCCGCCGGGACCGGTTCCTTGGCGGACTCGACTTCCCACGTCGCCACATCCTTCTTATAACCTTCCATCCGTTCGCGCCGCTGAGACTGGCGATCCGCGAATGCCTTGATGTCCGCATCCTTCGTCGCCAGATCCCTCTGCCAGTTCGCTAGCTCCTCCTTGGCCGCGTTCAATTGCTGATGTAGATCCTCTGACGTTGTCTCCTTCGTCACGTTCGGGATGAACGGCGGCGGCGGCGTCTCATCCATCGCCTTCAGGTCCGCCTTGATCTTGTTAGTCGCCGGCGACGCGGCTTCCGCGTCCTGCTTGGTCTTGGCTGCGTCAGCGCGGGCCTTGGTCGCCTCCGACAGTGCGTTCATTGCCTGCTTGATCATCTCCCCGGCCGCCGTCTTTTGTTCCGCGGTCAGATCACTCGATGTATCGATCGCCGTCAGCCGACTCTGAAGCAACTCCGGTGTGAGCCACGGCCGCTCTTCGCCGCCTGCCGTCGGCGCGGTCGTCGGCGGCAACGGTTGAACGGGCTGATTCGGATCGGCCGGTGCCGTCGTCGGGTCGGCCGGCTGCTTCGCGTCCGGCTGCTTCGCGTCGTCCGGCTGCTTCGCGTCCGGTTGCTTCGTGGCCTCGGGCTGCCTGGCGGTGTCTGATGGTTGTTTGGCCGGTTCGTTCGGCTGCTCCTGCCCCAACGCCCCGCTCATCGCGCCCAGCGCCAGAAGCGCGGCCAGCGCGGAGCGCAGAAGTCCGTTGCTGTGTCGTACGATCCGTGGCATCGAATGATTCTCCCTGACCGGCGCGGCCAGCCGCGCAGCCTTGGATTTCAGGTGATTTGTCAGCTTGTCACGCGGCCGCGCCTGCGGCGACGTGTCCCGCGAGGCGGCTGTTTCAGCTATCATAGCCCCATTCTTCAATCGAGAGTAGGGATGCTCCGCGAACTGCACATATCCAACCTGGCCGTCATCGAAGACATCTGCATCGAGCTGTCGAGCGGGCTCAACTGCTTCACCGGTCAGACCGGCGCGGGCAAGAGCCTGATCATCGGCGCGTTCGAACTTCTCTTAGGTCTGCGCAGCGGTGGGGCGGCTGAACTCATCCGAGCCGGCGCGGAGGAAGCCCGCATCAGCGGCGTGTTCGAATTGAACGATCCGAAAGTAGCCGCCGAGATCGCCGCGCTCGCTGATGTCACGCTTGAAGAGGGCGAGCCGCTGCTCATCACGCGCAAGCTGTACGCCTCGGGGCGCAGCAGCGCGAGCCTGAACGGTCAGCCCGCGACCGCAGGCATGATCCGCGCAATAGGTGAACTGCTCGTCGATGTCCACGGCCAGCACGACCACCAGTACCTGCTCAAGCCTTCTAATCAACTGTTAGTCCTCGACGGCTTCGCCCGCACCATGGACCTGCGCGAAGCGTTCGGTGAGCGGCAGCGACAGCTCGTCGAACTGGATCAGCGGCGAGAAGAGCTTTCAGCCGCGGCTGATTTGCGCACCCAGCAGCGAGATCTCTATGAGTTTCAGGCCCAGGAAATAGACGCCGCGGAGCTGGTGGAAGGGGAGTTTCGCGAACTGAAGGCCCGCCACGCGCTGCTGAATAATCTCAAGCAGTTGAAACAGGATTCGGGCAAGGCGTATGCAGCTCTGTATGACAGCGAAGGGGCGATCGTCGAACGGCTCCAGATGCTGACCCACCTCATGGGCGAGATGGTCGAGCTGGATGAGGAGCTGCGCGATGTGAGCGAACAGGTGCGCTCAGCCACGCTCAGCCTTCAGGACGCGGCCTTCGAGTTGGCGCGGTACGTCGATCGCCTCGATCAGGACCCGGGCGAACTGGTGGAGATCGAAGACCGCCTCAACACGCTGAATCGCCTCGCTACCAAGTACGGCTCCACGCGCGGCGCGCTCGGCAAGCGAGCCGCGACGAACAGCGATGCCCCGAGCGATCCTGGTGCCGAGGTCCTCGCCTATCGCGCAGACATCGGCCAGAAGCTCGACAAGCTGCGCGGTGAGGATGACGACCTTTCGCAGATCGACTCGCGTCGTGCCGCGCTGGTGAGTGAACTGGAAAGGATCGGCGACGAACTGAGCGAGAAGCGCAAGGCCGCGGCCCGCAGGTTGAGGCCGTTGATCGAAGCGCAGCTCAAGGAACTGGGCATGGCCGAGGCGCTTTTTGAGATTGCCTTTGTCGAAGGCGAAGTCGCACGCGAAGGCGATGGCATTCGGGAGGGCGAGGCTCCCGCCGAGCCTGTCTCCGAAGCACAAGAATCCAACCGCAAAGCCTACCCCTCCGGCTTCGACCAGATCGAAATGCTCGTCCGCACCAACCCCGGCCAGCCGGCGCGTCCTTTGCGGAAGGTCGCCAGCGGCGGCGAACTCTCGCGCATCATGCTCGGCCTGAAATCCATCCTCGCCCACAGCGATCGCATCAGCGTGCTCGTGTTCGACGAGATCGACGCCAACATCGGCGGCAGGCTCGGCACCGTCATCGGCCGCAAACTCCGCGAGCTGGCGGGGGGTTCTGACTCCCCTCCCTCCCAGGGAGGGGCGGGGGGAGGGTCGAGCAAACGCATTTCAAAGAGCGCCCCGAAGAACACGAAGACCAACGGCTCCTCCGATCAACCCGCCACATCATCCCCCGCCAAACACCAGGTCCTCTGCATCACCCACCTGCCCCAGATCGCCGCCTTCGGCAACCGCCACATGCGCATCAGCAAAACCGTCAGCGGCACCGGCGACGCGCGACAGACCGTCACGACCGTGACCCATCTCGAAGGCAAATCGCGCATCGAAGAACTGGCGGAAATGCTCGCGGGCAAGGATGCGACAAAGACCACGCGCAAGCAGGTGGAAGAACTATTGGCAACGGCGGGGTGAAGCGTGGAATGCACGCCGTTCGCACGCCTCAAAATGAACTCACGTCTGCCCCACCGTCAACGGCACCGGCTGCGGCCTCACGCTATGCGTCGGCTGCACCGCGATATTCAACGGCAGCCGCTTCCCGTTCGGGCCCTTCGGAGGCATGCGGTCTTCATCGATAATCCGCTGGATCGCCATCAACCCTTCGAGCAATGTCTCCGGGCGCGGCGGGCAGCCGGGCACGTAGACATCCACCGGAATGAACTGATCGATGCCCTGCACCACGGCATAGGTATCAAACACGCCGCCGGTCGAGGCACACGCGCCCATCGAGATCACCCACTTCGGCTCGGTCATCTGAAGATAGATTCGCTGAAGCACCGGCATCATCTTCACCGCCACGCGACCGGCGACGATCATCAGGTCGCTCTGGCGCGGGCTGAAGCGCATCGCCTCGGAGCCGAAGCGCGCCATGTCATATCGGCTCGACGCCGTCGCCATCAGCTCGATGCCGCAGCAGGCGGTGGCGAAGGGCATAGGCCAGAGCGACGAGCGCCGGGCCCAGTTGATCACCTTCTGCAACTGCGTGGTGACGAAGCCGTCGACTGGAAATGCGGTTTCAATACCCATGGTCGTTCCTGTGTTTCGTGCGTGACTATAAATAGTAGGCGATTGCGGCGGGCGAGCAAACGGGGCTGGTGCGCATAAATCGATACAAGCCCGATGGCGAGGGCCGCCGAGCCGTCGGGGTATCGGGAGCCTGTTGCTTCTTGTTTCCCTTCTTAGGTGTCCGCGCGCCGAATACCCCGACGGCTCGCCAAGCCTCGCCATCGGGCTTGGTTTCGCGCCGGTTATCGGCACTCCGCGCCAAACGAACTTCACGGATTCACCGACCCTTTCTCAATCCCCCTTCGTATCACCCGGCAGCATCGACGCAGGCGTGTACGAAACAAGAATTCCTCGCCTTGACCCGCCTCGCGTCCTCGTGCGACACTCAAGTCGCGCCGATCGACCCTTGCGGAACCATTCTTCCGCAATGTGGAGGCAAACCTTGGACATTCCTTCGAATCATCTGGTACTAGGCGACGACGGTCTTCCAACGGCACCGCAGGGCCGCGATGTCGTGCTGCACACGCGCGTCGTCACCGAACAGGGCGGCGGGCCTGACAAGACCATCCTCCTCTCCTCGCCGTTCCTCGCGGACACCAACTACTGGCTGGCCGCGGCCTACATGCACCCGCCTGAGGACAAAGGCTTCGACGTCCTCCAAAAGCGCGCGGCTTCCTGGAACAGTCCGCTCATCAGCGTGCCTGACCGCGGGCCCTTTGACCGCAAAGTCCTCGCCCGCATGCTCCAGCTCTGCAAGAAGTACCAGGTCAAAATCTGGCACGGCCACGACTACAAGTCCAACCTTGTCGGCCTGCTGCTGCGTCCGTTCTACAAAATGAAACTCGTCACCACGGTGCATGGCTGGGTGAAGCACACGTTTAAGACGCCGCTGTATTACGCGGTCGATCGCTGGACGCTGCCTTGGTATCACCATGTGATCTGCGTATCGGAAGACCTGCATGAACGGGCCCTGAAGCTGAGCGTGCCGGAAGATCGCTGTTCGCTGGTACATAATGCGATCGATGAAAACATGTTCAAGCGTCAACACGCGCCTGCGGAGGCGGAGCTGCGTAAGCAGATGAACACACCCGCCAATCGCCTGGTCATCGGCGCGGTCGGCCGCCTCAGCGCGGAGAAGGGTTTTAACCTTCTCATCCAGGCAGCCGCGAAGCTCATCGGCGAAGGGCACGACATCGAACTGTGGATCGCAGGCGACGGCGACGCGAAGCCTGAACTCGAGAAGCTCATCGCCCAGCTCAAGGTCGGTGATCGCGTCAAACTCCTGGGGTTCGTTTCCGACACCGTCGGCCTGTATCACGCGATGGATCTTTTCTGTCTCTCCAGCCTGCGCGAAGGGCTGCCCAACGTCGTGCTCGAAGCGATGTCGATGGGCGTGCCCGTGGTCTCGACGAAAGTCGCGGGCGTGCCGAAGATGATTACCGACGGCGAGAACGGCCTGCTCGTGGACATCGGCGATGCGGACCTGTTGACCGATGCACTTCGCAAGTCGGTGCGCGATCCGGGCATGCGAAACCATCTGGCGACGCAAGGCCGATCGCTCATCGAGAAGGAATACAGCTTCACCCGCCGGATGGAAAAGGTGAAAGCGATCTACGACCGCGTGCTGGGCATCGAAGAACCGGCGACGCATCAGTCACGGGAAACCCCCGGCCCAAAAGTCCTTGAGGCGGTGAAGGCCTGAGCGGGAAGGGGAAATGCAAAATGCAAGGCATGCCAATGCAACTTGCAGAACGCAAGGCGAAGTTTGCGCCGCCGGCCATAAGGGGAGTATATCCGTCGTCTGTTTAGCGGTGGGGGGGGGGGGGGGGGGGGGGGGGGGGGG
>JBBDXA010000110.1:32000-32864 GCA_040902585.1 Phycisphaeraceae bacterium
CCGTGCGTTGGCCGGGGACAGGTGGGCCTCGCGGACTCGGCCCGACCGCTAACCGGTGCGAAAAAGACGGGGTACTGCGCGTGAAATCAGGAGTGGTCCGAGATTCAACCGATAATCACTGCATGTCCGCCGCCAAGTCCATCGCCCGTATCTTCGGCCTGCTCCGCGCCCTTCCGCACGGGCTTCTCTATTCGATAGGCAAGCTCGTCCTCGGTCAGGAGCGGGCATTTATCAGTTCCAGTGAACGCATCGCGCTGGTGCCCGGACAGCTCGGCATTTACGCGCGGCAATGGTTCTATCGCTGGACGCTCGGCTCCGTGGGCAGCGATGTGCATTTCGGATTCATGTCACTGTTCAGCAAGCGGCAGGCGATGATTGGTGAGCGCGTGTACATCGGGCGCATGTGTACGATTGGCTGGGCGGAGATTGGTGATGATGTGATGTTTGCGGATGGCGTGCAGATTCTGTCGGGGAGGCATCAGCATGGGACAAAGCCCGGGGGACGCGAAGCCGCAAGCGGCAAAGAGATGCGCGATAACGAACAGCAGTTCAGCAAGGTGACCATCGGTAAAGGCGCGTGGATCGGGGCGAACGCGGTCGTGATGGCGGATGTGGGTGAAGGGGCGATCGTCGGCGCGGGGGCGGTGGTGACGAAGCCTGTCGCGGCGGGGGCGAAGGTGGGTGGTGTGCCGGCGAAGGGGTTGTAGTGGAGCACCATCCCGAAAGGGTGGTGCTGTTGGCACACGAATGGAGAGAGGGTGCTGCGTTGCCACTCGATCACTGGACCGCTGCCGCTGCACGCAGTCGGCGCATCGGGACATCACGGTAGGACGTAAGTCATTAGCACCACCCTGTCGGGATGGT
>JBBDXA010000111.1:0-5079 GCA_040902585.1 Phycisphaeraceae bacterium
TCAGGGGTCAGGAGTCAGGGGTCAGGGGTCAGGAGTCAGGGGTCAGATTCGAGTTGCAGCACTTTCGGAAATTCGTTCACGCATCAGTCGATCGACCAGTGCCAGTTGTTCGGGGTTGTTCACGCTGTGGACATCTTCGGGTGGCACGGCATCGACGACCTTCACGCCGTGGCCTTCCGATTTGAGCATGCTGGGGACATCCGTCAAGTAGTACTCGCCCTGAGCGTTGTTTCGTTTCACCCGCCCCAGCGCGGCAAAGAGCAAATCACTGCGAAAACAGTAGTAACTCGGGTTCACTTCGCGGCAGGCGAGCTGCTCCGGCGTCGCGTCTTTTTGTTCGACGATGGCGATCAGATCACCGGCGGGCGAGCGCAGGACGCGGCCGTAGCCGGTGGGGTCTTCGAGCTTCGCAGTGGCGAGCGTGGATCCGGCGCCGGCGCTGCGATGGGTTTCGAGAAGGAGGGCAAGCGTGTCCGCGCGGATGAGCGGACCATCGCCGGCGAGGACGAACACATCGCGCGGCGGGAGACCTTTGAACAGCGGTTCCGCCATGCGCGCGGCGTGACCGGTGCCGAGCTGCTCGGTCTGCTCGACGTAGTGAATGTTCGCTTCGCCTTCGAGCGCATCGCGCACCTGCTGACCTTCGTAACCGATGACGACGATGCATCGCTCAACGCCCGCGGCCTGGCACGCTTTGACGACCCACCAGACCATCGGCTTGCCCGCGACGGGGTAGAGCACCTTGGGCAAAGGCTTGTCCCTCGGAGCGTCGGGCGAGGCGGAGTTGCCTTCCGCACCCGACTCCCTTGTCATGCGCTTGCCTTTGCCGGCGGCGAGAATGATCGCGTCGGGGGGAACGGTCGGCGAGTGAGCGGACGGCTTGGGCATGATGAAGGTTTGGTGTCGGCTGAGGGCTCGCGTGCGCGGAGCCGAGGCGATGCGGACGATGTGAAACACAACCGGGACGCGCGGCGAATGATCCATCACTCGCCTTCTGCGCGGCATGATAACGGCTTGGTAAGAATGCTGCTAGCGAGGAAGAAGGGAGGCAAGTGGAAAGTGAAAGGTGGAAAGTGGAAAGTGAGAAGTGGAAAGTGAAAAGGACAAAGTGGGAAAGGATTGGAGGCGTGCGGATGCGGGATCCTTCACTTTTCCCTTTTCCTTTTTCACCTTGCGCTTCTCACTTTCGACTTTCGACTTTCCACGTTTCACTTGGAGGCAAAAAAAAGGAGCCCGGTGACCGCATCGGGCGAAACGGGCCGGGACTCCTCTGTCGGGTAAAGGGATGTCAATCGCGCGGCTCGCCGGCAAGCCGGGAGCGCCCCGGAGCGCCCCGCGCCAGGCGAGTCGCAAGGTGTCGGTTCTCCCCTCCGATCACCTTGCGACTCATCGGGCCGGCACTTCTTCCGAACCTCCGGCCAACTCCACCGCCACGTCCATGGTCGCGCTCGGACTCCCCGCCGCGGGGGTGCCTGGGTGCTCGGTTGATGATTCAGGGCGCTTGCGGAGCCTTGAAGAATCCTCGACCGAGTCCTTGGCCTGTCGCTGCCGCCAGCGGCGAATCCATTCTCTTCCCGGGAAGGCCCCTCCGCCAACCCGAGTCTCCATCGCGTCCGAGAATGATCATGCAGGCCGCGTGCCACAATTCGAGCGAAGTAACGTAAGTGCCTGATGGACAGTCTGTTGACGTGAAATGAGGATCAAAGCGATGGCTGAGAACTGGGTGAAAATGGGAAAAATGCCCCACCGGGAAACCACTTGGGTGGGAAACAGGCCCCGGTTTTTACCCGTTTCAGCCCTTGCCCGGCTTCTGGAAACCGTACTTTTTCACCCGGTATCGAAGATGATCTCTGCTGATGCCAAGCTGCCTGGCCGCCTCCGACTGATTCCAGCCCGACTCGGTCAGGGCTGCGAGAATGAGGGCGCGTTCGTGGTCGGCGAGTTTCGAGCCGGTGGATGCATTGGACGAAGGCGACGAAATCTCGCCCTGCGCGTCGTTGCCTTTGCTCGCCGCCCTCGCCTGCGCTCCGCCGCGCACGACCTCGGGCGGCAGCACCTCCGTCGTGATCTCCCCGCTGGCCAGCAGCGTGCTCCGCTCCACCACATTGCGAAGCTCGCGGATGTTGCCCGGCCAGTGGTACTGCATCAGGCTCACCATCGCCGCATCCGCAATCCGCGGTTCAGGCACGCCAAGGCTCGGCACCACCTGCTGCACAAAATGTTTCACCAGCAGCGGCAGGTCCTCGATGCGCTCGCGCAGCGGAGGCAGCGCGAGAGGAAAAACATTCAGGCGATAATACAAGTCCGCTCGGAATCGCCCGGCTTCCATCTCCTGCTCAAGGTTGCGGTTGGTCGCCGCGACCACACGCACATCGCAGCTCGTCGTCTCGACACCGCCCACGCGAACGAACTGCTGCTCCTGCAAAACGCGCAGGAGTTTCACCTGCGTGGACTGATTCATCTCGCCCAGCTCATCCAGGAACAGTGTGCCGCCGTCAGCCAGTTCGAAGCGGCCGAGCTTGCGATCGATCGCGCCGGTGAACGCCCCTTTCTCGTGGCCGAACAGTTCGCTTTCCAAGAGCGTCTCGGGAAGGGCAGCACAGTTGATGGCGATGAAAGGCTTGTCGCGGCGGTCGGATTGATCGTGAATCGCGCGGGCGACGAGTTCCTTGCCCGTGCCTGTTTCACCGGTGATGAGCACGGTGGCTTTACTTTTGGCGACGCGGCGGCACAGGTCCATCACTTTGCGCAGGGGCGGGGACTGGCCGATGATGTGCGGCGCGGGCATCGACTCGCGCAGGCCGCGGTTGTCGCGATTGACCTGCTCGAAGCGCTGGGCGTTGCGCGCCGCAGTCGCCGCGAGGTTGCCGAAGATTTTCAGAAGCTCCAGATCGTTGTCGGTGAAGTTGTCGCGATTGAGCGGGTTGATCACTTCGATCACGCCGACGACTTCATCGCGATGCATCATCGGCGCGGCCAGCAGGCTACTGGTCTGCGTCTTGGTTCTGGCGTCGATGCCCGCGAAGAAGTTGGCGTTCTGTTTCACATCATCCACGCGCACACTGCGGCCGGTGCGGGCGACCTGACCGGCAATGCCCTGATCCGCCTTGATGCGAACACCTTTGAGCACCTTGCCCGCGGGGCCGACCACGGCTTGAAAAACAAGCTCATCGCGGCTGGGCGAAAGGAGCAGCACGCTGGAGCCTTCAGCATCGACCACGACCGCGGCCTGCTGCGCGATCTTGTACAGCACCGTGTCCAGGTCCAGTTCATCATTGATGAGCCGGCTCGCCTGCACCAGCGCCAGCAGCGTCTTGCGATCGAGCGACGCGGCGGCAGTTCCGTCGTATGCAACTTCCATGAGACTCATGATAGCCGCTTGCCGGAGCACCATCCCGAAAGGGTGGTGCTATTCGCTCACGGATATCTTTCGCGCCGATCGCCCAACAGACAGGCGGACGACAATAGCACCACCCTGTCGGGATGGTGCTCCCGGAGGGTGCTCTCAGAACAGCTCGCGGATCGGCTTGCCTTTTTCGACGAGCGTGAGAATCTCGCGCGGCAGGTTCGGCTGAAGGCGAAGCTCAGCCGGGTCGAACAGGTAGTTCATCACCGTCGCCATCAGATGCTCAGGCTGGTAGGCCTCGCTGTTAGGCACGGTGCAGTTGGCATCGCTCTGGCCGATGACCTGGCCCATCTTCAGGCCGCCGCCGGCGAAGATGAGGGGCGTGAGTTCGCCGTAGTGTTCGCGGCCGCCGTTGTTGTTGATGCGCGGCGAGCGTCCCATTTCGCCCGTCACGATGAGCAGCACTTTGTCCTGCAACCCGCGTGCGTGAATGTCCTCAACGAAGGCGGCGACGGCATGATCCGTCTGCGGGCCGAGCCAGTTCATCGCGCCCAGGCCCTTGGGGCTGTTGCTGTTGGAATGCATGTCCCAGCCGCAGTCGCTGACGGTGACGAACCCGCAGCCCGCCTCAACAAGTCTGCGGGCGAGCAGCATCTGATGGCCCAGCAGGTTGCTGGCGCGGGCCATGTCGTGCCAGCGCGTGACTTCATCGAGGCGGAAGAGTTTGGTGGTGTCGTACTTTTCGATCGTGCGCGGGTCTTCCTTGGAAAGGTCGAACGCTTCGCCCACGCCGCGCATGATGATGTCAAATGCCTGCTGCTGATAGGTGTCCACGCCTTCGAGCATGCCCGAGGCATCAGCATCGCGTCGAATGCGGTCCAGGCGTGCGAGCAGATGCCGGCGATCGCGCAGGCGATCGGGTTCGAGGCGAAGCTCCATGTTCTGTTTCAGGTTGCCGCCGCCCGCGGGGTTGAATGCCGCGAAGGTCTGGCCGAGCGAGCCCGCCTGCGTGAGCGTGGGCAGCGCCCCTGTTTCAAAGTTGGAGCCGAGCTTCACGCCGGCCTTGACCGCTTCGGGAAGGATGAGCGTGTTGTTGGGAATGCCGGTGGTCTTGTTGTTGAGCCCTGCGATGCGGGCGTAGATCGCGCTCATCGCCGCCTTGAGCGGGTTGCTGGCAGTGGTGACGCTCTCGTAAGTGTGTCCGCCGTTCTTGCTTTGGAAGGATCGCACGATGGCGAGCTTGTCGGCGATCTTCGCCATGCGCGAGAAGTGCGAGCCGAAGCGAACGCCGGGCAGATTGGTCGGCGTGTCACCGAAGATGCAGCGGTACTCGCTGGGCGCGCTCATCTTCGGATCGAAGGTTTCGATGTGCGAAGGCCCGCCCTGAAGGAAGAGGAGGACGACGGCCTTGTCGCGAATGCCTGTGGGCGCGCCTGCCGCCGCGGCGTGCCGTGCGAGCAGACCGGGCAGCGCCAGACCGCCCAGGCCCAAGGCGCCGAGCTTGAGAAAATCCCGTCGGCGATAGCCCTGGCAGTCGCGGGCGCGCTGTTTGTCGGTGAAAGTGAGCATCGAATGAAAGCTCCGAAAAACCAGCGAATCTCAAGGCGGCAAGCATGCCTTCCTGCTAAAGATTGCATCGGTTGGAAGGCCGGTTACGCGCCAGCGGCGGGGTGCTGTGTGAGGTCTGGCTCGAACTCCCCTCCCTCCCAGGGAGGGGCTGGGGGAGGGTCGAG
>JBBDXA010000112.1:0-5064 GCA_040902585.1 Phycisphaeraceae bacterium
TGAGATCGGGCGCGGCACCAGCACGCTCGACGGCCTCTCCCTCGCCTGGGCCATCGCCGAACATCTCGCCCGTCGTGGCTGCCGAACGCTGTTCGCCACGCACTACCACGAGCTCACCCAGCTCCCTGAGCGATTCGATAATGTCACCAACCTGAACGTCACCGTGCGCGAATGGCAGGGGCAGATCGTTTTCCTGCATCGCATCCTGCCCGGTGCCGCCAGCCGCAGCTACGGCATCCACGTCGCCAAGATCGCCGGTCTACCGCCGGAGGTCGTCGAACGTGCCGATGTGCTGCTGGAACAACTCGAAGTCAACCACAACGGCACCGCCGCTCTTGACGAAGGGAAAGATTCCAAACCCAAAGCCCACGGTCTCCCGACCGTGGGTTCCGCTCGAAAAGGGAAACCCGCACAAATGTCCCTCTTCACCGAATACGTCGAACACCCCGCGATGACCGAACTTCGCAAGGTCGATCTCGATTCCCTTTCACCATTACAGGCGTTTGACATGTTGCGCAAGCTCCGCGAGGAACTCGACAAATCAAGTGAATAGACCAATCAAAGCCCACGGTCTCCCGACCGTGGGTCTTCGCGCGTTCACCGCCTCGCCTTAAGCTGCGCCTTCTGCGCCGGCGACGCCAGCGCCAGGGCATACATCCACACCAGCGCGAAGGTCCAGATGAGAAAGAGCGTCACCGGCACGACCTCCAGCCAGAAGTGGGCCTCGTCGCTTTCGCGCAGCGGGCTGAGGATGAAAAGCACGGAGGTGATCGGAAGACCGATGAGCACGATGCTAGTGGTGGTGACCAGTGGAGGATCAGGAATGCGCCGGGCGAGTGTGCGCAGGTGGCCGAGGCAGCCGTAGATCGCCGCGGGCACGACCAGCAAGGTGTAACCGAGGATGCTCCACGTCTCCCGGCTGATTCGCCACGCGCCCTGGGCATGCAGCACCATCGCCGCCAGGTAGGCTGGCACCACCAGCGCCGCCAGCACACTCGCTGCGCGCACCGCCCGCCGCCAGTTCAACGGCGCTTCGTCGCCATGAAGCCTCGGCTCCGGAGCCGTCATCAGAAACGAACCGTATCCCATCGCCAGACTGCAAACCACCGGCCCCGCCAGCGTCAGCCCGATCTGTATCCACTCCGGTAGCGGCAGGAGAAATGCCAACGCACCCAGAACGAACGACAGCGGCACGTACAGGAGCGAACTGGCCGAGGCGATCAGCAGCCCGCGGCGCACCGTGCCCAGCCACTTCGGATTCGCGTACTGAAGCCGATCGCCCTTGATGGAGAAGGCCGCGGGCGTCCCGCACTCAGGACACACAGCCGACTCAGCGATGCCGCGCAGGTTGTAGCCGCAGCCCTGGCAGATGGTGTCACGCTCGATCGGCGAATCAGGCGCGCGCGCGTAGTCGCCCTCGCCTGTGATCGCGTCCCGGAGTTGATCGAGATCGGCCATGGTCAATCACGCCTGCGGATCCACGATATTCCCCTCCATCACCATCACCTTCGGCTTCGTCTTCAGCATCACCGCCTCCTTCCCCAGCTTCTCCGCGCGCGTGTCCACGATCGTGTTACCCGTCAGCGAGACCTGTTCACACCCATCGATGAACACGCCGTGCGGCACGCCATCGAGAATCTGATTGCCGCTGATGGTGACGCGGTTGCACTTGACGACTTCCAGCAAACCTTCGCGCTCAAACTTCGCCTCCGTCGGCACCGTGTGTTTGCCTGCCTGGCAGTCATGCAGGATGGAGCCGGTGAAGCTCACGTTCTCGCTGCCTTCGATGCGCACGCCGGTACACAATTCCTTCTCCTTGTAGTCCGGATTGTGCTCGAAGCAGTTGCCGCTCATGACGATGTTCTTGGAGCCTTCGACGAGGATGTTGCGCTGGTGGCCGGAGTAGATGAAGTTGCCGGTGACGACCACGCCGCGGGCGTTCTTCAGGTGGACGTTGATTTCCTGGCTGCCGATGAGGTTGCCGGTGAGGGTCCACATGCCCGCCTTGCGGTTCAGTGCGCCGCTGTCATCGGTCCCTTCGCCGCCGATGATGCGCACGTTCGCGCCGCCTGCGGAGTAGGTCGCCTGGATGGTGTTGCTGGCGATGGTGCCTTCGCGCACGCTGGCGCCGGGCGCGGAGGCATCGATGAAGATTTCCGCCGTGGGCTCGGCCGGCATGCCCTTGAAGGTGGCCGCGTTGTTGTATTCGATGTCGTTTCCGGTGATCTGAAGGTTGCGGATTTCGCTGCGCTCGATGCGGATGCCACCGAGCCGGCAGTAGCTGATGTGACTCGAGGCGATGTTGGTCTGATGGAGATTCACGCCATCGAGATAAATGCCGATGCCGGAGCAGTGGTAGATGTGGCAGTGCGTGATGAGCAGGTTGCGGTTGCGTTTGACGACGTGGATGCCGTGGCGCAGCTCGCGGAGCAGCACGCCTTCGAACGTCGGCTGCATGACGCCTTCGACTCGGAAGCCGTCGGCCAGCCCGTCGCCGCGCCCTTCGATTTCGATGTGTTGCACCGTGGGCATGCGCTGACTGGCCCAGATGTCGGGCTTGAAGTCAGGCGGGTGCGCGGTGCCGGTGTGGTTGCCCAGGATGTGAAACGCGGGCCCTTCGCCGGCCATGATCACCTTCGCGGTCCCGCCGAAGCCGGTGATGGCGGTGCGGCGGGCCTGCACGAGGGGGATCTGAATGGTGCGGGTGATGAGGTAGTCGCCGCGCGGCAGTTCGAGCACGCCGTCGCCGTTGGTCAGCGCGTGCTGGATGGCGTCGGAGTCATCGGTGGTGCCATCGCCTTTGGCGCCGAAGTGCATCACGTTGCTCATAATGAAAACTCCAAAGACAAAAGATCCAAATCACAAACAAAGACAAAAATCACAATACACGAAAAGAAAAAAGGACCAAGCACAGGCCCGGTCCCTTCGCATTATCCGAAGGTTGAATTTTGGCTCGATTGTTTGAGATTTGGAACTTTCGTCTTTGGAATTTCCCCTCACACCACCTTCATCGCCACGATCGTCTGATCATCGCTCGGCTTCTGCCCGCCCTCATGAATCCGCAAGGCTTCGTTGATGGACGTCACCACGCACTGCGGTTCGCCTGTGCATTTGTCCAGGGCCTGTTCGATGCCTTCGATGCCGAACATTTCTTCCTTGAGGTTCACCGATTCGCTGATGCCGTCGGTGTAGAGCACGAGGGTCTGCCCGGGCTTCATCTGCACGACGATATTTTCGTACGCCGCATCCTCGAGTACGCCCAGCGGGATGCCGCCGTTCTGTTCGAGGCGGACGAGCGGCTGCCCTGTCTCTTTCAAAATAGGCGGCGGATGGCCGGCGCGGGCGAAGGTGAATCGCCGGTGCTGCGGGTTGTAGGCGGCGACGATGGCGGTGACGAAGGAGTGATCGATGCGCTTGGCGCACAGGTGCTGATTGGCGTAGGCGAGGACATCGGCTGGTGAGCCGGTCTCGGCGGGGCGACTGTGCGGGTAGGTGTAGAGAATCGCGTTGAGCATGGCGGCGATGGTCGCAGCCGCGGGGCCATGTCCGCTGACATCGGCAATGATGAAACCCCACGGGTCGCTCGGGCTGCCTTGGTCGCGCTGGGTGTAATGATTCAGGCTGACGAAGTCGTACATGTCGCCGCCCGCCACATCGTAAGTCTCGTAGCTCGCCGCCAGTTCGAGGCCATCAATCTTCGGCAGCACGCGCGGGAGCAAGGCCTTCTGGATCGCCGCGATCTGATCCACCTCACGCTGCATCTTTTCATTGAGCTCGCGCAGCTTGCGGTTCATCACCACGTTGCTCACCGTGGTGCCGATGAGGTTGGCGCGGAGAATGTTCTCCTCCAGATCGACGGCTGTAAACGCATTGACTTCTCGTTTGAAACTGATGGCCCAGTGCGTCGCCAGTCCTTCCTGAAACGCGGGCACGGCAATCATCGAGCGATACGGCGCAAGCCAGTCGTTGAGAACGAGGTCAGTGGTGATGTTCAAGTTGCCCGCGAGCTTGGGCTGGGGCGAGCTGATGATCTTGCCGAGGAATCCGCCGGTGGCGATGCGCAGGAGCTTCGAGTCGCGCCAGGGGTCGTTGGTGCCCGCCAGGTTGCGGCCGTTGTCGCCGATCTGGCGGGTGATGCGATAGTGACCGGGCTTGAGGCCGTGACAACTGACGGTGATCAGGGCAGTGTCGCCGCGCGAGAGACGCATGCCGCGGGAGAACGCATCCATCACCTGCTGCGGCTCCGTCGCCATGCTGATCTTGGAGACCATGTCCAGATAAAGACCGACATTAGGCCGATGCGAAACATCGATGAAGCCGAGCGACGCGAGGTCAGCATCAGGGTGCGGCTGGTGTTCCGAAGGCGGAGGACTCACGGGCATTTACTTCCTTCCGAAGGGAGGAGGACATTGTAGGCGGAGGGGGTGGGGAAGGGGACAGGGGACAGGGGTCAGGAGTCAGGAGACAGGGGACAGGGGACAGGGGACAGTTCAAACGGGCAAAGCCCATGCACTCCTGTGCATGGGTCGCGGCGCACGCTGTGCTTTCAAGTCTCAATCGATTCGATCACCGCCCCGCAGCCTGTGGGACTCACGGCCTCCACGTCGCCACACACCCCGGCGCTTCGCCGACCTTCACGCTCACCAGCCTCGCATGGCCCGGCAACTGCTTGGCCGTCTCCGTGCCGATCCACCAGGCGACGCGTTCAGCCGAGGGATTGATGCCCGCGTTCGAGCCGGTCGCATAAGGCGAGAACGGCGGCGTCTCGTTCAGGTTGCGGTTGTTCACCTTCGCCAGCAGGGCATCGACGATCCGTTCCAGCTCGTGAAAGTCTATCACCACCTCGATCGCATCCAGCTCCTTCGCTTGGGCGGTGACTTCGACGGTCCAGTTATGCCCATGCAAAGGCTCTATCGACCCGTCGTAAAGGCGGATGGCGTGGGCGGCGGCGAAGACGCGATGGATGGTGATTTCGTACATCGATGAACAATCCGGCGGTTAGCGGCGCGGCCGAGTCTTCGAGGCCCGCCTGTCCGGCGGCGCGGGAATTCACGACGGGTTCCA
>JBBDXA010000113.1:0-28660 GCA_040902585.1 Phycisphaeraceae bacterium
ACTCGGCTAAGCCCGTATTGTGCACACGGAAGGGAACCCATTCACAACATCACCCAAGACTGAACACCATGTACCCCGACCTCCTCACCCTCCTCGCCTCCCGCGGCCTCGCCTCTCTGGCCGCGACCATCACGCCCCTCGCCGGCGGCGTGTCGAGCGATATTTATCTTGTCGAAGATGGGGACACACGCTTCGTTATCAAACGGGCGTTGGCGAAACTGCGCGTGAAGGACGAATGGCTGGCCGACGTTTCTCGCAACCGCTACGAACAGGAATATATCGACTACGTCGCGGGCTTTCTGCCTGAAGCTGTGCCGCGCATTCTGCATCGCGATATCGAACACGGCTTCTTCACGATGGAACACCTCGGCAAGGAATTCGCCAACTGGAAGGCGCTGATGCTCGGCGGCGTGTACGACTACGCTCACGCTGACCTGGCGGCGACAATCCTCGGCACGATCCACAAACATTCATGGAACGACGCGAAGGTCGCAGCCCGCTTCGACACGACGGCCAACTTCACCCAGCTTCGCATCGACCCTTACCTTTACACGACGGGCGCGCGACACCTCGAACTCAAGGCGATGTTCGATGATGAAGGGCAGCGACTGGCTGCGACGCGCATCTGTCTCGTGCATGGCGACTACAGCCCGAAGAACATCCTCATCAGCCCGGCGCGCATGGTGATTCTGGATTGCGAAGTGGCGTGGTTCGGCGACCCGGCGTTTGATGTGGCGTTTCTGCTGAATCATCTGGTGCTTAAGAGTTTGTTGTTAGGTTCGCACCCGGAGCCCGTGATTGAAATGGTGCATCACGCGTGGGCGAGTTATCTCAAGGCCCTCGCGCCGCCGATGCGGGCGGACCTGGAGCCGCGCGTGACGAAGCTGCTGATGATGCTGATGCTGGCGCGGATCGACGGTAAGTCACCAGTGGAGTATCTTTCGGATGTGCAGCGTGAGTTTGTGCGATCGTTCGTGACGAAGTTGCTGCCCGAGCAGCCGACGTTTCTCGCGCAGGTGCTGGCGAATTGGCACCGGGCGCTGGATGGGTTTGAAGGCTGAGCACCTCTGACTCCCCTCCCTCTTAGGGAGGGCCCGGGGGAGGGTGAGGCGCACGCAGTACGTTGACCGCGAATACAAACCCTGCGTCGCGTTGATCGAACAATCCTCCGCTTCAGGATACTGTTTGCCCGACCCTCCCCTAACCCCTCCCTAGGAGGGAGGGGAATCAGAGAATACCCCCTTCCACACCATGCAAATCATCTCCATCGACGCTTACCAAATCTTCGACTCGCGCGGCAACCCCACCGTCGAAGCCGTCGTCACTTTCGACTCCGGCCATCGCGGCACCGCTGCCGTGCCTTCGGGCGCATCCACCGGCCAGTACGAAGCCCTCGAACTCCGCGATGGAAACCCTAAACAGTTCCGCGGGAAGTCCGTTTTCAAAGCCATCGAGAACATCCGCGAGACCATCGCCCCGCACCTTCGCGGTCGCAACCTGCACTCGCAGAGCGAAATCGATCAGATCATGATCGACCTCGACGGCACGCCCAACAAATCAGACCTCGGCGCGAACGCGATCCTCGCCGTCTCGATGGCTGCGGCGAACGCCGGTGCCGCGGCCAGTGGCAAGGCGCTTTATGAATACCTCGGCCGCGACGAAGGCACACTCCTGCCCCTGCCCGAGATTCAGATCTTCGGCGGCGGCGCCCACGCCCAGCATCGCATCGATGTGCAGGACTTCATGATCATCGCAACCAGCGCGACCACCTACGAACAGACGCTGGAGATGACGCACAATGTCTACCATGCCGCCCGCGATCTGATGCACGAACGCGGGAAGCTCCACGGCCTTGCCGATGAAGGCGGCTTCTGGCCTGACTTCAAGAGCAACGACGAAGTCTTCGCCACGCTTATCGAAGCCATCGAACGCGCGGGCTACGCGCCGGGCAAGGATGTGATGATCTCTCTCGATATCGCCGCGAGCGATCTTTACAAGGGCGGGATGTATCACTTCAAGAGCGAGGGCCGGTCGTTCACCAGCGATCAGTTCGCGAAGCTGATGATCGACTGGTGCGACCGTTACCCGATCATCTCGATCGAAGACCCGATGGCGGATACGGACTGGGACGGCTGGCGTGCGGTGCATGCCGCGCTGGGTTCGCGCGTGCAGCTTATCGGGGATGATCTTTTCACGACGAACCTGCTGCGCATCGAACAGGGCATTCAACGGAACGTCGCGAATGCGGTGCTCATCAAGCTGAATCAGATCGGCACGGTGAGCGAAACAATCGCGGCGATCCGCAGGACGCAGGAAGCGGGCTGGCTGCCGGTGGTCAGCGCACGAAGCGGCGAGACGGAGGACACTTTTGTTGCGCACCTGGCGGTGGCGACGAACGCGGGGCAGTTGAAGGTCGGCTCCTTCGCGCGCAGCGAGCGCATGGCGAAGTGGAATGAGGTGTTGCGCATCGCGCGAAGGCTGGGCAGGGAGGCGCGATTTGAAGGGGCGAAGATCTTTGATCGGTTGTTTACCGGACGGCCAACGAAGTAATTGCCTGATTTAGGGCGAATCCAATGGGCTTCCACATTCCCAATGTTCTGTGCCTCGAAGACGCAGTCTGGATCGCCGTTGAGCGAACTGGCGTGCGCGCTTACGACTTTGATTTTGAGTCTTTCTTCTCTACAAGACACCTGTTTCGTCCGCAGGGGACAATCCAAGCCATCGCTCGCATGGGCGCTGCTGACGACTACGGATAGCGATTCAATTCGTTGCGAGAGGTCGGCATTGAGTTAATTCACGCGCCCGACACGTATGCACTGACGAGCAATCTACCCAACTGGTATCCGCTCCTGAAAGATGTGACCCCTCGCAGTATCTGGTTCGAGGATTACCCAACTATCGCTCAGGTTGAAGCATTCGCAAGTTGGCCTATCTTCGTCAAGGGCGAACGTCAAACAAACCGCCACCGAACGGATCAGTGCGTCATTGAAAGCCCTGATCACTTCCTTCAACTGCGGACCGCGTGGGTGAACGAACCAGTCCTCGCGTGGCAACGCGTCGTTTGTCGCGAGTTCGTACCGCTTCGACGAGTGGTGAAGGATTCAAGCAAGCAACTCGCGGGAAGCTTTGAGTTCCGCTGTTTTTGCTGGCGCGGTGAGTGCGTCGGGCTGGGGCCTTATTGGACGAGCGAATGTTATTCCCTTACCGAGGACGAACGCGAGAAGGTCATCAACTTGGCGCAGATCGTGGCTGGCAGAATTGATGCAATCTTCTTGGTCGTAGACATTGCCCAGGCTGAATCGGGTGATTGGATCGTCATTGAAATCAACGACGCCCAGGATTCCGGGTACGCCGGCGTTGCGCCTTTACCGTTGTGGAGGCGGATCATAGACATCGAGTTATCTCACCCGCGGGAAGTCACTTTGCCACGTGATGCACCGTGATGAACACCTCGTGCTTCACCGTCTCGCCCTTCTCGCTTTCCAGATTCATCTTGATCATCATCTGCATCGCCGGCTTCATGTCCTTGATTTCGAGGAAGACATTCTTGCCGTCCTTCGACAGTGATGCCTGGGCGATCTTCACTTCATCGCGCCCCTGCTTCTTCGGATCGGCGAGAGTGACTTCGGGGGAGCCGTATTTTTCGCTGTAAATGTAGTTCCAGCGCTGGACCTGGTAACTCGATTCGTCTTCGGCCAGTTCACGATCCATCGCATCGGAGAAGGTGAGGACCAGGCCGTTGCTCTGAGCAGTGACGTGAACGGGCATGTTCAGCGGCTTACCCGTGTAGCGCACGCGGAAGAACCCGGAGTCCAGCGCCCCGCGTGTCTGCCAGCCTTTCAAGCCGGCGAGATAGAGTTGCCCGTCGCGCGGGTTGAAGCGCGTGCGCATGATGCCGCTGCTGAAGGAGAGCGGAAACTCCACCACACCGCCCTGCACCACGCCTTCGACTTCCTCGTACATGACGAGATAGAGACGACACTGGCCGTAGGAAGTGCCCAGCCACGCGCCCTGAAGCGGGCCCCAGCGGCCCTTGGCATCGTCGAAGACCGGCGGCACCTGCACCAGATCGCCCGGCGAATTATCAAAACCCTTGGGCAGCCAGCACACCGGCGGCTTGTAGTCGGGCACCGGCACACCCGGGGGACGCTGCGCGTGCGGCTTGTACCCCACGTAATCCCCCTGCTTCAGAAAATCGATCCGCGATGCGGGCGTCCAGTTGCCTTCCTGATCGGCACAGGCGATCACTTCTCCCAGCGCGCCAGCGCCGATGCCCAGCCCGTTCGCCGAGCGCAGGCCGGTGGCGAAGACTTCCAGTTTCGAACCATCGGCACTGATGCGATGGATGCAGCCATGTTGCGGGATGTTGTCCGGCGCGCGGTTGCCGTTGCGGATGGTATAAAAATTGCCCTTCGAATCGGTGGACAGGCAGAGCGTGTAGGCACGCGGGTAGGTGATGCCATCGTTGTTGAAGTTCTCGTAGAAGTCCGCTTCGCCGTCGGCGTTCAGATCGGTAAGGCGCGAGAGCTGGTCGTAGCCGATGACGAAGATTTCATCGTTGCGAATGACCAGCCCGAGCGGTTCGTAGAGGCCGGACGCGAACCGTTTCCAGGAGAGTTTCCCAAGCGACTCGTCGATGCCTGAAACGATCCACACATCGCCGTTCCAGGTGGAGATCGCTGCCCGTCTGCCATCGGCGAAGAAATCAAAACCCACGGGGCGCATCCAGGCGTTCCAAGGATTCTCCTCCGGGCACTTGAGCGTATCAACGACGTACGCGCCCTTCGCTTTGCCGAGCGAGCCTTGCGTAGTGACTTCATTCTTCCATCGCGCGGGGCCGCCTTGGGTCAAGGCCACACAATCTGGCAGCTTCGCTTCGCTGCCGAGGAACGCTTCCACTTCCAGATGCACCGCCAGTTCATCGAGGCCCTGGTTCAGTTCCACGCTGGTAAACCGCACCTGAAACTTGCAGGGTGTTGCCTTCGCCGGGATGTGAAGCGTGACGCGGTTGCCTTCGATGAGTTTCCACATCGCACCTTCGGGCAGGGCTGCGCCGCCAACAAAGGTCTTGGTGACCATCTTGTTCTGCTCAGAGGTCAGCAGGGCAAGGTGATTGCCTGCCGGGCTGTGATCGGCTTCGACTTCATTTGAACCCAGGCCGAGCTTGAAGAGCCGGCCCTTGGCCTTCTCGCTTTCGCAGATGACCAGAGCCAGATCGCCGGCGGACTTGCCTACATCAAAGCTGCGTGTGAAGACGCGGGCGCTTTTGAGATCGATTAGGCCGGGCAGTTCGTGGATGGTGCTGTCGCCGACGGTGTATTTGATGACCACGCTGTCGCCGTGACGGTAGTAGCCTTTGTAATGCGACCATGTCTTGGGCAGCGGGCCCAGCGCGAACTTGCGTGGATCGGTCCAGGTGCCGTTCGTCGGATTGGCCCAGCCGGGCTGCACCGATGTGGCGATGACCTGCCTGCCTTCGACATGGGCATCATCATTGCCTTTGTAGGACGTGTGATTGGTCTTAGAAAGATCGATCCAGCCGCCTGTCCCCGCGCTCCCGATCGTGCCGGCCGCGACGCGCATGAGATCGGTGTCGTAGATGAGAGCCGCATCGCCCCTCTCGCCGAGGCGAACCGCCAGACCTTTATAGGCGATATTCTTCGCCGGCCAGTTGGCACGGATGGTATGGGCAATCACCGGACCGTAGTCCATGTACTCATAGGTGCCCAGCTTTTGCGGGCGCGGCGGAACGGGCGCGTCCTCCCCGATGGCGATCGAAGTGAACCCTCCCACCGCCATGGCGAGCAACAGAATCCGGTTAAGTCGAGTGCGCATCTCCGCATGGTAACGCAGTGACGCGCGAATCGAGCCTTTGATATTGATACGAGCCGCGCCCGTCAGGAAGCGGTCCGGGGACGCGAAACAAGGCCGCAAACCGCTTCCTTACGGTCGTGGCTCGTTGATGAAACGGTCAGGCATTCTGAAGCACTACCCTATCGCCGAGGCGGTTCCAGTGCGATGCGGTCCGCGAGTTGAATGAAATCATCGAGCCGGTCGCCGATGAGAGCGTTGTTCTCGCTCTGAATCGCCTCTTCCAGCGCGGTCAACGGTTCGACGAGCTGCGCGAAGCCCACCTTGGCGGCATTGTCCTTCAGCCAGACCGCGTGCCACTTCAGCTCCTTCATGTTCATCGAGGCGAGCGTGCTCTGCATCTTCTCGATCCGGGTGCGGGCATGGCTGATGTACTCGCGGATCAACTCGCGATTGTCGCCTTCATGCAGGGAGAGGGTGGACAGGATCGCCGGCGGCGAGATGCGGGTCATCGTGGCCGCGCCGCCTTCGCCGGGCTCTTCTTCAAGATGAGGATCGTGATCGAGGACCGCACCAGGCGCGGCGGCGAGCCTGGTGGAAGTTCGGCGCACCGGTGACGGACGTCTGCGCGACGGTGCCGGACTGCTGCGCGCGTCGCTTAACGTCGATATCGTGGGCTTTGCAGGCATCGGCGCAGGCGCGACCGCAGAGACAGGCCCAGCCTCCGGCAATGCTTGAGCCACAATCAGCCCCGGCACCGCCAGCAGGTCACGCAGTTGCCGCAGCGTCAGCTCCATTTGAATGATCTGGAGCTTCGCTTCCTCGAGCTGCGACTCGATGCGGATGCGCGCCAGCTTTTCGCGCTGCAACTGGAGTTCGAGGGGTTCGGGGAGCGACATCGGAATGGTTCTCGCTGAGGCGGCAAAGCCTCCTGAACGCGGCCGGGGCGCAGGAGCATTCCTGGATCAACGCCGGCCTTGCGGTGAAAAGCTTTCACATGAAACGTACGATTTCGCGCCCTGTCGCCGCAGGCCTCACGCCTGAATTGGTAGACAACCCCGTTTTCGTTACCGGCAGGACCGGATTAGCCGATATAACCGATTCCCGCAGTCACGATCCTTGTCGCTCGACGTCTCGTATCAAGTCACCGCCCGGCCAGTGTGGCCCTGGCAATCGCATTGTCACGCACACTCATCACCAAGAACGACCCATCATGAAGGCATACCTCCTCCCCGCGTGCATCCTGCTCGGCTTCATTACCGTAGCCATCGCCCAGAACGAAGCGCCCAAGCCCCGTGGCGAGAAGATCACTCTCAAGTTGAATCTGCCCAAAGGCGAGAAGCGAACGCTCAGCAGCGAGATGGAAATGAAACGGTCCATGACCGCCGCGGGCCAGGTATTTGACGTCAGCATGAAGATGGGCACCACGATGTCCGTGGTGTGCCTCGATGTGGATACCGACGGACTGCACACACTGACGCTGAGCTATGACAAGCTGCGGCTGGCGATGCTCATGGGCGGCGTACCGCTGGTGGATTACGATTCCACGCGTGCTGAAAATGTTCCGAATCCCGTCACCGCGGCCATTGCAGCGCTCGTCGCCGGCGAACTGACTCTGAAGATGAAACCCGATGGCAGCACAACCAGCGTCGAAGGCGTCGATGCAATCGCCGAGAAGGCTGCGGGGAACGTTGCCGGTTTGAACATCGACCAGCTCAAAACCCAGATCAGGGCAATGGTCAAGTCGTTCGAGCAGATGGGCGGTGCGTATCCGAAAGTGCCCGTGGACATCGGTGACTCATGGATCAGCGAGATGGAGATGACCACCGACCCGAACCTGCCCATGAAGATCAAGGCGACGTACACGCTCCACAACCGCAAGGATGGCGTGGCGATCATCAAGCTCGACGGCACCATCACCAGCCAGGCCGACCTCAAGGGCAGCGTGAAGGGCGACATGCACATGGACGAGAAGACCGGCTGGATTACGGGTGGCGAAATGGCGATCACGCTCGCCGGCAAGGTTGTTGATCCGACGGCCGGCCCCGTTCAGGTCGATATGACCAGCACGGTGAAGATAACCGGTAAGTAATACGCCGGCCGATGCGGCAATCAATGAGGACTTACAGGCCAGGTGCGTCACGCGCCTGCCTTTTTTCATTTGCAGCCATCGGCATCGACGCGCGGCGTGATACGCTGGTGGCCGTTCTCATTCATCACGGAGGCCGTCATGCGCACTCTTCAAGTCCTCGTCACCTTGCTCGCCTTCGCGTCGCAGGCCGTCGCCGCCGAACCGCGAGCATGGGTGGAAGACAATCTCCCACCTATTGTCGCGCTTTACAAAGAGCTCCACCAGAGCCCCGAGCTTTCCTACCAGGAAGAGCAGACATCGCAGCGCATGGCGAAGGAACTCAAGGCGGTCGGCGCGGAAGTCACCACCGGCGTCGGCGGCTTCGGCGTCATCGGCATCCTCAAGAACGGCACAGGCCCGATGCTCATGCTCCGCGCCGACATGGACGCCCTGCCCGTCACCGAGCGCACCGGCCTTGCGTATGCCTCCACCGTGAAGGTGAAAAACCCCGACGACGGCAACGAGACCGGCGTGATGCACGCCTGCGGACACGATGTTCACATGGCCAACCTCGTCGGCGTCGCCCGCTATCTGGCCGCCAACAAGGGCGAATGGAAGGGCACGGTGATGTTCCTCTTCCAGCCGGCCGAGGAACGCGGCGGCGGTGCCAAGGCGATGCTCGGCGACAAGCTCTTCGAACGATTCGGCAAGCCGGATCTCGCCGTCGCATTCCATGTCGATTCGTATCTGGAAACCGGCAAGGTCGGCTTCCGCGGCGGCTACGCCATGGCCAATGTGGACAGCGTGGATATCACTTTGAAGGGCAAAGGCGGGCACGGCTCGCAGCCCCAAAGCACGATCGACCCCATCGCACAGGCGGGATACTTAATCGTCGAGTTGCAGTCGATCGTCAGTCGCGAGATCGATCCGCGCGAGGCGGCGGTCGTCACCGTCGGCGCGATTCATGGCGGCACCAAGCACAACATCATCCCCGACACCTGCGAGTTGAAACTGACCGTACGCAGCTACACCGATGAGGTGCGCGCGAAGCTGCTCGAAGCGATCGAGCGCAAGGCCAAGGCGGTGGCGGCGAGTTTCAAAGCCCCGGAGCCGGAAGTGAAATTCAGCGAAGGCACGCCGGCCCTGTTTAATCATGAAGACCTGACCAACCAGATCGCCGCGACCCTGCGCAAGACGCTGGGCAAGGACAACGTCGTGCCTGCGCTGCCTTCGATGGGCGGCGAAGACTTCGGCCGCTTCGGTCGGGCAGGCGTGCCGATCTGCATGTATCGCGTCGGCTCGGTGAATCCGGATCGCCTCGCGAAACTGCGCAAGGACAACGCAGTGCCCTCCGCGCACTCGCCGCTGTATTACCCTGATCCGCAAGAGACACTGCGGACGAGCATGACCACGATGTCGCAGATCGTGCTCGACCTCCTGAAGAAGTGATCCCCCGCCTCCGGCCCCGCCTCCGCCGCTTGCGGCGTAGCAACGTCCAAAGGAATTCCCATGCCAACACCGCTGCGTTCGATCATCGCGCTCGCCCTTCTCGCAGCCACCCCCGCGCTCGCCCAGCTTCAAGTCCCCGAAGCGGACAAGCTCATCGAAGCGGCGATCGCCAAGGGCGACATCCCCGGCGCGGTCCTGCTCGTCGGCCACAAGGGCCAAACTGTCTATCGCAAAGCCTACGGTCACCGCGCCCTCGAACCGGCGAAGGAGGCGATGACCGTCGACACCCTCTTCGACATGGCTTCGCTCACCAAACCCATCGCCACTGCGACGAGCGTGTGCCTCCTCCTGGATCAGGGCAAGATCAAACTCAGCGATCCGGTGGCGAAGCACTTGCCGGAGTTTGGCGCGAATGGCAAAGAGAAGATCACCATCGAACAACTGCTCACGCACCGCGGCGGCCTGATCGCCGACAATCACCTGCGCGATTACACCGATGGCAAACAGCAGGCCTGGAAAAATATCTGCGCCCTGAAAACCATCTACACCCCCGGCACGAAGGTGACCTACACCGACGTCGGCTTCATCGTGCTGGGCGAACTGGTTGAACGCATCAGCGGCAAGCGCCTCAGTCACTTCGCGAAGGAGAATGTATTCGAACCGCTGGGGATGAAAGACACGATGTACCTTCCTCCCAGTTCTCTTTACCCTCGCTGCGCTCCGACGGAGAAGCGCGACGGTGCGTGGATGAAGGGACAGGTCCACGACCCCCGCGCCTACTGGCTCGAAGGCGTCGCGGGCCATGCGGGCCTGTTCAGTACCGCCGATGATGTCGCGAAGTACGCCTGGATGCTGCTGCGCGGCGGCGAAGCCAACAAGGACTTCGGGGGCAAGCGCATCTTCTCGCAGGCCATGGTCACTGACATGATCCGCCCGCGCTATCTCACCGACGGCACCGGCGGACGCGGCCTGGGCTGGGATGTCGACACCGCCTACTCCTCCCCGCGAGGCCATCGCTACCCGCGCGGCACCTCCTACGGCCACACCGGTTTTACGGGCACCTCCCTCTGGATCGATCCCGCGAGTGACTCATTCGTCATCCTGCTGACCAATCGCGTTCACCCGAATGGCAAAGGAAACACCGTCGCCCTTCGCCGGGAGGTGGCGACGGCCGTGTGTGATGTGATGCTTGCCGGCGCGAAGACGAATAGCGTTCTCACGGGCATCGATGTCCTGGTGCGCGACAGGTTCAAGCAGCTCGACGGCCGCAAGGTGGCACTGATCACCAATCACACCGGACGCGACGCCAAAGGCAACCGCACCGTCGATCTTCTGCACGAAGCGAAGAACGTCAACCTCGTCAAACTCTTCGCGCCCGAGCATGGCCTCTATGGCGTCCTTGACACGAAGGTCGGCCACGGCGTCGATGAGAAAACCAAGCTCCCCGTTTTCAGCCTGTACGGCGACACACGACGCCCTTCCAAGGAAATGCTCGAAGGCGTGGACACCATCGTGTTTGATATCCAGGACATCGGCACGCGCTTTTACACCTACATCTCCACGCTCGGCAACGCGATGGAGGAGGCCGCGAAACTGGGCATCCGCGTCGTCGTGCTCGATCGACCTAATCCGATTTCGCCGCTGGGCATCGACGGCCCCATCTCCGATAGCGATCGTTCGAGCTTCGTCTGCTATCGCCCCCTGCCTTTGGTGCATGGCATGACCGTCGGCGAACTGGCGATGCTCTTCAACAAGGAAGACAAGATCAACTGCGACTTACAGGTTGTAAAGTGCGAAGGCTGGAAGCGATCGATGTGGTTCGATGACACCGGCCTGACGTGGGTGAACCCTTCGCCGAACATGCGCAACCTGACGCAGGCGACGGTTTACGCCGCGGTGGGCTTGGTGGAGTACTCGAATATCTCCGTCGGGCGCGGCACGGATCAGCCTTTTGAATTCCTGGGCGCGCCGTGGATTGACGGGCCGGCCTTGGCGGCGGCGATGAATGAGCTCAAGCTGCCGGGGGTTCGCTTCGTGCCCATCGAGTTCACGCCGGAGTCGAGCAAGTACAAAGGCGAGGCGTGCAAGGGCGTTTACATTCTCCTGACGGACCGGGCGAAGCTGCAACCCGCGCGGACCGGCCTGAGCCTGGCGCGAAAGCTGCTTGATGTGCATGGCCCCTCGTTCGAGGCCCTTCCGATGCTGAAGCTGCTTTGCAGTTTTAAGACTTACGAAGCCGTGATGGGCACCCGCGATCCGGCGACGCTGCCTGCGACCTGGGCGGATGAACTGGCGACTTTCGAGCGCGTGCGCGCGAAATACCTGATGTATGAGTGATACGGGTTCGCCGGTTAGCGGCGCGGCCGAGTCCGGAGGCCCTCCCTCCGCGCCTTTGTTTCATCTTCAATACTTCAAACCGCTCTCCCGGACATGCACGAACGGGTCGCCGCCAAAGTAGTTGCCGCCGACGACTTTGCCGATGAAGATGTCGTGGTCGCCTTCATAATCCATGTGGCAAACCAGGTCGCATTCGAAGTAACCGAGGCCTCCCGCCAGGACGGGTGATTTGTTGACGGTCTGGCTGACGAGTTCAAAACCGAGGAACGGGTCTTCGGACACGTCTATCTTCCCGGCGAACTTTCGCATGAGCACCTTGTCGCCCTTTTGTATCTGGCAGAGGGCGAACTTATGCGAGTTGGAGATGAGCGGCATGATCGGCCGGCCCTTGGCGATGGCGATCGAAAGCATCAGCGGCTCGAACGACGCCTGCTGCACCCAACTGGCGAGCATGCCCATGCGGCGTTCTTCAAACATCGCGGTGAGGATGAAAATACCCGAAGGCACGCGCCCCATGGCGAGGGCGGCTTTGTCGAGATCTGGTTTATCCGTCATGCGTCGAACCCGTACTCGCAGCCCCGAAGAGCTGACGACCTAAAAACAACTGCGTGCAGCCGACGGACAAGACGCCATCCATCCAGGCTGCCGCCGATTCGTATGCAGGCGGACGATTCCGAGCGGTCAGCATACGGACGGTCAGGATGATTGCAAGCGGCGGAGGGGAAGTAACTGCCCTGCTACCCTCCCGAAGTGGGAGTCGAATCAGATCAGCGCGAAAGGCGTTCGCATCGCGCGGGCGATTCCCCTATAAACCTCCGCCATGTCATCAAAGTACGACGCAGTCATGTTCGACCTCGACGGCACGCTTGCCGACACGCTGGCGGATATCGCCGCTGCCGCCAATCATGCGCTGGGAACACTTGGTCACGCGCCGATCGAGTTGCCTCGCTATCGCTACCTCGCCGGCCAGGGACTTCACAGTCTCATGGCTGAAGCGCTGGACGCGGATCATGCCGACAAAATCGATGAAGGCATGGCGGCGTTCCGCGCGTACTACGCTGAGCATTACATCGATCACACCAGGCCTTACGCGGGCATTCCCGACCTCCTGGATGAACTGACGCGGCGATCGGTGCCGATGACCGTGCTGAGCAACAAGCCGCACCCTGCCACGCAGACGGTCATGGCCGAGGTCTTCGGCAAGTGGAAGTTCGACATGATCCTGGGCCATCGCCCGGGCACGCCGCTGAAACCAGATCCCGCCTCGGCGCTGGAGATCACGCGGGAGCTGAAAGTGGAGCCGGCGCGGTGGGTCTATGTCGGCGACACGAAGGTGGACATGGAGACGGCGACGGCTGCGGGCCTGTTTGCCGTGGGTGTGACATGGGGCTTCCGCGATGAGCCGGAGCTGGTCGCCAGCGGCGCGAAGGTGATCATCCATGACCCGATGGAGTTGCTGGCGTGGATATGAGGGGAAGTGAAGTGATGTGATGCGAGGATGATTGCGTTGGGTGCCACAGACGAGTCCGGTCTGCCACATCTGCACCCCCTATCCGCCCCCGCCTTCCCTTTCGTACAATGATTTGATGATCCACAAAACCATCCCCGCGTTCCTGATCGCCCTCCTTTTCTCCGCTCCTCTTCTCGCGGCTGACCCTGTCGGCGTGAAGATCGAACAGGTCTGGAGCCAGTTCCAGATCCAGCGGCCCATCGCGCTCACCCATCCCGGCGATGGCAGCGATCGCATCTTCGTGGTCGAGCAGAACGGCCGCGTGCTCTGGTGGGAGAACAAGCCTGATGCGGACAAGCTAAACGTCGCGCTGGACATGCGCAGCGTCACCGGCCGTAAGAGCAACGAGGAAGGCCTGATCGGCTTCGCGTTCCACCCCAAGTTCAAAGAGAACCGCCAGGTCTTCGTTCACTACACCGTCGCCCCGCAACTGAAGAATCGCCTCTCGCGTTTCACCATGAACGAAGCACGCGAAGTGATCGATCCCAAGAGCGAACAGGTGATCCTCGAAATGGATCAACCCTTCAACAACCACAACGGCGGCTGCATCGCCTTCGGGCCTGATGGCTACCTCTACATCGCTTTCGGCGACGGCGGCCAGCGCGACGATCCGCTCAACGCGGCCCAGAACAAGAACTCCTGGCTCGGCAAGATTCTGCGCATCGATGTGGATGTGCCCTGGAGCAAAGACAAGGCCTACGCGGTACCGAAGGACAATCCGCTGGTCGGCAAGAGCGACGTCAAGCCGGAGATCTACGCCTACGGCCTTCGCAACCCCTGGCGCTTCAGCTTCGACCGCAAGACCGGCGACCTGTACGCAGGCGATGTCGGTCAGGACAAGTGGGAGATGATTTACATCGTCAAGAACGGCGGCAACTACGGCTGGCCTGTCATGGAAGGCACGAGCAAGTTCACCAAGCAGAACGGCACGAAGCCGGAGCTCGCCGAGGGCGAGAAGGTCACCCCGCCGATCGCTGAGCACGATCACGGTCAGGCCAAGTCCATCACCGGCGGGCACGTCTATCGCGGCAAGGCGATTCCCGATCTCGTCGGCGCGTATGTCTACGGCGACTACCAGACCGGCCTGATGTGGTACCTGCGCTGGGACGGCACCAAGGCGACGAAGCCGCAGTACATGGGCAGCGTGCAGGAAATCTCCAGCTTCGGCGAAGACAAGGACGGCGAGGTGTACGTCTGCAATCTGAATCTGAAAGGCTACGGCAAGCTGTACAAGCTCAAGCCGGCGGAGTGAGCACCATCCCGAAAGGGTGGTGCTATTGGTGAACGGACGGAAGAGGCGAACAACGCAACAGAAATCTGAGCGCCAACAGCACCACCCTGTCGGGATGGTGCTCCCGTTCCTCACACCAGCCGAATATCCTTCACGTGCATGTCCGGCCGGCGCTGGTCGCCCCAGATGTTGATCTTCGGTTCGAAGACCACATCCACCATCGCACCGCGCGGCAGCTTCTCCGCCAGTTCGCCCAGCCCGAAGCCGATGCCCTGAAGCAGGCAGCGCTCATGCCGTAGATTCAGGCGAAGGTGCGTGCCGCTGGTGCCGATGCGCCTGCCGGGCTCAGCGACCTGCACGTTTCTCACGCAAAGCACCGGCGCGGGATTGTCGCGCCCGAACGGCGCCAGGGCCTGCACCTGCTGCACCAGTTCTATCGTCACATCCGACAGGGCGCAGTCCGCATCGATCTGAATCACGGGCAAAAGGTCTTCGGGCGCGAGCTTCTGATTGATGAACGCGATCAACTCTTCGCGAAAGGCATCGACGCGCGATCGCTCCATGCGCAGGCCCGCGGCCATGGCGTGTCCGCCGAAGGTGGACAGGTGATGCGAGCAGGCGGACAGAGCTTCGTGAATGGAAACGCCCAGCACGCTGCGGGCGGAGCCGTGCGCTTCGCCGTTGTCGAAGTTGAGCATGACGGTGGGCCGGTTGAAAGTCTCGACCAGTCGCGAGGCGACGATGCCGATGACGCCGGTGTGCCACCCTTCGCAGCCCAGCACAATGGCGCGCCGATCAACGTGGTCATAGCCCAGATCCACGACCATCTGCTTCGCCTGCTCGGTGATGGCGCGTTCCGTCGCCCGGCGATCATCGTTGATCTTGCTCAGATAATCGGCAAGCTTCTTCGCCTCGGATTCATCTTCAGTGGTAAAGAGGCGAAGGGCATCGGCTGCGTGCCCGAGTCTGCCGCAGGCATTGAGGCGAGGGCCGAGCACGAAGCCGACGTGGAAGGCATCGATCTTCTCTTCGCGCAGGTTGGCGGCATCGATGAGCGCGTTGAGGCCGATGAAACGCGTGCGTTTGACCTGTCCCAGGCCGAAGGTGGTGATGATGCGGTTCTCATCGACGAGCGGCACGACATCGGCAACCGTACCGAGGGCCGCGACGCTCAGGAGATCGAGCAGCAGTTTGCGGAACGCCTCCGGCACGCGCTCGCTGCCGGTGTGGACCTTCGCGAACTGCCAGGCCAGTTTGAAGGCCACGCCCGCGCCGCAGAGATCGGGGAAGGGGTAAGGGTTCCGGGTTCCGGATTCCGGGTTCCGGGTTTGGGAATTCTTCAACTCGGAACCCGGAACTGAAAACCCGGAACCGCGCAAGCGCGGATGCACCAGGATGCTCGCGTCGGGAAAACCTTCCTCTGCGAACTCATGATGATCGGTGATGATGAGCTCGATGCCCGCATCCTTGGCGGCGCGGGCGGGCTCGAGGGCGGTGATGCCGCAGTCGACGGAGATGATCAGCGGCGAGCGCGAGCCGTGGGCTTTGCCGAGGGAGAGCAGGGCTTCGGTGTTCAGGCCGTAGCCTTCCTCGACGCGATGCGGGATGTAGGTGTGGACTTCGCCGCCGGCGAGTTTGAGGATGTGATAGAGAATCGTGGAGGCTGCCACGCCATCGACGTCGTAGTCGCCGTAGATGACGATGGGTTGTCCATCGCGCACAGCCTTGTCGAGTCGATGAGCCGCTTCAGTGATGCCGGGCATCCTGGCTGGATCGTGAAGGTCGGTCAGTCGCGGGTGAAGGAAAGGTTCCGCTCGGGCGGCGTCGCTCAGGCCGCGGTTGCACAGCAGGCGTGCGACGAGCGGATGAACGCCCAATTCGGAGACGAGCTGGGCGGGGTCTGATCCCTTGCCGTTCGCTGCCGCGCGAGATCGGCTTCCTTCCCAGCGGAACAGCATTCCTTTGCTCGTCATGCCCGCAGTGTAACGTCTGTGACGATGGAGCGGTTTGTAGGAGGATGCAAAAGCTGGGAATCAAGCGGGCACGAAAATGTCACGAAGGACGACTCAAGTCACGCCGATAACTCACGATGACGTTGCGGCGCGCCTGATGCGCCCAAGGTGTTTCACCCCAAGGCCGACGCGGCCCAAACTGCACGGAGACTCGCTCATGACGTCCCGCCTCTTCCCAGTGATCCACGTTTCGCGACGCAAAGGCCCCAAACCTCGCGGCGGATTCACGCTTGTCGAAGTCCTGATCGTCGTGGTGATCCTGGGCATTCTCGCCGCGATCGTGGTGCCGCAGTTCGTCAGCGCCGCGTCGGAGTCACGCGACAACTCAATCCGAATGGATCTGCATCGCATGCGGCTTCAACTGGAACTCTACAAGGAGCATCACAACGGTTACCCCTCGTTGGCGAATTTCGAGGCCCAGATGACAGGATTCACCGACGCCTCAGGCGCGATCGTCGCGGCCGGCGCCCCCGGTGCTTTCGGTCCGTACATTCGTGATGTACCGCGAAATCCCAACACGTCCGGCAATGTCGTGGACAACGCCGCCGTCGGCGACAGCGACTGGTTCTACGATGAAGCCACCGGGATCTTCAAGGCCAACGACTCGGCGGAGACGTTTGCGTATTGATCGAACGCTGATGAACCCACGCTGACGCGATTGCGTACCATGCAGTCGCATGAACCGCGCCGAACTCCAACTGCTCGCCGAGTTGAGCGATCCGGATGAAGACGTCATCCGGACGCTGTCGGCTATGCAGGGCGATCTCATCTTTCTCGGCGCGGGCGGCAAAATCGGCCAGGGCCTTGCCCTGATGGCGCGACGCGCCTTCATCGAAACAGGCGCGTCCAACCGCGTCATCGCCGTTTCCCGCTTCAGCGATCCGCAGGCCCGCGCCAATCTCGAAGAGGACCATATCCACACCATGGCCTGCGACCTGACCGATGCGGGAATGGTGCGCGATCTGCCTGATGCTTCGCATGTCGTGTACATGACCGGTGTGAAGTTCGGCACGCAAGACAATCCCGGGCAGACCTGGGTCACCAACACCTGCATCCCCGCCATCGTGGCCCAGCGCTACTGCGACAGTTCGATCGTCGCCTTCTCCAGCGGCAATGTCTATCCCTACTTCCCCGTGGATTCACAAGGCCCGGATGAAACCGTGCCGCTCAGTCCCGTCGGCGAGTATGGATGGAGCGTCGTCGGCCGCGAGCGCGTGCTCGACTACTACTCGCGCCTGCACGGCACGCCCATGACGATCCTGCGGCTGAACTACGCCAACGAACCGCGCTACGGCGTGATGGTGGACATTGCGGTGAAGGTCATGCGCAGCGAGCCGATCGATGTGACGATGGGTTACGTCAACGTGCTCTGGCAGACGGATTCGAATCGCGTGACGCTGAAGGCATTTGACGTGTGCGACAGTCCGCCGGCGGTGCTGAATCTGGCCGGGCCTGAGGCGGTTTCGGTGCGCGAATTGGCCGGACGATTTGGTGAAAGGTTGGGCGTTGAGCCGATCTTTACGGGAAGTGAAGCGACGACGGCGCTTCTGAGCAATGCGAGCGCGTGCTGGGCAAAATGGGGACCGCCCGAGGCGGAGCTGGATCACATGATCGGCCGGATCAGTGAATGGCTGATGGCGGGGTATCCCACGTGGAATCGGCCGACGCACTACGAGCAGCGCAGCGGCTCGTTTTGAGGCAATCCTGCATCGATGGGCCGAGGTTTTTCCCAGTTCGCCTGATCGGTACATTCCACATCCCGGGCAAATGGCACAGACGAAAACGTCCGCTTCTCTTTTGAAACGCGAAATTACAATTGAATTTTGAGATGTCCGGAAACGGGGGTAAGGTTCAGTCAGGGCTGGCGTCCCGGTATTTGCAAAGGGGTTCGGTTTGGCGAATTTCGTTCGATGTCGTGCATGTCCGCGCTGCGGATCCACCTCCTTCAAGAAGGTTCGGCCGGATTTGCAGCTCACGCTGCTGAAAGTCCGGCAATGCCGTCGCTGCGCCATGCTGTATCGCGGGCCTTCCCCGCTGTGGTTTACCATTTTACTGCTCCTGGTCTCCGCGGGATTGATGACACCTTTGATCGTGCGCGTCACGGAGGTGGGACTGAATTGGTTGAACCTGAAGAAGCCGCCTGCCCCGCTCATCCTGGCGGGCGTGGGAATGCTGGTCCTCTTCTTTGCGATGTTTCTGTTGATCTTTCGCCGCGGGACCAAAGCGCCGGAGCGGAGCGATCCGAGAACACGGGGCCTGCTGTCCGTGCCCACGGAGCGAGCCGCGCCGCCGCCGGATCACCTGCGGGAAGCGCCCAAGGTCCAGTCACCATCGGACGAGTCAAAGGCCATCGCCGAGGCCGCCGCCGCCGCTGCTGCCGTGGCCCGCGAGCATCGAACGCACAACGTGATGGAAGATGTGTCACCTTCGCAACCGCAGGCTCCTTCGGTCACGGCACCGCGCGGAACCGACTATCCGATGCCTTCGGCGGCGGTGCTGGCCGCGCTTCGACAAGGCACGGTGATCCCCGCGCATCCGCTGGCGCTGAACCAGAACCGCGAATTCAATGAACGCCGCATGCGGGCGCTGACTCGCTATTACCTCGCAGCCGGCGTCGGCGGGGTGGCCGTGGCCGTACACACCACGCAGTTCGAACTGCGCAAACCCAAGCACAACCTGCTGCGTCCGGTGCTGAGTATCGTCGGGAGCGAGGTCGCCGCCTTCGAAAAGGCCTCGGGCCGATCCATCGTGAAGATCGCGGGCATCTGCGGCGTGACGCACGAGGCCGTCGCCGAGGCGACTGTCGCACGCGACAACGGCTACGACGCCGGGCTGCTGAATCTGTCGGCCGTGCCCGAGTCCGCTTCCGAGTTCGACCTGATCGAACACTGCAAGCAGATCGCTCGCGTGATTCCACTGGTGGGCTTTTATCTTCAGCCCGCCATCGGTGGCCGAGCCCTGCCTTATGCCTTCTGGCGACTCTTCGCGGAGATTCCCAACGTGGTGGCGATCAAGATCGCGGCCTTCAACCGGTACAGCACCATCGATGTCATGCGCGCCGTCGCCGAAGCCGGCCGGGCGATCGGCCACGACACGACCCACCCCATCGCCATGTACACGGGCAATGATGACAACATCGTCGATGACCTACTGGGAGACTGGTCCTTCGACGTCAACGGCAAGCAGGTCTCGCACCGCATCGTCGGTGGCCTGCTCGGCCAGTGGGCGTGCTGGACGCGGGCGGCAGTCGATGTTTTCGAAAGCCTGAAACACGTGAATCAGAACGGCTCGATTCCGATCGCCTCGGCAGCGCTGAATCGACAGGTCACAGATATGAACGCGGCGGTGTTCGATGCCGCCAACAATTTCAAGGGCTGCATCCCCGGCATCCACGAAGTGCTGCGCCGCCAGGGCCTGCTCGACAACACGCTCTGTCTGGACGGCCACGTGTTTCTCAGCCCCGGCCAGGCCGACGCCATCACGCGAGTCCGCAAGGCGTACCCGCATCTGACCGACGACGATTTCGTCGCCCAGCATCGCGACGAATGGCTGCGGTGAGGAAGAAGGAGACAGGAGACAGGGGACAGGGGACAACAGGAGATCGGCTGCAAAGCCCACCCACTCCCGTGGGTGGGTTCCGCGAATTCCGTTCACTCACGTCGGAATCTTGTCTGCGAATTTCTGCCTGAACTCCTCGATGCTGCTCACCCCTTCGGGCAGCTTCGCCTCATCGATCAGCATCACCGGAATGCCGTTGCGGATCGGATAGCGCAGCCCGCCCGCCTCGGCGACAAGCTCCTCCCCTTCCAGCTTCAGCGGTGATCGCGTCAGCGGACAGACGAGAATCTTCAACAGGTCAGGATCGATGGTGTTCGACTCCGGCATGATCGTTGAATCATATCAGAAGCGAGTCTGCTGCCTCCGGTACTTTCACCCCGCCGGCTTCACTCACTCGGTCTCTTTGTCGTCGATGCGTTCGATCTCCGCGCCGAGCTGCTGGAGACAGGTCTCCATGCATTCGTAACCGCGGTCCAGATGATAGACGCGATGAACCGTGGTCGTGCCTGACGCCGCCAGGCCTGCGATGACGAGGCCGGCGCTGGCGCGAAGGTCGCTGGCCATCACCGGCGCGCCGACCAGTTTGCGTACACCGGTGACCATCGCGGTGGGGCCGCTGCGGGTGATGCTCGCGCCCATGCGAAGCAGCTCAGCCGTGTGCATGAAACGGTCGGGGTAAATCTTCTCGGTGATCATCGAGTTGCCGTCGGCAAGGCAGAGCAGCGCCATGATCTGCGCCTGAAGGTCGGTCGGGAATCCGGGGTGCGGCTGCGTGACCACTTCAACCGGATCCAGCCTGCGGGCGCTGGCGATGCGGATGGTCTCGCGCATGCGGTTGCTCCGGCTGCAATCATCCTTGGGCAACTCGATATCGACGCCGACTTCGGCCAGACGATCGAACACAGCCGTGAGCGAATCGATCGGGCAGTTCTCCAGCACCACATCGCCGTTGGTCACCGCCGCAGCCATGATGTAGGTGCCCGCTTCGATACGGTCAGGCATGACGGTGTAGTCCGCCCCGTGCAGTTCATCCACGCCTTCGATCACGATGCGCGGCGTACCCGCGCCGCTGATCTTCGCGCCCATCGCGTTGAGCAGGTTCGCCACATCTTCAATCTCAGGTTCGCACGCGGCACTCTCAATAATCGTCGTGCCCTTGGCCAGAGCGGCGGCGCTCATGACGTTCGCCGTGCCCAGCACGGTCGAGCCGAACGGCCCGCCAAGGAACACCCGAGCGCCGGTGAGCCGCTTCGCCTCGGCGACGATGTAGCCCTGATCAAGCGTGATCTTCGCGCCCAGGGCGCGGAGGCCGCGGATGTGCAGGTCCACCGGGCGAGCGCCGATGTTGCAGCCGCCGGGCATGGAGACACGGGCGTAACCGCGCTTGGCCAGCAGCGGGCCCAGCGTGCAGATGCTGGCGCGCATGGTGCGGACGATCTTGTAATCCGCCTGCGATCGGGCAGGGTCGGTGACGTGCAGCGTCAGCTCGCTCACATCCTCCGGCGGCGCGAGCAGAGCATCGATCGAACCACTCCCGGCACGAGGCAGCGAGCGGGTGCTGCCTTTTGACGAAGCCGAGGAGCCCGCGCCCACCGCGACCTTCGCCGCACCCGCAGGCGTCTTCGTCTTCACGACGATCCGCGGCACCACCGCCGAGTGCGGTGTGCGCCAGGCTGCCGTGCAACCGAGCGACTCCAGCAATCGGACCATGTTCTGGATATCCGAAAGCTGAGGCACATCGCGCAGCACAACGGGTTCATCCGTGAGCAGGGCCGTGGCCATGAGAGGAAGGCTCGCGTTCTTGGAGCCGTGAATACGAAGGGAGCCGCGCAGGCGTTTCCCGCCTTGGATAGTGAATGCGTCCATGCGCCATTAACCTTCGCACAAGTGGAAGTAGAAATCAAGGGGAGCGACGAAACTCCACGCGATTCTTCCTTTCATCGGCAGGTCGGCGCGGGTTGCTTGTGTTTTTGATGTTGCGACAAAACCGCGAGGAAACCACCTCACGGACGCGCCGGGCGTTCACTTCGCCGCCCTGCCTGCCGCGGCCTCCTCCGAAGTAACTTACGCGCTTTCCTCGGTGCCCTGCTATGATTCGTCAGCAGCGAACGTGGAGACTTTTTATGTCAAAACTTGACCTTGAAGCTGACGAGTCAATTCGAATGCCTCGAATGACAGCCGCCGACCCCGAAGGCCTCGAATACGCCCGCAAAGGCGACGCTGTTTACGATCGTGATGTGCGCGACAAACACGAACCTCAGGACATCGGGCGGTTTGTCCTGATTGACATCGACTCCGGGATGTACGAAGTCGATGCCGACCAGATTGCCGCCACGCATCGATTGCTTGAGCGCGCTCCCAATGCTCGAATCTGGATCCGGCAGGTCGGGCGTCCGTATGCCCATCGGGTTGGGTACCGGGCATCGATGGCCTATTTGATGTCGACTCATCGGGAGGCGGCGAGTTCCTGTTAGAATAGAATCACCCCCCCCCACTCACCGCAGAAAGTCGACCTATGCCATTCGCACTCACCCCGGACCTTGAACATCGCATCCGCGAACTGGTCGCCTCCGGTCGCTACGACTCGCCCCAGCGCGTCATCGAACTCGCCTTGGAAGCACTCGACCAGCAGGACCAGGATGAACAAGCCGAACTCGAAGAACTTCGAGCCATGATCGACGTCGGCTGGCAACAGGCCGAGCGCGGCGAGTGTGAACCCTTCGATGTCGAAGCGATCAAAGCCAAGGCTCATGCCGAGCATGAGCAGCGCAGGAGCCAATCCCATGGCGCGGCTTGATCGCACGGCTCAGGCCGAACGCGACCTCCTGGAAATCTGGCATTTCATCGCACAAGACAGCCCTTCCGCAGCCGATCGCGTCGTCGAGAAGATCGGCCAACTGGCCAGAGACCTCTGTGACACGCCCCTCATCGGCCGCGAGCGCGATGAACTGCGACGCGGCCTGCGTTCCTATCCAGCCGGGAAGTACCTCATCTTCTATCGCTACGTAAAGGCGCGCGATGTTGTGGAGATCCTCCGAATCGTCCACGGTTCCCGCAATCTCCGCCGACTCTTCCGCAGACGGTCCACGCGCGACGACTGACCAACACCGCCCCGCTTGTCCCTCTCCCTCACCCCCCGTATCCTCTCGCCATGACCGTACGTTTCACCATCGTGGGCATCGGCGAAGCGCTCTTCGATGTGTTCCCCGATCGGCAAGTCCTCGGCGGCGCGCCGCTCAATTGTGCCGTCCATGCTCATCAACTCGCTCAGCCCCTGGGCGGTCGCGGCATCGTCGTCAGCCGCATCGGTCAGGATCCGCTGGGCGATCAGCTCCTCGCCGAAGTCCGCGCCCGCGGCATGACCACCGACTACATCCAGACCGATCCCGATCGCCCCACCGGCACCGTCTATGTAGACCTCTCCGACCCCGCCAGCCCCAGCTACGACATCGTGCAGCCCGTCGCCTGGGACTGGATGCAGTTTGATCCTGACATCGAATCCCTCGCCGCCCAGGCCAGCGCCGTCTGCTTCGGCACACTCGCCCAGCGCGCCAGCGAAAGCCGCAGCGCCATTCTTCGCTTCCTCACCGCCGCCCGCCGTGCGGTCAGGCTGTTCGATGTCAATCTCCGCCAGCAGTTTTACTCGGCCCAGATCATTCGCCGCAGTCTCGAACACGCCACGGCTGTGAAGATCAACGAAGAAGAACTCGCCATCATCGCCGACCTGCTCGCCCTGGACATCACCAGCGAAACCCCCGGCCAGTCGCAGGCGGAGAAGCAGGCCGCCGTGCTGCTGAAGAAGTTCAACCAGAAACTCGTCATCCTCACGCGCGGCGAGCGCGGCACCCTTCTCATCACGCCGACCGGTCGCATCGAAGGCAAACCCGCGCACTATGAAATGGAAGAAGGCGCTGATGCCGTGGGCGCGGGCGACGCCTGCGCCGCCGCCATCCTGCTGGGCCTGGTCATGCGCTGGCCCTTGCAACGCACGGCTGACCTGGCGAACCAGATCGGAGCCTACGTGGCGACCCGCCGAGGCGCCACCCCCGCGCTGCCTGATGAGATACTGAACAGCGTCAAGTGACCCACCCTTCCCTCCCGCCACCCTGCTCGCCCGAGGGTTAACCCGCGCTGCGGCCGAGGTAGACACGTGTCTACCTACCCCCCTACCCCCTGGTAGCCATTTGTTGTTAACGTCTGTGTACATCAGCATTTCCAAAATGTCTACCTCGTGTCTACCCCGTGTCTACTAGACACGAGTCGCCACGCGAAAGCGGCAAGGCGGGCACAAAGACACCGCGCTGCCGCGCGAGGCGGACAGAGACCTAACGTTTGCCGTATACGGTTTATTTCATTTTGGGATGGCGAATGCCACTGCCCGGCGAGCATGGGTGAAAGGGGGCCGGGTCGGTCAACGTCCCGCCCAGCGGCGGGCTTCGCCGAGCCTCAGCGCGCCTGATGCCGGCGTGAGCTACGAGGTGGACCCCGACTACCTCGAACAAGCCCGCCGCGAAGCCCTCGCTGACCTGGTCCATCCCGTACTGCCTAGGGACGCGTGACCCGAATCTGAAAAAGATTGACCCATTTGGTCCTTGACCGGGGCGAAGTCGGGTGTCACAATATCTCCATGCGCGTCGGGGGCGTGCTTTGAGCAGATGAACGATTCCGGCCCGTCCAAAGCTACGAGTGCGGATCGTGAACTGGCCGGATGACAGGCTAATTCCGACCGTGGGCAAATCTCGTCGTTGCCCCCTCTCCCCCAAGTTCTATCCGTTTCAGGAGCAGAGACACATGCAACACGTGAAGCAAACGAGGGTCGAACAGGCAGGAACCAGTGAACGGAAGCGACACCGGACCGCGTGGCGGACGGCAGCGGCGGTGCTCGTCGCGATCGGGGTCCCGGGTGTTGAGGGGATTCCGAAGCCGGCTTACGCGATTCCGTTGCCGTTCGAGACGAAGCTCACAGCCTCCGACGCCGCGGCGGGCGACCAGTTCGGCTTCTCCGTCGCCGTCAGCGGCAACACCGCCATCGTCGGGGCATTCGGCGACGACGACGCGGGCTTCAACTCCGGCTCGGCCTACCTGTTCGACGCCACCACCGGCAACCAGCTCTTCAGGCTCACCGCCTCCGACGCCGCGGCGTTCGACGAGTTCGGCCGCTCCGTCGCCATCAGCGGCAACACCGCCATCGTCGGGGCACCCGGCAACGCCGACGCGGGCAACGCCTCCGGCTCGGCCTATCTGTTCGACATCACCACCGGCAATCAACTCTTCAAGCTCACCGCCTCCGACGCCGCGGGGACCGACGTGTTCGGCACCTCCGTCGCCATCAGCGGCAACACCGCCATCGTCGGGGCACGCCAGGACGACGACGGGGGCAGCCAGTCCGGCTCGGCCTACCTGTTCGACATCACCACCGGCAGCCAGCTCTTCAAGCTCACCGCCTCCGACGCCGCCTTGGGCGACCAGTTCGGCAACTCCGTCGCCATCAGCGGCAACACCGCCATCGTCGGGGCAGTCCTCGACGACGACGACGGGGGCTTCTCCTCCGGCTCGGCCTACCTGTTCGACATCAGCACCGGCAACCAGCTCTTCAAGCTCACCGCCTCCGACGCCGCGGGGAGCGACTTCTTCGGCTCCTCCGTCGCCATCAGCGGCAACACCGTCATCGTCGGGGCACACCTCAACGACGACGCGGGCAGCCAATCCGGCTCGGCCTACCTGTTCGATATCACCACCGGCAATCAGCTCTTCAAGCTCACCGCCTCCGACGCCGCCGCGGGCGACCAGTTCGGCAACTCCGTCGCCATTAGCGGCAACACCGCCATCGTCGGGGCATTCCGCGACGACGACCCGGGCAGGAGCGACTCCGGCTCGGCCTACCTGTTCTCAAGTAATAGTGATGCAGTTTGGAAAGACGCGGTCTCGGGGCATTTCGGTGATGCCGACAGGTGGCAAAGCGGGACGGCACCAGGAGCAATGGATGCCATCCGCTTCGATCACGCTGCAAATTACGCCGTAAGCATCGACGGCGACCGGGCTGTTCGATCCATGGTTATCGAGGCAGGGCAGGTAGGATTCACCAATGGCGTAGGAGGAAAGCTTGCCATTGACACGACGATCGATGTAATGCCTGGTGCTCAATTCGAGATCACGCAAGGCACGATCGCTGCCGGAGAAATGCATCTGACAAGTTCGCTCGGGCAGGCCGCTCGCGTGGACACAGGCGGTCAGGCAGTTCTTGTTCTGGACCAGACTCATTCCACGCGCCCCAATGTTTTCGAACAGAATGGAGTCCTCCTAGCGAACGGGGGCGTGCTGCGTTTAACCGGTGCGGCAACGCCTGGTGAGGTTGCAACCCACATCATCGGGGACACTGTGGCGAATGAGTCTGGCGTGATCCGTTTTAACAGAGATCGGGAACGATCTACCCTGAGCGTCCTCGGTGATTTCAAGCAGGGAGCGGCAGGGCGCTTGGAGATCGGATTGCATGCTCCCAATTCACAGGGATATGATTTTGAAGCAATTCAGGGCGGTGCGTTCGATCAAGTGAAGATCAACGGAGAAGTACATCTGGGTGGCATATTGCACGCCTTCGTTTCGCCTGATTTCGCAGGTAACGCATCAGTGGGTGACCGCTTTACCGGCGTGATCCAGTACTCGCCAGGATCACTTCAGTCGCGATTTGATTCGTTCTCTCATGATCCAATCAGAAACGGCGATCTTTTTCTGGGGCTAGACTACCGCAACAATGGGCTGGACATCATTACACTTACGACGCCGCGGCGTGCATCGTCCGACCCGACTCCGGGCCCGATCGAGAGTTTGATGAGATTGGACCAATTGCAAGCAGGCGAATCAAGAGCACGTAACCTGGTATTGATTACTCACGGAACAAATTCAGACGTCGATGGCTGGCCTGCGCTATTGGGCGCAGCGATCAAAAGTAATCTGGCCACGCCTCAGGATTGGGACGTGGCGGTGATGGACTGGCGGGATTTCGACGGCTCTTTTGATAGCTTTCTCAGTGGGGCAAAGGATACGGCGCGATCAGGTTACGAGATCGGGCAATCTGTTGGCCTTTGGATGAAAGAGAACGGCCTTGCAGGCTATGAAAACATACATCTTACGGCACACAGTTCAGGCGCGTGGCTTGTCGATGGACTGGCAGATTTCCTGGAGTCTTACGGCACAGGAAATGGCGGGAACCCCTTTATCGATGTGACGCTTTTTGATGCGAACGACAATATTGCTGACCCGAACCGATCTACCGACCGGAACTTCGTTCTCGGTGATTCAGCCACCTTCGGTATCCATTTCCTTGATACGCGTCCGCTTGGGCCGGCTTCGATCGACATGACGAAGAGTGTGTTACCCAATCTGTTCAATGTGGATGTAACGGCTTTGGATGATCGCAATCGATGGTTAGGGAATCCTCTCGTAGTTGACTTTATCACTATTCCTCACGGTTGGCCATACGTTTACTACACAAATACAGCGGCATTTACGGATGACCTCTTGTCGAGGCAATTCGGATGGGGATTCTCCGCTGAGGCGAGAAACAGACAGCCCCAATATGGAACACAGCTTGGATCGATCGTTTATGCACAAGGTGGCCTTGTGAGGCTTGCTCCCGTTCGCGAGAACGGTGTCTTGGAGATTATTGAGAGTATTTTCTGGTCCGACGTGGGGTTTGGCCCAGGTACCGAGATTATCGCGAGTCCAACAGGTTTCGTGGAAGTAACCGCCGAGAATAGACTGGCACTGGCCACGGGGTCGCCTGCGATCGCAACCGTCCTTTTCGATGCGGCGACCGATTTTAACGTCATGCGATTCGATTTTGAGTTCACTTCGTCCGAAGGGATGGTGTCGGACCTGGCGGAAGGATTGTTGACCGTTTTCTTTGATGGGAAAGAAATTTTCAGGGCAGATGAGCGATTTGTTCCGATCGGCGTGTGGGATTCGGGCGACATCTTCCTTGATCGCCTCTATGAGGCGGGTCGCTATTCCATCATGTTTCGTTTGGACCCATTCAGTGATATTCAGTCTCGCGTTGAAATCTCAAACTTCCAGATTGGTCTTGCTCAGTTCTCGGCATTGGCCGATGAGAGTCCGATTCCTGAGCCGGTCACATTCTCAACCATGATGATCGCGGCCACCAGTTTGCTGTGGCGACGTCGGCGGGTGCCCGGCCCAGACTCCGCGATACCCCGGCCCGGATGACCTTGTGCTTACGCATGCAAGCTGGACGACTTCGCCGGGCGGGGCCGGGGCTAGCGCGGAGCGTTCAGGGGCAGGCACACAAGCAAGTCGGTCGGCTGAATTGAGGTTCATCCGGCGAATGCGTACTTGATCTCCATTCGTCGCCTCTCCCGCCCCGGCAGGGGCGACAGTTTGTAGCCACGGGTGGAGCGGAGCCGCCGGCAGGCGGCGGAGTGGAACCCGTGGTGAGGGGTGCCGGGTTGCGTCCGCCCCGGAGGGGGCGGAAGTCGCGGGGTAAGGGCGCGTGTGAAAAGCTGATCGGCGTGGTGGCAAGGGCAAGCGCAGTCTTCGGAGCTTGCCCTTGTCGGTTTCCCTGTGCGCCCTCAAGGGCAAACTCGGCAGACCTCGTTTGCCCTTGCCACCACGCAAGTTTTCGGCCATCGGCCTTAGATGGACTTGGTTTGCAGGCTGCGCGCTTG
>JBBDXA010000113.1:28670-32570 GCA_040902585.1 Phycisphaeraceae bacterium
GACCCTCCCCCGGCCCCTCCCTGGGAGGGAGGGGAGTCATACAAGCCCGCGTCGGAGGTGGTGCGCCGCGTCGTGCTTTGCGCGGCTTGATCGCGTTGCCGCTCCCATCTTTGCCTGCTAAGTTACCGCCTTGCCGCGGGTGGTTTCGGTGCCGGACTCGGGTGGCCGGGGCGGCAAAACTTACACGTTCATTCGGTTCCAAGTTTGTAGGAGGTTTTACATGTCCAAAGTCTGCAACGTCGCACTCGTCGGAACGAAATTCATGGGCCGGGCCCACAGCAATGCGTGGATGAAGGTCAACAAGTTTTTTGATCTGCCGGCTGAAGCGGTGATGCACACGCTCGTCGCGCGCGATCCGAAGGAGACGGCTGCGTTTGCGAAGCGATGGGGCTGGAAGAGTTTTTCCACGGACGCGATGAAGGCGATCACGAGCGGCGAGATCGACGTTGTGGATGTGACGACGCCGAATAACGCGCACCGCGATCTTTCGATAGCCGCGCTGGAGGCGGGCAAGCATGTCGCGTGTGAGAAGCCGCTGGCGGCGAGTCTTGCGGATGCGAAGGCGATGCTGGCGGCGGCGAAAAGGGCGAAGAAGGCGCAGACATTTGTGTGGTACAACTATCGGCGTTGCCCTGCGATCGCGCTGGCGCATCAGCTGGTAAAGGCGGGCAAGCTCGGGCGTATTTATCAGATTCGCGGGGCGTATTTGCAGGACTGGGCCGGGCCGAACACGCCGCTGATGTGGCGGTTTCAGGGCGATGTCGCAGGCTCGGGCGCGCTGGGCGATCTGTGTGCTCACACCATCGATGCGGCCAAGTTTATTACCGGCGATGAGATCACCGAAGTCATCGGCGCTGCACTTGAGAACGTCATCAAGGAGCGCGTGATTCTCGAGGGCGGCGGCGGCGAGATTTCCGGACGCGGGGCGAAGGTCGCGCAGAAGAAAGGCAAGAGCGATGTCGATGATATCTCCCTCTTCCTGGCCCGGACGAAGAGCGGCGCGGTCTGCTCCTTTGAAGCGACGCGACTTTCCACCGGGTACAAGAATCAGAATCGGCTGGAGATCCACGGCGAGAAGGGCGCGATCCGTTTTGCGTTTGAACGGATGAACGAGCTGGATTTTTACGACAACACCGCAGATGAAAAGATTCAGGGCTGGAGCACGATCAACGTGACCAACGGCGGCGCGGGCCATCCGTATGCCGGCGCGTGGTGGCCGGTCGCCCATGTGCTGGGGTACGAACACAGCTTCATCAACATGGCCAGCGACATCATCCTCGCGGTCAACGGCAAGAAGCCCGTCGTGCCGCTGGCGGATTTTGAAGATGCGTATAGGACGCAGTGCGTGCTGGAGGCGGTGACGCAGAGTGCGAAGTACCGGTGTCCGGTGAAGCTGAGTGAGATCAAGTAAACAGGGCTAAGGGTGGAGGGCCAAGGGCCAAGGGAACAATCCAATCCCTTCGCCACATCGTGCTTCTCCCCCTTTGCCTCGCTCCCCAAACCCTTGGCCCTTGGCCCTTCGCCCTCGGCCCTTTTCGGAGTTTCCCAATGCCCGTCAAATACGCAATCATCGGCTGCGGCGCCATCGGTCAGCGGCGTCACATCCCCGAGTGTCACGCCAACCCTGACAGCGTCGTCGCTGCCTTGTGCGATCCCAATGCCGCCCGCGTCGAGCAGCTCGCCGCCCAGTACGGCTGCCAAGCCTTTACCGATCACAAGAAGATGCTCAAGAAGGGCGACATCGATGCCGTGGTCGTGTGCGGGCCTAACTTTGTGCATGCCCCGCAGTCCATCGACGCGCTCAAGGCCGGCAAACATGTGCTGTGCGAGAAGCCCATGTCCACCACCCGCGCCGAGGCGAAGAAGATGATCGCCACCGCCAAGGCCGCGAAGAAGTATCTCATGATCGGCCTGAATCAACGGCTCATGCCGCCGCACGTCCGCGCCAAGGAAATCCTCGCCACCGGCAAGCTCGGCAAAGTCCTCGCCTTCCGCACCGCCTTCCAGCACCCCGGCCCCGAAGGCTGGTCCGTTGATGGCGCGAAGTCCTGGTTCTTCTCCAAAGGCTCCGCGTTCATGGGCGTCACTGGTGATCTCGGTGTCCACAAGGCTGACCTCATGCGCTGGCTCCTCGGGCAGGAGTTCACCGAGGTCGGCGGATTCATCACCACACTCGACAAGAAATCCCCCGATGGCAAACTCATCCCCCTCGATGACAATGCCTACCTCACTCTCAAAACTTCCAAGGGCATCGTCGGCTCCATGATCCTCTCCTGGACCAACTACGGCGATGAGGAAAACTACACCGTCCTCATGTGCGAAAACGGCGTCCTCAAGCTCGGCACCGATCCCACCTACGGCGTCATCGTTGATTACAAAAACGGCGAACGCGAACTCCACAAAGTCGGCGCGATCTCCACCAACACCAAACAAGTCGCCTCCGGCATCATCGACTCCTTCACCGCCGCCATCCTCAAAGGCAAAGCCCCCGAGATCGACGGCTTCGAAGGCTACCAGAGTTTGAACGTGATCCTCACGGCGATGGACGCGGCCAAGGCGGGCAAGACGTTGAAGATCAAGTGAGGTGGGAGGGCCAAGGGCCAAGGGCCAGGGGCTGGGGGAGCCGAGGACGGTCGCTCCGACCTCCTCTCGCCTTGAGAGAGGGCCGGGGTGAGGCCGAACGCTCCGAGTATTGAAGCCGCATCAAGTCACACAAGCCGCGCCCCGCGCGGCCTTTTCTATTTCATACAATCATGCCCTCAACACCTGCTCCCGATCAGAGCCGGACTTTGCAAGTCCGGACACGCGTCGCCGGTTCGATGCCGGCGCAGCGTGAACCCAGGCGCCCGCAACGTCCGCATCACAACGCACGCCCCTGAAAACGCGACGCCTTGTCAGAGCCGCGAAGCGTTAGCGAGCGGATCGTCCGCGCGCCATGAACCATAGAGACCGCCGGGGCATCCGCTCGCTTACGCTTCACGGCTCTGACGGATTTGAACGACAGTCCGCCGATGTGTGGATGGGGTTGAAGTCCGGGCAAGCCCCGGCCCGGCGCGGCGAAGACGTTCAGGTTGCATGCGTAAGCACAAGGTCATCCGGGCCGGGGCATCGCGGACTCTGCCCCAGCCAGCCGCCGTTGCGAGATCATCACGCGATTAGGTGAACAAAAGCTGCTGTTCGCTCTCCTTACACTGGGAAGCAAAAAACTCGATGGTTGCTGTCTGAAATCCCATGCGCTCCGCGAGCTTTTTGAGATCAATCCGCTTGAGGACATCGACCGTCACGGGCCTCTTGGCGTCCGCGAATACGAGAGCAGATATGAATCGCTGCGCAGTCTCCGAATTGAGAAGTTCTGCAACGAACTCCGCTTCGTGTTTTGAGTCGCAGGGAACAAAGTAGCACGTGTCGTCGAGCATCACGGGCTTTTCGTCAGCTCTACCGAGCGCTTGGAACCGGAGATTCTTGTAGAACCCTGAGATGCCGACCTTGGCGGGAGCAAAGGAGTAATCACCAACTCCGAAGACCGAGAAACGCGCTCGATTCGTGTAGATCGAACTGCGCCGATTGTCGAGGTACGCAGCATGGTCAAGCAGGTACTGCCATGTTCTCGGCGCGAGCTGTTTAATGCTTTCCGTCGGGTCTCCAACGCGCCTTTGTGTGAGAAGCACAAACCGTGTGGGCTTAAGCCTGCCGTTTGCGAGATCAGAAGATTTCAGCAATGGAAAGAGGTAGTCGTTTTCCAGTTCGCACCGCTGCCCGAGACCGTTAATCAGATTACCATTAACGCGCGTGAACTCCATTACCGGTGCGGCGTCGTGCTTCACACCCGATCGCCATTTTCGGCATTCCTTACCGTCCAGATCACACAGCTCGCGGTAGGCGGCCAGGTCAGAGACGAAC
>JBBDXA010000114.1:0-32083 GCA_040902585.1 Phycisphaeraceae bacterium
GTGAAGGGGAAGACGCCGTGCGAGAATTGTCCGTGCATGAAGCCGGAGGCGGTGAGGGAGTTGGAGAGGGGGAAGTGAAGTCGCCGGCGGGGGTCGTTCGTATCTTGTCGGCTGTCCCACGTGCATTGGGCTGCATACGAGCGCGTGCGGTCGGGTAGCTCGGCCTTGATGCGGGCCTTGAGCGCTTCGAGATTGGCGGCGGCCTGCGGAGCGCCGGGAGCGGGGTTGTGCTTCTCGCTGTACTGGGCCGCCAGCTTCGCCGGCATCTGGTCGTAAGGCAGCGAGTCGCGAAAGTAGAACCGGCTGCGCCGCCGCTGGTCGGGCGAGTCGAGTACGCCGAAGAGGATTTCCAGCTCGGTGACGCTCTTGCCGGCGATGTCCTTGTTGAAGCCCGCCTCCTGCGCCGCGGCTTTCATGCGCTCTTCCGGCGGCCGCCAGCCGTAACGATCGCCGATGAGGCCGATGAGGAACGGCCGGCTGCGCTCGATTTCCGCGAGGCACACCTTCAGCACCAGCATCTCGCGGGCTTGTTCCTGCTGCGAACCGGCCGAGGCAGTATCCACGCCCCAGCGCAGGTCGATGGTTTCCAGGTGATGGAACCGCGCCCGCAGCCGCTCTTCCAGCACGGGGAAGACATGGGCGCGGAGCCAGTCGCGCTCCGCCTGCATGTCGCGGAACGTGCTGGTGATAAAGACCGGCCGGCTTTTCCAGAGAACGGAGTTGGCGGCGAAGTCGGACACGAAGGGGCCCCCGTGGACAGGCTGATCGAACGAATTGTACCTGATCGGGCGGACCGTCGGCCGTGGCGTGACCGTGGTCATGAAACGTCTCGATCAAGCGCCTGCCGGTCTGCGTCGGGCAGGTCGGCAGGGTGTCAACGAGCGCCTGTAAGGCGCGGCCAGCGGGAGGGCGGGCCTCAGAATCTACTGCTGCGCCTACTGCTGCGCGCCCTTCAGATTCGCTTGTTTTCTCGGCATTCCCAGCAATTTTGTAAACCGCAGGTCGCCGGTTCAAGTCCGGCAGGTGGCTTTGAGGTACCTATTCGTTGAGCCATTTCATCTGGTGAATGCACTGCTCATTCTCGGCAGTTCGCCCTGAACCCCGGGCCTTTCACACCCTTGGACGATTAACCGTCGGCCCCGACACTTGCTGCGGTATACTGCGGGATTCACTGTTCACTCATTCGCAGAACCGATCGCCTCAACTCGGAGAAACCCATGGTTGTCCGCTCCCGCGTCTCACTCCTGCTCGCGCTGCTCGCTCTGGCCGTCGCGGCCGGCCCCTGCCTGGCTCAACTCCAACTCCGCAGGGCGGACCACATCGCCTTCATCGGCAACAACCTCGCCGAGCGCGCGCAGCACGATGGCTGGATCGAAACGCTGATCCAGACCCGCTTCCCGAAGCACGAACTCGTCTTCCGCAACCTCGGTTTCACAGGCGATGAAGTCAACAAACGCCCGCGCTCCGATGGCTTCGGCAGCCCGGACCAGTGGCTTAAGGACGTCAAGGCTGATGTCGTCTTCGCGTTCTTCGGTTACAACGAATCGTTTGCCGGTGCCGGCGGCCTCGACAAGTTCCGCAAGGACCTCGCCGCCTTTGTCGATCAAACACTCAAACAGAATTACAGCGGTAAGGGCAACGCCCGACTCGTTCTCATTTCACCCATCGCGCACGAAGACTTGAAGAATCCCAACCTGCCCGATGGCAGCGAGAACAACGCCCGGCTCGAGCTCTACACCAAGGCCATGCAGGAAATCGCCAAGGAGAAGAGCGTGCCTTTCGTCGCCCTGTTCAGCGTGACGAAGAATGCCTACGCGCAGAGCAATAAGCCGCTGACGATGAACGGCATCCACCTGACCACCGAAGGCAATCTCGTCATTGCCAAGGCGATCGACGCGAGCCTGTTCGGCCCGAGCCTTTCCGCCTTCACTGATGCGCAGCTCAACAAGCTTCGCCTTGCCGTGGTAGATAAGAACTTCCATTGGTTCAGCAGGTACCGCACCGTCGATGCCTACAACGTCTTCGGCGGTCGCTCGCGCCTCGCCTGGCACGGCCAGAGCAATGCCGATGTCATGATGCGCGAAATGGAAATATTCAGCGTCATGGCCTCCAACCGCGACAAGCGCGTTCACGCCATTGCACAAGGCGGCGATCTCACCGTCGATGACAGCAACGTGCCCCCGCTCGTCGAAGTCAAAACCAACAAACCCGGCCCGCTCGAAGGCGGTAAATATCCGTTCCTCGGCGGCGAAGAAGCCATCGGCAAAATGAAAATCGCCAAGGGCATGAAGGTCAATCTCTTCGCGTCGGAAGAACAGTTTCCTGATCTGATCAATCCGGTGCAGATGGCGGTTGATACCAACGGTCGACTGTGGGTCGCCACCTGGCCTACCTATCCACATTGGAATCCAACCGAGCCGATGCGCGACAAGCTCGTGATCCTGCCCGATGACAATGGCGACGGTAAGGCCGATCGCATGGTCGTCTTCGCCGACGGCCTCAACAGCGTCACCGGCTTCGAGTTCTGGGGCGGCGGCGTGCTCGTCGCAGCTGCACCGGAACTCCTCTTCCTTAAAGACACCGATGGCGATGACAAGGCTGATGTGAAAATCCGCATGCTCCAGGGCATCAGTGCCGAGGACACACATCACACCGCCAACGCCCTGACCATCGGCCCTGATGGCGGCCTGTACTACTCGCACGGCGTGTTCCACGTCGATGCGCACGAAACTCCGACGCGCACCTTCCGCTCAACCAACACAGGCGTGTATCGCTTCGACCCGCGCACTTACGAAGTCGAATTCCACCATCCCATCGGCCCGAACCCCCACGGCAACGCGTTCGACCGCTGGGGCTTTCAGTTCGCCAACGATGGCACCGGCGGCGAGGGGGATTACGTCGCCATCGGCAAAGGCGCGGGCGCGCCCAAGCACTGGTTCAAGAAAACCGTTCGCCCCGTACCCGCGATCGGCATTCTATCGAGCAGTCACTTTCCGCCTGAGAACGAAGGCAATTTCCTCGTCTGCAACGCGATCGGTTTCCTCGGTGTGAAGCAGTACGAAGTGAAATACAACGGCGCGGAAATCACCGCTGAGGATGTCGAGTCGATCGTCGTGTCGAGCGATCCGAACTTCAGGCCGACGGATCTGGAAGTCGGCGGCGATGGCGCGCTGTATATCTCCGACTGGTGCAACCCGATCATCGGGCACATGCAGCACAACATCCGCGACCCCAGCCGCGATCACGATCACGGCCGCGTTTATCGTGTCACCTATGAAGGCCGGCCGCTGGTCACACCGGTGAAGATGATGGGCAAGCCGATCCCGCAGGTACTCGCGGCGTTCTACGCGAAAGAGAACGGCACGCGCTACCGCGCTCGCCTCGAACTGAGCGGGCGCGAAACGAAGGATGTCACGGCCGCGGTCACCGCCTTCGCGGACAAGATCAACATTGCTTCAGGGAAAGCGGAAGATGAACAGGCGCTGCTCGAATGTTTATGGACCTTTGAAGAACACCGCATGGCGAACCGCCCGCTGCTTGTGAAGGTGCTTCAGGCGAAGGAATCGCGCGTGCGGGCCGCGGCGATTCGTACGTTCGGGCATTGGGGAGCAAAGGTCTCCGATTGGGAATCAATTCTGCTCGCGGCAGCGCGCGATACGTCCGCGCTGGTCCGCGCTGAGGCTGTGGTGGCCGCGCCTTCATTCGAAGGTCTCGCCGCAGCGGAGGCGATCTTTGAGGTCTCCATCCGCCCCACCGATGTACAGCTTGACTTCGTATTGAAGTACGCCAAGGGCAAAATCAACGTGGACAAGCTGGTGAGCGATGCGATCGGCACGGGCAAACCGCTGTCGCCCGCCGCGATGGAGTACGCCCTGCTGAAGGCGAACGTCGCGAGTCTATTGAAGATGAACCGCACGGAAGCAGTATGCCTCGCCCTGCTCTCGCGGCCGGGTGTGAATGAAAAGGATCGCAAGGATGCCCTTAACTCGCTCGCCTCGATTCCCGGTATCCAGCCGCTGAAGGTGCTGATATCCACACTGGATAATCCCGACGGCAAGTTTGACAACTCGCTTGGTGATCTGGCCGGCCTGCTCGCGAAGTGGTCCGCCGCTGAGTTGAAGGCCGCGTCAAATGATGTGCTCGCCCTTGCGGAGCGAACGAAAGAGATGACCGTTAAGCAGGCGGCCTACACCGCGCTCATCGCAGCCGACGGCTCCACTGATCGCGTCATGCAACTGGCGGGCGCATCCATGCTGAACATGCGGGCCTTCATCACCTCGCTCGAATCCGTCACCGATCGCAAGGTGCTCAACTCGGCCTACCCCGCGGTGAAGGAGCTCACGCACTCGCTGCCTTCTACGCTCAACGCTGAGGTGAACGCCAACCCGGGTACCGTCGGCAGATTCGTGCGCGTCGAACTTCCGGGCAATGGCACGCTCACGCTCGTTGAAGTCGAGGTGTACTCCGCCGGCGCGAACGTCGCGCGCGGCAAGCCCGCAAAGCAATCGACGGTCGCCAATGGCGGCACGGCGGACAAGGCCGTCGACGGCAACACCAACACGGTGTTCGGCGCAGGCTCCGCCACGCATACCAACGAGAACTCGAAGAACCCGTGGTGGGAAGTGGACTTGGGCGCGGAGTACGCGATTGATTCGATCAAAATCTGGAACCGCACTGACTGCTGCTCCGATCGCTTGCAGGGCTTTTCGCTGAAAGTGCTGGACGCAGCCCGCGCTGAAGTCCTGCACCGCGCCAACAACAAGCTTGAAACCGAGTCGATCGCCCTCGCCCTCGGCGGCGATCCGGCAGCGGCGATTCACGCCGCGGCGATCCGCACGCTTGTCGCCATCCCCGGCCATGACCGTGAGAGCTTCGACCATCTCACCTCTCTCATCGCGAGCAACAGGCAGCCCGCCAGCGCGATCTCCGCCCTGCTCGCTCTCGACCGCAAGCAGTGGTCGCGCGACAAGGCCCCCGCCCTTGCCGCGGCCCTGCGCAAGTTCGTTCCGACGATTCCCCTGAACAAACGCACCGGCAAAACCTTCGAAGACAGCCAGACGGTTGCGAAGGAAATCGCCGCGATGCTGCCGGGGACGGAAGGCGAATCGCTCCTGCGTGATCTTGCTGATCTGAATCTTCAGGTCGTGCGCATCGAAACGATTCCCGAGCGGATGCTCTATGACAAGTCGCGATTCGCGGTTGTTGCGGGTAAGCCGGTGCGCATCGTGCTGCACAATCGCGATGGCATGCCGCACAATCTGCTGGTGGTGAAGCCGGGTGGTCCGGAAGTCGTCGGCCCGCTGGCGGAGGCGATGGGTGCCGACGGCTTCAAGAAGCATTTCCGTCCGGACCATGCCGTGATCCTGCACGGCACCGGCCTCGTGCAGCCCGGTGAAATAGCGGAGATCGAGTTCATCGCGCCTACGACGCCGGGCGATTACGAATACGTCTGCACGTTCCCCGGCCACTGGCGCCTGATGCGCGGCGTGATGAAGGTCGTCGCCACACCAGCCGATCTGCCTTCGGATGCGGCCGGCGCGAAGCTCGTGGTGACCAACTGGAAAGTCGAAGACCTGGAGCCAGACCTGGAGCACATCGCCCACGGTCGCTCCTTCGAAGCGGGCAAAGCCACGTTCACGAAACTCGGCTGCGCCCAGTGTCACAAGATCGGCGGCGCGGGCGGCGCACTGGGCCCGGACCTCACTGAAGTCTTCAAGAAGTGGAAAGACAATCGGCGCGACCTGCTGGTGCAGATTCTCGAACCTTCCAAGGTCATCGAAGACAAGTTCAAGGCGGCGGACATTGAGCTCGATGACGGCGACCGCATCTTCGGCCTCGTCACCGCCCGCGAGAAGGATCACCTGCTCGTCGTCACCGGCGGCACCGATGCGACGCCGCGGAAGATCATGAAGAAGAACATCCTCGCGGAGCGCGCGACGAGTTCATCGCTGATGCCACAGGGTCTGCTCGGGTTGCTCCAGCGCGGGGATATTCTCGATCTGCTTGCGTACCTGGAAGCGGGCGGCGATCCGAAACACATGCTGTATAAGCATTGATCGCCCTCTCTCCCATCCCCCGGGAGCGGAAAGGGGACCGGACTGATTGGTCTCTCTGACCTTACAATCATGACCGGCTCCGTCACCTTCATTTGGAGGCGATCCATGCTGCGTTCCTGCCTGCTCGTACTGATCCTTTCCTCCTCTCTCTTCGCAGCGGACAAGGACGATACCGCCACTGAACAGGCCCGCCCGCGCGGCACCCGCCTTTTCTTCCGCGCCCTGGGCAGCGAATCCAACGCGCCCATCCTGCCCAAGTCGCGCAGCGCCTGGACGCAGGATTCACAAACCCAAACCGGCACCACCGGCATGTCCGACCTGGGCTTCACCGAATACCCCTTCTGCTTCGGCACGATGGATTTCACCTTCGTCCAAGGCCACGCGTACTACCCCAAGCTCATCAGCGGGGCACTGGCGAACGAAGCCATCACCAACACCGCCGACCTCCTGATGGATTACGTGTATGAACCGGATGGCTGCGTGTGGGGCCGTACCGGCAGGCGCTTCGTGCAGACCTTCACCGCGACAAAGAGCGAACTCGTCAGCATCACCCTGCTCATCGCCAGTGAGCCGGGCGAGTTCCGCGCGACGCTGCTGGAAGGCGGCGCGGGCGGCAAGGCGATCGGTCCGGCGAAGACTTTTACCTCCGGCCATTCGATGACCTGGGGCACCGCGACCTGGCAGGCGGGGCAGGCACCGCTCACGCCCGGCCGCACCTACGGCATTGCGATCCAACGGCACGACGGCAAACCCTTCTCCCCCTACCTGCACGCCACCGGCAACTGCTACGACGGCGGGCTGCTCCATGTAGATCACCGCGCGTTTCCTGAGAGCGAACTGGCGGCATGGATCGTCGAGCAGCCTGATGAACTGGTCCGCGCGATCACGCCTGATGCCGATAGCGAAGGCTGGGTTTACAAGCAGTCGCGCATCGCCTTGGTGCCGCGCTCGAAGAACATTCGCCTGATCTCGCTGACGATCTCACCGATCACGAAGGAGGAGTTGGCGCAGGGGCCGTGTGACATCGTCATGCGCGTCTGGAGCGAGGACGGCAAGTTGATCGCGCGCCCCAAGCGCTGCCTCACCGCCTCCGAAGGCACGGCTCATGCCCTTTTTTCCGAGCGTGAATTGCCGGTCACAGCAGGCGAACGTCTCTATGTCGATGCCTTCCTCGTGCCCCACAAGAAGGAGGGACTGCCCGCGTCGAAGGAGATCAAGATCGCCGCGCGCGACATGCGGCTCGTCGCCTACGGTGAAACCCAGCCTGGCGCGATGCCTTCGATCTTCAACCTCACGATTGAGCCGGAGACCGACAGCCGGCTCAAGTTCAAATGGAGTACGCCGGTCGGCGCGAAGACAGTCATTCACAGCGAAGGGCCGGGTGTCAACGGGGGACAAACCTTCGAGGTGCCGCCTGTCGAAAGAGAGATCGTGATCGGCAAGTTCTGGGCGGGTCACGAATATGACCTTCGCCTCACGGCGACCGATTCGTTTTCAGGCCAGGTGTGGCGCACGCCGGTGTATCGCGTGCGAATGCCGCGTCTGGATGAGAAGTTTCCCGTGCCGGTGAATCCTTATCCCGAGGGCTTCGTGCGCCTCGCGCCGCCGCGGCGATCGAAGGCACCGAGCTATCCGCCGCTGCGATACCTGAAGCAGGTTCCCGTCGTGAATCATGAGTTTGAAGAAGGGCTCGCGGGCTGGCACACCTCCGACGACGGCGTGATCGGCGCCCTGCCTGAAGCGAAGTGGGGCAAGCAGATGGCGGGCTTCACGCATCAGGCCGGCGAGCAGCGCGAGCAGGTCTTCATCACCAGCAATCTCGCGCAGACGATCGAAACCATTCCGGGTCACACCTATGTGCTCTCCGCCTGGGGGCACACCTCGGTCAAGAACGGCCCCGATGGCGACACGCGCGTGCGCCTCTTCGCCGACCCGACCGGCGGTGACACCTTCGACGGCAACCACGCCAGCCAGTGGTACTGGACCGGCGGCAAGTGGATGCGCTTTGAGCACACGTTCCGCGCCGAAGGCCAGCGCGCGACCATCGGCCTGGGCCTGTTCCGCTGGCGCGATCTCGACTCCGCCAGCGCCCACGTCGATCAGGTCACCGTCTTCGATCTCGGCCCTTCGCCGGGCGAAGCGGATGAGCCTGCGAAGCACCTCGGCCGCGCCGCTCGCCTCGCGCTGGTTGAGCCGAAGCTCGAAGTGGAGGACAAGATCGAAGCCCACGCCGTCGCCCCGCCCGGTTACGTCATCACCGGCATCGGCGCCCGCGCTCACTACGACAACATCACCACCCTGTGGCTGCGCGTCCAGCCCCTGATGCCTGATGGCACGCTCGGCGCGGCTGAAGAAATCCGCACCGGCTGGGAACCGGATGCCGGCCTCGAAGCGAAGATTGAACTACCCGAAGGTTACGTGGCCACAGGATTCGGCGCGGGCATCGCGCCGGAGTGGGATGTGAAACGCCTGCGCGTCTGGGCCAAGCCCCTGAAGCCCGACGGCACGCTCGGCGAAGAGAAAGAATTCCGCGGCGGCAAGGATCTGGAGAGCGGCGTCGAACGCGAAGTCCACGCGACGGGCGACCGCGTGCTCACCTCGGCCGGCCTGAACTGCTCTAATAATGATGCGAACGGCATCAAGGCAATCTCGGCGCGGTTGATCGTCACGGCGACGGGTGAGACTCGGTCGAAGTGATTCCCGCGTCAGGCTTCACAAGGCAGGTGCCCGTCTTCAGATGAAATACGCCATCACGTTTCTGATGTGTGCCGGCACGTGCGCATTTTACGCCGTGACGCAGCACGGCTGGATGTGGCTACTGCTGTGGCCCGCACTCGCCTTGTCCCTTGTCGCCATCGCCTACCTCTTCAACAAGCCCGCACTGTTCGGCAAGCGCGATGATGGCACGATGCATCCCGCATTGCTGCTGGCCCTGCTCCCCTATCTGATTTTCGCGTGGCTGATCTGGCATCTGGTACGGAAGTTGACGAAGGAGCCGGCGACGAACGAAGTCACGCCGACGCTGATCGTCGGCAGGCGGCTTCTACCGGGCGAGTTGCCGGCGAATGTCACGCACATGATTGACCTCACCGCGGAGTTCGCCGAGCCCGCTGGCGTGCGCGGTGCGACCACCTATCGCGCCCTCCCGATGCTCGACGGCATGGCGGTGTCCGTTCATCGACTGAACGAAATCGCCAGCGCGATCGCCGCAATTGAAGGCGTGGTTTACATTCATTGCGCCCAGGGCCACGGGCGCACCGGGCTTGTCGCCGCTGCTGTGCTGCTGGTATCCGGCGAAGCTGCATCAGATGAACAGGCGATTCAGCGCCTCAAACTGGTCCGCCCCGGCATCGAACTGAAAGCATCCCAGCGAAGGGCGCTTGCTCAATTCGAAGCCGCGAGGAGTGCCACTCGCGCGTGACACCGACGCCTTGTCCGAGCCGCGAAACGTAAGCGAGCGGATGCCCGGTTGCCTTTACGCGGCCGTACCATCCGCTCGCTCACGCTTCACAGCTCTGTTCGTTTCCTTGACACGCCCCAACCCCACCCGTACCTTGCACCGCAGATCAAGCCGCCCGCTCGCACCGTTCATCGCGGCCCAGCGGACGGCTCTGGGGTCGATTGATGCCGCTGGTCGCCTTCATCTCCGAGTTCTTCAACTTCGACCGATACGTCAACCTCGGCGTCGATGCGGCGATCTACTTCATCATCGCCATGACCGCCACGCTGCTCTTCCTCGTCCGCCTGGGACTCCAACTTTTCTTTGGACTCGGTGACGATGACATGGCCATCGGCGGCGATGTGGATGTCTCCCATGCCGGTCACATGGATTCCACCGGCGCGTTCACGCTCTTCTCGCTGCTTTCCATTCTCGCCTTCCTCATGGGCACCGGCTGGATGGGCCTGACTTGCCGCGTGAGCTGGGGCTGGGGCCCCGTGCCGACCTCCTTTGCCGCCTCGGGCTTCGGCTTCTTCCTCATGATGCTCTCAGCAGGCCTGATGTACGGCGTGCGCAAGATGGCCAAGGAAGCGAAGTACGACGTGGCGACGGCGATTGGCAAGACCGGCCGCGTCTATCTGACCATTCCTGAAAAAGGCAAGGGCCGCGGTCAGGTCGAAGTCGTCGTCTCCGGCCGCAAGAAAATCCTCACCGCCTCCAGCACCGGCGAATCAATCGCCGCGTTCACCACCGTCACCATTGTCAGCATGGAAGATGATCACAGCCTTGTGGTCGAAGTGAAAGCGTAACTTCGCCACGCGCCTTTCCCGGAGCTTCACATGACCCCCGGTACCCCCGGCATCCACGCCTACCCCGCCCTTCTCGCCGACATCCTCGACATCGGCATTGTCCTGCCCGTGCTCATCGTGCTGGTGATCCTGGGCGTGATCACCTTCGTCGTCAAACAATACAAGCGCTGCCCTTCCAACCGCATCCTCGTCGTCTACGGTAAGGTCGGCGGTTCGCAGGCGGCCCGCTGCGTTCACGGCGGCGGCGTCTTCATCGTCCCCCTCTTCCAGGACTATCAGTACATGTCTCTGGAGCCGATGGCGATTGATATCGAACTCACCGGCGCGCTCTCCAAGAAAAACATCCGCGTCAACGTACCTTCGACTTTCACCGTCGGCATCTCCACCGATCCGGCCATCATGACCAACGCCGCCGAGCGACTCCTGGGCCTGCGCGAACAGGCGGTGGCGGCCCAGGCGCGGGACATCATCCTCGGGCAGATGCGTCTGGTCATCGCTACGCTCACCATCGAGCAGATCAACCAGGACCGCGAAGTGTTCCTCGATCTGGTGAACAAGAACGTGGGCTTCGAGCTGAACAAGATCGGGCTGGATGTCATCAACGTGAACATCCGTGACATCATGGATGAGTCGGGCTACATCGAAGCCCTCGGTCGCAAGGCCGCGGCTGACGCGGTGAACCAGGCGAAGATCGAAGTGGCTGAGGCGCTGCGGCAGGGTGCGATCGGTGAAGCGAGCGCCAACCGCGAGAAGGAAGTTGAAGTGGCGAATCAGACGGCGGCGGCGGCGATCGGCCGCAAGAACGCCGAGCGCGAAACCCGCATCAAGGTTGCCCAGTTCGAGGCCTCCGGTCTGGCGGGCGAAGCGAGTTCTGCCCGCGAGCAGGAAGTCGCCATCGCTCAGCAGAAGGCGCTGGCGGCCCAGGGCAAGAAACAGGCGGAGGCGGATCAGCGAATCAAAATATCCGAACTCGAAGCCGCGGCGGTCGAAGGCGAAAACACCGCCAAGGCGAACATGGCGGCCTACAACGCCACGCTCGCCGAGCGCGAGGCGGAAGCGAAACGGCGAGGTGAAGTAGCGCGGGCGATGGCGGCGCGCGACGTTCTCAAGGCCGAAGCGGAGCAGGAACTGGCGCTCTTGCAGAAAGAACAGGTCGTCCAGCAATCGGTCGAGAAGGAGAAGATCACCATCGACGCCGAGGCTGAGGCCGAGCGCATCCGTCGCACCGCCAAGGGCGAAGCGGACGCGATCCTCGCCAAGTACAACGCCGAGGCCGAGGGTATCCAGCGCGTGCTCACCGCCAAGGCTCGCGGCTACGAAGAGCTCTTGAAGATCTGCGGCTCGCGCCCCGACCTGACGCCCACACTGCTCATGATCGAGAAGCTGCCCGAACTCGTGCGCGAACAGGTGAAGGCGATTTCGAATCTGAAGATCGACAAAGTCACGGTCTGGGATTCGGGCAACGGGCGCAATGGTCATGGCGACGGCACCGGCGAAGGCGGTACCACCGCCGGCTTCCTGCGCAGCCTGATCTCCTCGCTACCGCCGATGCACGAACTGGCGAAGCAGGCGGGCGTGGAATTGCCGGGCGTGCTGGGCACGGTGGGTGGATCGGGGGAGAAAAAGTCGGCTGGACCGGCGCGCGAACGAAGCGAACCGCAGCCCGAACCTGCCGATGTTCGCAAATCAAAAGATGATGGCGGACGCAAGGCTTGATCGCCAGCACGCTTCGCCTGTTTTCACGTCGGGCCTAACACCTATCACGATCATTTACTCGAAGTACGATCATGAGTTTGATTCGAACCACGTTGCTCGTGCCGGTGCTCGTTTCCCTCGCGGTCAGCCTGTCGATCACCGCCTGTTCCAACGAGAATCCGCAGGTCGACGCTGAGGTCCAGGCCCAGAAGCATTCCCGTGAACAGGCCGAGGCCGAGGTCCAGGCCCAGAAGCTTGCCCGTGAACAGGCCGAGGCCGCCGCACGAAAGAAGCAGCGCGAGTGGGAGATCGCCCGGACCCGGCTCAAACAGATCGGCTTGGCGATGCAGATGTACGCCATCGACAACCTCGGCCGCCTGCCCATTCCCGCGATGGCGACGAACAACGACGGCACCACCGTCAGTTGGCGCGTCATGCTCACGCCGTACCTGGGACATCGTCCGCAATACAAGAAAACCGAACCGTGGGACAGCGAGGCCAATCAGGCGGCGCTCCAGAGTATCCCCGAGTCATTCCAGCCCTCAGGCGGTCCGCCCGTGCCGCAGGGCCACACGCGCATTCGTGCGATCCTTGGACCGGACACCGCCTACGCCGGCCACCGGTTCGGGCGAACGAAAGACAGCGTGGTCACGATCATGCTCGTTGAGACGGATGAGTCCGTGCCGTGGACCAAGCCGGAGGACTGGGAACTCGATCCGGCGAATCCTCTGCGCGGCCTCGGTACGATTCGCGAAGGCAAAGTGCTGGCGCTGGATGCGAAAGGGAATGTCGTCGTCGTGCTCACGGCCGCCGGACCGCAGCGCGTGCTCGAAACGATGATCGCAAACGACGGCAAACCGACGGACACGGCGGGCCTGATCGAGCCGGACAAGGCTCAAAGCAACTGAACGCCGCCCAGCTCCGCGAGCCTTTGCAGCCGCTTCGCTTCGTTCGCCTTCAGCCATTCATCTTTCGAAAGCTCGGCGTACGCCTTGGCGAAGTACGCCTTCGCCTCCGCCTCGCGTTTTAACAGTAACAGGCATTCGCCGATCTCTTCGAACACATAACCATCCGCCTTGCCCTTGGCGGCATGGGCCTTTTCCAGTTCCTGTTGCATCAGGAGCGCTTCATCGACGCGGCCAAGTGATCGCAACGCCCGCGCCACCGCCCAGCGGGCGATGAGTGTTTCGCTTTCCTGTTTGCGCTCCATGCGGAAGCGCAGGCCGCGCTGGAACAGGTCCAGCGCCTTCTCGAAGTTGCCGCTGTCGTGATACGTCCAGCCGAGGTTGTTGTAGAGTGAGCCGAGCCAGTTCTTCGCGCGCTCGTCGCTGGAAGCTTCGGCCATCGCCATCGCCCTTTCATTCCATTGCACGGATTCATCGCCCTTGGTGACGATGCCGAGCATGTGGGCGGCATCGATGGCGTGGAAATCGGCCTTCGCCTGCCGGGCGAACTTCAGTGCGTCATCGAAGAAGGGTTTCGCTTGCTCCGGCGAACCGGACGAGTTGAACACGCGGCCGCGCTCCAGCAGCAGGCGGACTAGTGCAACGCGCGGCACGGGCTGAGTCGATGTGATGATCTCTTCCGCGCCATCGAGCGTCGCATGGGCCGGGGCAAACTGCCTTTGCAATCCCTGCGCTCGCGCGATCTGCGTCAGGAGCTGAGCGCGGTAGTCCGCATCCGCATCCTTGCGCTCATCGAGCTTCGCGCGAAACAGCTTCTCTGTCGCCGCGGGGTCGCTGTAGTTCCAGAGCTTGTCGAAGTCGTGGACTGCGAGTGTGGCACCGTTCATAACCCGCATCGTAACCTGTGCGCCCCGGCGGAGGCCGCTTCAAGCGGCCCCGCCCCGAGGCCTTAAACCAACTTGCTCAATCCCCCACCCCGTCCCCGTCCTCATCCTTCACGCCGCTCATCGGACTCGAAATCACCGCCTGCCACGCGATCTTCCTGAACACACGATCCAGCTCGCGACTCGGATACCCATCCGCCTTCAGCCCCGCATCGCCTTCGATCTTTTCCGGCGAGCGGCCGTAGAGCGTTGCGAAAAACACATAACCCTCCAGCCGCTCGAACCCCGGCCCCAGGTGTCCGATCTGATCGCGCCAAAGCGAGCGCTCTTTCTTGCCTACGAGCGTGTGAATCCCTTCCACGCCCGGCAACTTGCCCTCGTGAAAGTACTGAGCCGCGAGCACCATCGCTTCGCAGGTGGGCAGCACGAACACCTTGCCGGGATACTTCTTGTTGAGGGCCGCGATCAAGGCCGCGATGGATTCCTGTTTCACTTCACCCATCCGCGCGATCGTCCTGGCCGAGAGCGCCTCTTCCGACATCGGCTTCTCCGCGAGCTGCCCGATCTGGGGCCAGCCGTTCATCATGTAGAACTTCATCTTCGGATTGGTCTTCAGCGCGAAGTCGATCCAGCACTGGTAGTAGGCCGGGTCATCGTGAGGAAACGGGCTCCAGGTCATCACGTCCCACTCGGCACCGGCGAGAGAGGCGAGCAGCTTGGGGACGGGCTTGCCGTCGAACTGGTAGATGCCGTTTTCCTGTTCCCACTTGTAGCGTGCGCTGCCCGTGACGCCGCCGCCGGTGTGGGTGAAGAGCGCGGCCTGTTGGAAGCCCGCCGCGCGGGTGATGGCCGGGAGCGTACCGTAGGCCGGTGCCATGAAGCTGTGCCCGGTGCCGATGATGCGCAGGGAGCCGTCGGTGGGTTTGTCGAATGATGTGACCGCGCGCTTGGCGAGCTTGCCGTAGATCGCGGCGATCTCGTCAGGCGTCTTGTAGCAGATGGCGTGCTCGGGAAACTTGCCGGTCTTCCAGCCGGGATCGATCTTGGGCTCCGCGGGTAAGCCGGAGACGAGCTTCGGTTCGTCGGCGGCGAAGGCGAGCGTGCAGAGGATCAGCGAGAAGGCGACGTAACAGGCGAGTTTGCTCTTCATGCGCACAGGATAGAGCGCGGCGGGAGGAATCCGAAGCTGTATCGCGCGGGACTAATGCGAGCCTCGAACCACCGCCGTCTCGGGCATCTTCGAGAGCAGGTACTCCGCCAGCGCCTTCATCACCTTCGTCTTGTCGCGGGCGTTCTGCCAGCAGTCGTCGCTGAAGCTGATCTCGTCGGTCTCATCGGAGAGCTTCGCGGACAGGACCGCGCGCAACTTGATGTAGTGGTGATCCAGGTGAAGCTGCTTGGCCTTGGCGAACATGATGATGCACTGCTTGTCGCCGCGCGTTCGCAGGATGCCCTTCTGGTAGATGTCGATGATGGACGAAGCGCGGATGTACTCGTTGATCGCGACGAAGGAGACGATGACGCCTAGAAAGATGGCGAAGATGCCGGCAAACGGCAGCAGTTCGCCGCCGATCAGCAGGAAGACGCCGCCCAGCAGCGCCAGGCCGGCCGCGACGGCGAACATGATCTTGACCTCTTTCATGGGCCGGCTAACGCCGAACCGCCATTCGCCCAGGAGCTGGTGGGGTTTCTGCTGCTGGGAATCCTGCCCGGGCCACGAGATCATGGGCGCATCCTGAATAAGAAAACACTGCGACCCGTCGAGCGGCTCGCACGCCGCGTTCGGGTCGCAGGGCGAGCATCATAGATCGGTCGCGGAAACGTCGCAATGAGCGTCACGATACGCACACCATCTGGATCGTCATCGCCTGCGCTTTGCACGCCGCGCAGCGCGCGCCGGTCGCTTCGGTGATGTAGTCTGACCTCCGCACCGTCGCACGCCGGGCAGGCGTCCTCGGATTCCAGCTCGGTGGCGCGCTGCGGGAACCGCGCAAGCAGCCGGCGTCGTTCGCGCCGCTCGAAAAGCTCGCTGACGCCGCCGGCCGCGAGACAGCAGGCGGCGAACCCGAGAAAAATGCTGTGCAGCAGGTAACCCGCGCCTATGCCCGTGACGATGCCCCTAGCCAGCGCGGGCATGCAGCCCCTGTCCCCCGTGCCGACAGTCGCTTGCGCTGGAACAGGTCCCCGCACCGCCGGCAGATCACGTTCGTCAGCTCGACATATCGGCCTTGCTGATTCCGTTGCTTCCACGTGTAACCCAGGTGGGTTGCGGTACCCACCCACGGGAGTGGGTGGGCTTTGGCGCCCTCTTTTGCACTTTTTGGCGCGGGCGGGCGCGGGACGTGTTACTCTGCCTTCATGACGCAACGACTCACCGATGACGAAGTCCGCAAGGTCGCCCGGCTCGGGCGGCTGGAACTGAGCGAAGAGGAAGTGCATCACTTCGCGGGGCAGCTTTCGAAGGTGCTCGATTATGTGTCGAAGCTGTCGGAGCTGGAGGTGGACGATGTGGAGCCGATGGTGCATGCGATGGAGACGAGCAACGTGCTGCGCGAGGATGTGGAGAAGCCCGGCATGCCGGTGGCGGAGGCGCTGCGGAATGCGCCGGCCCCGGAGCCGCCGTTTATTCAGGTGCCCAAGGTGATCGATGATGGGTCGGCGGCGTAGGCTGAAGCATCAGGCCAGGCCCTGAAGGGCCGAGGCCTGGGAATCAAAACTGATTCCTGTCCCCTGACTCCTGTCCCCTGACTCCTGTCCCCTGACTCCTCTTTCCGTTCGCACGTATAATCCTGCTCATCTCAAGGAGGCTCTCATGGCAAAGTCGGATAATCGTCTCTTCATCGGCGTGGACCTGGGCGGCACGAACGTCGCGGTCGGCGCGGTCGATGCGAAGAATAAAGTCGTGGTGCGCGACAAGAAAAAAACCAAGGCGGAAGAAGGCACCAAGTCCGTGATCGAGCGGATCGTCAAGCTCGTGAAGGATGTGGCCGAGCAGGCGAAGGTGCCGTTGGATCAGATCGGCGGGCTGGGCATCGGCGCGCCGGGCGCGGTGGACATGAACAAAGGCGTCGTGCTCAACGCGGTGAACCTGCGCTGGACGAACTTCCCGCTGGCTGCGGCGCTGAAGGATGAACTGAAGATTCCCGTGACGGTGGACAACGATGTCAACGTCGGCACGTGGGGCGAGCACGTCGCGGGCGCGGCCAAGGATTATGACGATCTGCTCGGTGTGTTCGTCGGCACGGGCATCGGCGGCGGGCTGGTGCTGGGCGGCCAGCTTTATCACGGGCACTACTTCACCGCAGGCGAGATCGGGCACACCGTCCTCTTCGGCGACAGTCCGCTGGGCATGCGCACCTTGGAAAACCGCGCGAGCAGGACGGCGATGGCCAACACGCTCAAGCAGCTCATCCTCTCGAATCACGAGAGCGAGATTTTCAAATTGACTGAAGGAAACCTGGATGCGATCCGCTCGGGCGTGCTCTCCAAGGCCCTGAAGGCGGAGGACCCGCTGGCGATGACGGTGATCCGCCAGTCGGCGGCGTATGTGGGCATCTCCATCGCCAACACCTTGACATTGCTCAGCTTACCCTGCGCGGTCGTGGGCGGCGGGGCGATGGAAGCCCTGGGCGATGTCTACCTGAAATGGGTCAAGCAGTCGTTTGAGGAACATGTGTTTCCACAAAAACTCAGGTCGGCGAAAATCCTGGCGAGCAAGCTGGGGGATGATGCCGGCGTGGTCGGGGCGGCGGACCTGGCGCGAATCCGCCTGGGCTGATTCATCGAGGGTTTTTCCTGAGTTTGCTAATTTAGGGGTTGACGATGACGGGTACCTCATGGCATGATGATGGAACTGAGAGGGTGCCGGGTGATTCCAACCATTGCATCGGGGAAATGACCAGCTTCAACCTGCCAGTTACCGGAGTCCGCGCCCTCCTTCTACTTAGAGCTTTCTCCCCTCCGCCCCGTTGTCGCTTGCGGCAACGGGGTTTTTCTTTCACCGCCATTGCAGCCAGACCTCCCGCGTGCGCGGGCCGTCGAACTCGCACAGCCAGATGCCCTGCCAGCGCCCGAGCATCAGCCGGCCTACCTCGATCAGCACCGTCACGCTCGAACCCATCATCGACGCCTTCACGTGGGCCGCACTGTTGCCCTCGGCATGCTGATAGAACGGCTGCCGCCACGGCACCATCACATCGAGTTGATGCAGCATGTCATGCACCACATCAGGGTCCGCGTTCTCGTTGATGGTCACGCCTGCGGTGGTATGCGGAACGTAAACCACGACCTGCCCTTCGCGCAGGCCGGCGTCGGTGATGAGGCGCTGGACGTGATCGGTGATGTCGATCATCTGGTCACGCTGGCGGGTCATGATCTGGAGTTGTTCCATACCGCGGATGATAAACCCTGGAGGTCTGCCGCGTTCAATTGCCCGCCGATCGGATAGAAAATGGCTGAAAAACAGGGAGAATTCCCACCCGCTGCGCTGACACATGAGCCGATGAGACGATATCATTCAGCAGGTGATTGCTTCGATGGTATCCACACGTCGCAATGCCTCGTTCCACGAGTTGCCCCCCCACGCTCCGGCCGGTAGAAGGGTTTTGCTCATGCCTTGGCGACGCGGTTTCACGCTGATTGAAATGTTGCTGGTCATTTCACTGATCACAATGTTGATCTCCATCACGCTGCCCGCGCTCTCCAAGAGCCGGCTCACGGCGCGCGAAGGCATCTGCGGGTCCAACCTGCGCCAGGCGACGATCGCCTTTACCGCCTATTCCAACGACAACAATCAGCTCTTCCCGGACATGTCGTACAACCCGATCACCAAAGCGCAGTGGTCGCAGCCGCCCTACTGGCAGCAGCCTTACTTTCGCGATCACCTGGGCGCGCTGTACGGCATGAGGCGGGAGATGTGGTACTCACCGACGAACGATCTGTGGAACCGCGATGACTTCTGGTGGTACGACACGGGCAACCCGGCGACAAGCAACCACTTCGTCAGCGGGTTCTTTTACTTCGGCTCGACACTGACCAGCAGCGCCGCCTTCCGCAACAGCCTGAGCAATCCGCCGCCCAACGGCATGGCGGCGTTCCCGCGACGCAACGGCGGGTCGTCGTACTCCAACATGATCTGGGCCGACCTGAACCGCCGACTTAGCAGCCATCCCACCACCTGGCTCACGCCCGGCGACGCACGCCGCTGGGGCTCCAATCACTGGTACGGCAACCCCGACATGGTCCCGCACGGCTCGCACCGCGCGTTCACCGACAACCACGTGGACTGGATCACCGGAAGCGAACTGAAAATGCAGTCGACGTATGGTGCGATTATGTACTGGTGATTAGAGTGCGCCCCCGCCTGTCAGCGGTCAGACTGGTTAGCGGTCGGGCCGAGTCCGCGAGGCCCACCCGTGACCGCGACTTTCGTCCACGTCGAAGTGCGAAGCCGCAAGCGGCTCAGAGGCGCAGCTTCCCATCGTGTCTCATCATCGCCTGGATCGCAGCCTTATCGCTGTGAACGCGGATCGTCATCTGATATCGCTTCGTCTCGCCCGGCTCCAGCCACTGGGCCGCGTTGGGATGCTGATCGTTATCCTTGCCCAGCAGCGAACCACTGAACGGTTCAATGCCGGTGACATAGGAACCGGGGCCGAAGTGCTGCCAGTTCGCCAGTCGCGGCAAGCACTCCGCGGGGTAGGCGAGTTCCAGAGCGAGATTCAGCTTCGCATTCACCAGACCCGCGTGACACACGCCGTCGCTGTCCGGCTCGTTGTCCACAAGCAGGACGCGCTCACCCGCGCCGCGATGCTCAGCCAGCGGGCCGGTGACTTTCTTCAGGGCGTTGAGCTTCGCGGCTGAGAGCGGGCCATCGCTGCCGAGGTACTGCGTCCTGCCGCGGTAGATGAGCCTGGCACCGGCATCGACGAGCGGGTAGCCGAGGTTGACGTGATACAGCCAGTTGTGAGCGGCGCGGGTGTTGAAGCGGTTGGTGACCTGATCGTAAAGGACGATCTCGTTGACGCCGAGGCGGCATTGAATCTGCCTTCGCACTTCGAGAACGGGGCCGAACATGTGGGCATCGCGGATGACCATGGAAAGGATCATCTCGTTGCGGCCGCGCTGCGGGTCCGGATTGACGAGCATCTCGACGCCTGCGGGCGTGTTGGAGTGATGCCCGTGCAGGCCCAGCGACTGGCCGTCTTCCGTGCGGGGCGGGCCGAAGTAGTTGGGCCCGCACGAAGTGAGCAGCCCGCCCGGCCAGCCGCGCAGCCAGTCGATGCCTGTGTTGTAGGCATGCTCCGGCGGGCGGTAGCCGCTGGGCGTGAGGTAAGCGAGGTTGTGCTGGTTGCACGAAGCTTCGACGATGTCCCCGCCGCGATCGAGGGCGACGGTGAAGCGCAGCCCCGCGCCGGTGTTGAAGTGTGCGACGCGACAAGCCTGCGGCCCGCCGCCCGCGCCGGTCGGCACACAGTCGAGTGTGCCGGTGCGGATGCCGCCGACCTGCAACACGTTCTCGAATTTGTCGGTGTCGAACGGGCAGTTGGCCACAGGGCCTGGCCCGGTCTGAACGCCACGAACGGTTTTACTGGTGCGTTTGGCCATGTTCACTCCGTTAGCCGCGGGCTTCGCCCGCTTTCCAGCGTGGACCGGATAGAATGTAGCGACATTCCCCCGGACCGAAAGTCCGCGCGCCCGCGCAACCTGGAGATATGACCATGCCCGTGTACGAATACGTCTGCAATGACTGTGAAAAGGTAACCGAAGCCCTGCGGAAGATGGCGGATTCAGATGCGCCGCAGATGTGCGAACACTGCGGCAGCGCGAAGACGCATCGCACGCACAGCCTTGTGGCGGCTCCGGTCGGGCACGGGCAGTCGCTGCCGGTCGCGGGCGGCGGGGGCGGGCATGTGCATAGCGGATCGTGTGGCTGCGGGAAGCCGCGCGGGTCGTGCGGGATGGGGTGAGGCAGCGTGATCGAGAGGATTCGTCACCTCACTATTGCTGAAGTGATGCAACGGCTTCACGAGCTTGTCGAGCTGGGTGCAAGAAGCTCCCGCACAAGAACCGCCCAATCCGATTCAATCCAATCGCTGCCCAGTGGAAGCGCCCGATGCACGTCCCATCCGGCCAACTCAAGTTCGCCCACCATGTGCCGGGCCGCATCAGCATTCGACGAGTGGACGATGACCGGACATGTCGGCTTGCACGTCGCCAAATACTTCGCAGCAATCAGACCGTCACCCCAATCCTCGTCCGAACCTGCGGGTGGATAGAGATCGTGATCCAGCGAAATGAGGCAGGCGGATGCCACGCGCGCTCGAGCCCCTTCGATCCAGTCGTGCGCGCTCCTCTCACTCCAAACAGTGAGGGACATATTGATGATCGCAAGCGACGCTTTGAATCGCTCTACGCGGGCATTTTCGTCATCGAGGATCAGTACTTCACTTCGACACATGCACGAAACGATAAGTACGGAGACGTCCGCGAGCAATCCGCATTCCGCAATCCGCGATCCGCAATTTCGCTTTACCCTTCCTTCAATTCATTCACCAGCGCCTGCACCATCTTCTTCCCGTCGCCGAAGAGCATCCCGCAGTTGGGCAGGAAGTAGAGCTCGTTTTCCACGCCTGCGAAGCCGGGGTTCATCGATCGCTTGATCACGATCACGCTGCGGGCCTTGTCCACATCGAGAATCGGCATGCCGTAGAGCGGCGAGGTCTTGTCGTGTCGTGCAGCCGGGTTGGTCACATCATTCGCGCCGATGACCAGCGCGACGCCGGCCTGTTCGAACTCGGCATTCGCGCCATCCAGATCGAACATCGCTTCATAAGGCACATTCGCCTCGGCCAGCAGCACGTTCATGTGCCCAGGCATACGCCCCGCGACAGGATGGATCGCGTACTTCACGCTGATGCCGCGGTCTTCGAGCAGGCGTGCGAGTTCCGCCACCGCGTGCTGCGCCTGGGCGACCGCCATGCCGTAGCCGGGTACGACGATCACGAGGCCTGCCGCTTCGAGTTGGATGGCGACATCTTCAGGCGTGACGGACCGTGCCTCGCCCTGGGGGCCGCCGTCGCCGCCGGTTGTTGCGACCGGCGCACCGACGCCGCCGAAGAGCACATTGAGCAGCGAGCGGTTCATCGCCTTGCACATGATGTTGGTCAGAATCAGGCCGGAGGCGCCGACCAGCGCGCCGGTGATGACGAGCAGTTCGTTCTGCAACACGAAGCCCGCCATGGACGCGGCGATGCCGGAGTAACTGTTCAGCAATGAGATGACCACAGGCATGTCCGCCCCGCCGATGCCGATGACCAGGAGAATGCCCAGAGCGAGGGCCGCGAGGGTCGTGATGATGAACGTCCAGCCCCAGGTGGGGTTGAAGACGAGCAGGATAGTGAAGAGAACAGAGAGCAGAATCAGGCCGACGATGACGAGGTTCTGGCCTTTGAATTGAACGGGGGATGACGGCGTGATCTTGAGGCCCTGGAGTTTGCCGAAGGCGACGAGTGAGCCGGTGAAGGTGACGCCGCCGACGAGGACAGCCAGGCCGGTGGAGCCGGTGAAGGCTGCGGGCAGGTCGGCATAAGACCCAACACGTCCATACGCGCCGATGGCCACAAGCAGGGACGCGATGCCGCCGAAGCCGTTGAGCAGTCCGACCATTTGCGGCATGCCGGTCATGGGCACTTTAATCGCCAGCCACAGGCCGATGCCGCCGCCGATGGCGAGTGCGATGATGATCCAGATCAAGCTGACCGCCTCGCCGCCGGACATATGGAAGAAGGTGACGATGCAGGCCAGGAGCATGCCTGTCGCGGAGAGGAGGTTGCCGCGCTGGGCGGATTCGATCCTGGAAAGCATCTTCAGGCCGAAGATGAAACAGATCGCCGCGCCGAGGTAGGCGAGGTTGATCCAGTCAGTGGCGGCGGCGAGGTGGAGCATGGTTGGAAAGGGACGGAGGGACGGAGGGACGAAGGGGAAGAGGGCCAAGCGCCAAGGGATGAGGGATCGCAATCCCCTGGCCCTTGGCCCTTCACCCTTGGCCCTATTTCTTCTTGAACATCTGGAGCATGCGGTTGGTCACGACGTATCCGCCGACGACGTTGATCGTGGCGAAGATGACGGCGAGGAATCCGAGGACGACGCCGAAGCTGGCCATGGTGCCGCTGAAGGAGCAGATCAGGGCCCCGACGAGGGTGATGCCGCTGATGGCGTTGGAGCCGCTCATCAGGGGCGTGTGCAGGGCCGAGGGGACTTTCGAGATCAGCTCGACGCCGAGGAAAATCGCCAGCACGAAGATCACGATGTAAGTGACGAAGTTGTCCATATCGTTCTCGCTAAGCCGCAAGCGGCTACTGACACGCCTTGCGCACCATCTCGTTGCGTATCTCGCCGCCGTGCGTGATGCATGCGCCCTTTTGGATTTCCTCTTCGAGGTTCAGTTCCACCTTACCATCCTTCGCGAATTCGCTGATGAAAGAGTGCATGTTATTCGCATACGCCTGGCTGGCGTCGACGGCGACGGTCGCGGCCAGGTTGAGCGTGCCATCGATGAAGACGCCTTCGTCCGTCGTGTAGCGCTTGCCCGGTTGCGTCGCCTCGCAGTTGCCCCGGCCGGCGTCGACATCAGCCGCGAGATCTATGATCACGCTGCCGCTTTTCATCCGGGTGACCACGTCGCGCGGAATGAGCAGCGGCGGCGCCTTGCCGAAGATCGCCGCGGTGGTGATCGTGCAGTCCGCCCCGATCACGTGCTTGGCCATCAGTTCCGCCTGTTTTTTTCGTTCTTCTTCCGTCTGTTCCTTTGCGTAGCCGCCGGTGGTCTGGGCATCCTGCGCGGGCACAGGCAGTTTCACGAAGCGGGCGCCCAGGCTCTTGACCTGTTCTTCGACGACCGCGCGCACGTCAAACGCTTCGACCACCGCGCCGAGCCTTTTCGCAGTCGCGATCGCCTGAAGGCCCGCGACGCCCGCGCCAATGACGAATACCTTCGCCGGTGAAATCGTGCCTGCCGCGGTGATCATCATGGGGAACATCCGCGGCGAGTGCGCCGCCGCCAGCAGCACCGCCTTGTAGCCGGCCATGTTGGCCTGCGAGCTGAGCACATCCATCGACTGGGCCCGCGTCGTGCGCGGGATGAACTCCATCGCAAAGGCCGTGACTTGGCGCGAAGCCAGTGTTTTCACAAGCTCGATATGCTTCAGCGGCGCAAACATGCCCACAAGCACCGCGCCTTCGCGCATCGCGCCCGCCTGCTCTGCCGTCGGCGGATGAATCACCACGACCACATCCGTCGCCGCCCACTGCCTCATCGCATCGCCATCGGGAACGATCGCCGCCCCCGCTTCGACGTACGCCTGATCCAGGTGATGCGAACCGACGCCCGCGCCGCTCTGCACCAGCACTTCGTTGTGCTTGGCGGTGAACTTCTTGACCACGGCAGGCACCAGGGCCGCGCGCGTCTCGCCGTTGTCGTTCTGCCTGGGAACCCAGATCTTCATAGGAGCACACACCCGTCGATTCCCGCGCGAAGATCGCAAGAGGCCGCCTCGCAGGACTTCAAGAGGGTAGCGAAATCGGGCCGGTCCGTCATGCCGCACAACCAAAGAAGAATTGCTATTATCCCCTTCCCAACCGTCTCGCGGCGGCTCAAGGCAATACAAACGGGCGATTTGCCCGAGTCCCGGCCGCCCACCAGTATTCAGGTCAATCGGAGTCAATCCTCATGGCGAAACGCGCGCTCATCACAGGCATCACGGGTCAGGACGGCTCGTACCTGGCCGAACTGCTCCTGGAAAAGGGGTACGAGGTTCACGGCATCGTCCGGCGCACCTCAGTACGCAACGATACGCGCATCGTTCACATCGCCGACCGCCTGCATCTGCACATGGGCGACATGAGCGACGGCACCAGCCTGCGCGAAGCCGTTGCCGCCAGCGATCCCGATGAAGTCTACAACCTCGCGGCCCAAAGCCACGTCGGCGTCTCCTTCCAGAAGCCGGAGATCACGATGGACATCGGCTGTGCCGGCGTCCTCAAGCTGCTCGAAGCCGTGCGCCATCACGCCCCGCATGCCCGCGTCTATCAAGCCTCCACCAGTGAAATCTACGGCCTGCCCGACACCGCGCCGCAGAATGAAGACACCCTCTTCGCCCCCTGCTCGCCCTACGGTGTCGCCAAGCTGGCCGCCTACTGGCTGATTCACACCTACCGCGATGGCTACAACATCCACGGCTCCAACGGGATTCTCTTCAACCACGAATCGCCCCGCCGTGGCGACAACTTCGTCACCCGCAAGATCACCATCGCCCTGGCGCGGATCGTCAAGGGCCAGCAGGAGAAGCTCGGCATCGGCAACCTCGAATCGAAGCGCGACTGGGGCTACGCCAAGGATTACGTCGAAGCCCAGTGGCTGATCCTTCAGCAGGACGAGCCGGATGACTACGTGATCGCCACGGGCAAGGCCTATTCCGTGCGCGAGTTCATCGAGAACGCCTGCCGCGTCGCGGGCTTCGACCTGGTGTGGGAAGGCGAAGGCGTGGACGAAAAGGGCCGCGACAGGAAGAGCGGGAAGGTGATTGTGGAGATCGACCAGAAGTTCTACCGCCCGACTGACCCGATGCGCCTGCTGGGCGATCCGACCAAGAGCCGGACCAAGCTGGGCTGGTCCCCGCGCACCAGCTTTGAAGAGCTCGTCGAACTGATGATGAAGTCGGATCTGGACAGCATCAAATAAAGGGCAGGCCTCGGATGAATCGCCGCGTGCTGGTCAATGACCACCTGCTGTACTCACGTTGGACAGGGGTGGCGACTTACGTCGGGAATGTGCTGCAACATTGGCCGACGGATGTCGATATCGAACCGCGCGGATTCGTCACGCACGTCCTGCGCAAAGGCACCGCCTGGCCCAATGGGGATGAAGGCTCGACCGAGGGGGGGGCTGGAGAGAAACCCATCGCTTTTGGCCCCCTGGCGCGAGTGCTGGACGTTGCCGCAAAGGAGGTGCGCGTGGCTCCGCCTCGCTTCAGCCCTGACTGGTGGCGCGGCCTGGCGCGTCGATTGATGCCCTTCAGGCCGGTGCGCCGTCTTCTTCCCTGGATCTTCAAGCGCGGGCTTCGGTACAAGGCCTCGCCGCGCCGGTTTGCGGCCTACTGGGAACCCAACTACATCGCTTTTCCCACGAAGCTCCCCACCGTCACCTCCGTCTGCGATCTTTCAGTGCTCGAGTATCCTCAGTGGCATCCGAACGAACGCGTGCAGTGGTGGGAACAGGAGTGGAAAGGCAGCATGGCGAGAACCCATCGCTGGATCGCCATTTCGCAGTTCACCGCCGACCGCATGACGCAGGTGCTCTCGATTGCGCCTGAGTTGATTGATGTCATTCCGCTGGCGGCCAGAGCGATGCCCTTTCCGTCGCCGGACGAGCTGCCGGCATCGCTGGCGAGCGCAGGCGCACCTTCTGAATATTTCCTCGTTCTGGGCACGATCGAACCGCGCAAGAATCTGCGCGTGGCGCTCGACGCCTGGGCCGCGCTGCCACCGGCGTTCAGGAATCGCTACAAGCTCATCTTTGCGGGAGGTCCAGGATGGGGCGGCGACAGCTTCTGGCAGGAGCTGACCACGCACCCCATGTCTTCGCAGGTCATGACCACCGGCTATGTCTCCAAGCGACACGCCGCCGTCCTTCTGGCGGGAGCGGCGGCGGCGCTGGTGCCTTCCCATTACGAAGGCTTCGGCCTGCCGGTCCTTGAGGCCATGGCCTGCGGCACGCCTGTCATCTGCTCGGACATTCCGGTTTTCAAGGAAGTGGCCGGCGAAGGTGCATGCCTCGTTGCAAAGGACGATCCCCAGGCATGGGCACAGGCCATGCAGCGCATTGCCGAGGACCAGGCGTGGACGACCAGCCTGGGGCAGGCGGGAACCGCCCGCAATCAGCAATTCTCCTGGAACAAAGCCGCTCGCCTTCACGCGGCATCCATCGCACGAACCGTCAAAGCTTGATGCGCCTCACCGCTTGTTTCTTCCCAGCAGCTTGCGGAACAGCCAGCGAAACGGGTGCTCTTCGATGTGGTTCAATCGGTCCTGAAACGCATTCAACTGCCAACTCACCCGGCGCGGAATCATATCGACGCCGGCCGCCTTCAAGCGGATCATTTCGCTCGACGACTCAACGATCGCAAAGGGATTCTCAACATCCGCCAGTGCGGGATGGTTGAGCCGAATCACTTCGCGCCAGGTCGGATCGATGGGCAAACCGCAGTCGAGATTGGAATGTGTGCTCCCCCACTGGCGACAGGCCTCCCAGGCATGCCGATCCAGCCGGCTTCGATAGTCGCGCAGCAGTTCGAGAAGCAGCAGATGGTCCGTCAGCTTCACCCGGTTCTGGTAGCGCGAAAGGTTGTCCGGCTCTTCGGCCCGCCACCCGCTGAAATGGTAGAACGCCAGCCGCTGATCCCCGATGAGCCATTGGCCTTCCGCGTCGCGCGCGATGGTACGGTGGGGAAGATTCCAATAGGCGACGTTGTACTGCTGTCCCCGATTGATGAACACCCCGTCAAACATGGCCACAGCCAAGTCCAGCCACCGCTGGTCGACAAACAGGCCCGCGTGCTGGTCGACGACGCAGTCTCTGGAGCAGTGAAACTTCCACCAGTTGAGAAACGCGCCCTGATCGCGCTCACCGTTGAGACCGACGAAGCCGCCGTTGACCACGCCGGCCCGCGCAATGGTCAGCTCATCGGGCAGACAGCCGTCATCAGGCAGCGGATGAACCAGGTGCGGCGTCAGCACCATCCGCTGATCCGACAGCGGCGCGAGAAGGTCATCGAGCCTGCTGTAGACCAGGATGTCCGCATCCAGATAGGCGACGCGCGTGAAGCCCTTCGATCGGACATGCTCGATTGCAAACGGTTTGAGGGCGCAGGAGAGCTCGAATCCATCGTACTGAAACGCGAAGCGATGCCAGCGCGGGATGTTCAGCTCATCCGCGAAAAAAATCGTCGCCTGTTCCTTGGCCGGATCAAACGGGACCGACGGACGATCCGCCATGCAGATGAAGACCGGCAACTCAGGATGCACCGCGCGCACTGATTCGACCATCGCCCTCGCGAAGGAGAGGTAGTCCCGCGTAACGACCGTCACAATGGCCATATCCGTAGGCATGTGGAACTTTCAATCAAGTCCAATCAGAGGCATCAGTGCACAGGAGCCGTCGTCAACTGACTGGCGTACTTTCGAGCAGATCCTGCAAGGACACGCGGCGCAATTCTTCGACCCGGCCGCCCGGCGTCGCGTTCAGAAACTCGACGCCGCGCGCTTCGAAGAACTGCCGGTACGCAACCACCATCGGCCGGCAATAGGTGTTGTAATCAAAGGCCTCGGGGGCGTGCGGCATGCGAATGTTCGGCACGAAGTGCGTTGTGGGACCGGTGTAAGTCATATCAATCCCCACGCACACGATGCGCCTCGCGCCCAGAAGCCAGGCGATCTGAATGGCGCTGAAGATCACCGAAGTATCCAGATACAGACCCTGTTCAAAGTCCTCGGTCACCTTCGTCGAACAGTCCAGCGAAATGAGTGACGGCATGTCCTTGCGCGAATCAGGCGTGAGAATCACCCGGGGTTTGAAGCACAAATCGATCTCCCCGACCTTGGCAGGCACGTGACGCGACTCCTCGGTACTCAGACAGGATGTGCCAATCAACGGGCGGGCCCATTGGGGAATCAGGCCGGGAAGTTCGGTGATTCGAAGGTCATCCGTCGCCACGGTGCCGATCACATCGCGCACCTGCACGCCTTCAAACCGGCGATACGCGTGATTGGTCAGGAGCAGGGGAAAGCGATTGAGCAGGTCGGTGTCCATGTCATTGAGCGACGGACCGCAACCGACACAGATGATGGTCTGCCCCTGACGGGTATTCCGCAGGGCGTTGAGCGGCGCGAGTGTTTGCTCGGCCCTCTTCAGAATCGCTTGGTATGCCTGATGCTGCCTGTGTCGGACGATTCGGTCCTGACTGGCTTGTTGCCGGTCGCGTCGATATTGCGTCCAGCGTTGCCGAAGCCGCCGCAGTCGTCCCATCCCGAACGCCACGAATCACATCCTTCCTTCGAGCAGCTTCTGCGCCGCGGCAAAATCGTCCATCGTGTCGATGTCCATGGCAAATTCTCGCTCGACCTTGTAGAAGAGCGGGCGATGTCCCAGGCGACAGCCGGTGCGCAGCACAGCTTCGCGCGTGATCGCATACAGGCCGGTCGTTTCCTTGAGCATCATCGCATCCTGCGAGCGCGGCAGGCCGTCGGGAATGTCCGGCCGATAGTTCACCGCCTTGCCCTGGTACCAGTACCAGCCGCAGTCCTCGGTCACCAGCGTGATCGAATCGTGCTGATCCAATCGATCGCAGAATTCGTCCATCGCTTCGCGCACGAGCCGGCCGGGCAGCGTGACGGAGGTGATGAAGACCTGTGCGTAGACATCAAACTCCGGATGCCGATGCACGAACTGCGACAGCAGGTGATTGCCGTTGGCCTGATCGCCGGCGAACCACTCATCGCGCTTGTGAAAGAGGAAGCGGTCGCCGAATCGCTTGCGGATCGGCTCCATCACCGACTCGGCTTCGCTGTCGATATACATCTGACAGTCGGCCGCCATCTCCTTCGCCAGCTCGTCCAGCATCCAGAAGCACAGCGGCTTGCCGGCCAGATCGCGAAAGTTCTTGTTGGGCACGCGGGTGCTGCTGCGTGCTTTGATCGGAATTTCGAGGACCTGTTTCATAGGGGGATTCACTTCCGGCCGGCGTTGCCGGTCACCACAACGCACGTCCGCAACAGGGCCTGAACAATAGACATACTAGTGAAAAAAAAGTGGCCCACAAACAGAGCGAGAGCGCTCGGAGAACACGGAACCGATCGCACTGTCGCTATTCGTGCCGGATCAGTGATGATGATTGAGCCCGTCATTCGTTGGGCACTGCTGACTTCACGGACGCCTCTTCCTGAAGCACCTTGAGGGTTGATTCCAGCCGCAGGCCCAGGCTTTGCCGCTGGGCGTGGAACACGCCGAAGAGGTCCTTCGTCGACGGCATGACCTGGAAGCGCAGACCGTTCTCGATGTAATCCAAAGGCTGCGTGGTGCCCACGACCGCGCTGAACGAAATCGCGTAAGCCCCCGCACTCAGGTACGACCGCTCGATGCGGAACTTCACGCGGGTCCGGTCACCGGCGGATTGCTTCAGAAACGTCCGCGTGTCCGCGCTGCAACAGGTCACCAGCCGCCGTCCCTCGCTGTCGGAGATGAACACGCGGATGTCCACATCCGCCACATCCTGATGCGCCTGGATGCCGAACGTCAGCTCGATGGGATCGTCGGCCGTGAGATCGCGATCCAGTACCGCCATGCGAACGGAGATGAACTGAATCGGCGGAGGCGAGCTCACCCAGCTCGGCCTGATCCAATGCGTCAGATCATCATCCGACTCGCGAAAGCTCGACTTGAGATAAAACTCGACCGCCTCAGCCGGGCTTCCTTCAAAGCGATTCTGCCCGTGTTCCATGACCAGGGCGCGGGTGGAAAGGTCCATCAGCGTGGACAGATTGTGACTGACGAGAAAGATGGTGCGGCCGCTGCGGGCGATCTCGCGCATCTTCTTGATCGAGCGCCGCTGAAAATCCGCATCGCCCACGGAGAGCACCTCATCAATCAGCAGGATGTCCGCATCCAGATGAGCCGCCACCGCGAAACCGAGCCGCACCTTCATGCCGGAGGAGTAACGCTTCGTGGGTGTGTCGATGAACTTCTCGACGCCTGCGAAATCGACGATCGCGTCGAACTTGCTCCTGACCTCGGCTCGCGTCATGCCCAGGATCATGCCGTTCATGAACACGTTCTCGCGCCCGGTCAGCTCCTCGTGAAACCCCGTTCCTACTTCCAGAAGCGAAGCGAGGCGACCGCGGAACTTCACCTCACCTTCTGTCGGCGGCGTGATACGGGAAAGAATCTTCAGCAGCGTGGACTTGCCCGCGCCGTTACGCCCAATGACCCCCAGCACTTCGCCTTTGGCAACGTCAAAGCTCAGATCCTTCAGCGCCCAGAAATCGTGGGCCTCATCGACCTTTCCGCGAAGCTGACGGAACTGGCGGACCGGATGCAGCAGCATGCTCTTGAGCCAGCCGCTCGCCGTGCGCGGGCCCTGGGCCGCGGCACCGAGGCGAAACCGCTTGCTGAGATGGCTGACCTGGATCACCGTGTCCGACATGAAGTCTCCAAACCTGCTTGAGCTGCTCCCTCAAGCCACATCGACAGCATACGTCTCCGCTCGACGGAACACGACCAGGCCGACAAACGCCAGGATGAATGTCATGCCAAGCGACATCGCGTAGCTCATCACATTCCATTCCGAACCGATGATGCAACTTCGGAAGCCATCGATCAAACCCGCGATCGGATTGATCGAATACAGAATCGCCAGGTTTTCAGGCACGGCGCGGCTCGGATAGATGACCGGCGAAAGATACATCAGCATCTGCAATGCGAACGGCAGGCCGAAGCCGATATCCCGAAACCGCGCGTTGAGCCCGGCAAACAGCAGGCCGACGGAGGTCGTCAGGACCACGGTATGAATGAGCAGCAACGGCAGAAAAGCAATCTGCCAGGGCGGAACGACGCCGTAGATGACCATCACACCCAGCAGCACGAACAGCCCCATCACCAGATCCACCAGCCGCAGCCCGACGGAAGTCAGCGGTAGATAGATGCGCGGGATGTACACCTTCTGAAGCAGGTGCCGATGCGTGACCAGCGAGCGCGTGGCTTCGGAACAGGCCGCCTGAAAAAACTGCCAGGGCAGCAGACCGGCGAATACGAAGACGGGATACGGCACATCGCCCCCCGCCGAGACGCCGATGAAATTTCCGAACACGACGGAGAACACGCCCAGCAGAACGATCGGTGAAATCAAGGCCCACGCGAGGCCGAGGATGGATTGCCGGTAGATGCCGCTGATCTCCCGCTGCACGAGATAAAGGAGCATCTCGCGATGCGTCCAGGCTTCGCCCAGATTGAACGACAGCCATCCCGAAGGCGGACGGATGATGGTCTCTTCAGCGGCGGAGTGATCGGGAGTCATGGAAGAAGAAAGTTGAGGACGCGAACCAGATTGAAAGTATAGCGACGGAAGAAACCATACTGGAAACGTGGCGAGGATGGCTGGTTGCGAATGGGCGGGGCTTACCCATCTTCTGTGGCGGGCGCCATCGGGTGCCATGGGCAAGCGGAGTCTTCGGAGCTTACCCGTGC
>JBBDXA010000115.1:0-31843 GCA_040902585.1 Phycisphaeraceae bacterium
TCTTGATCACCTTCGTGTCGCTGACCATCTTTTCTTCTTCGCTCCCCGAGTCATTGCACGACGCCAGCACGATCACCGACTTGCTCGCGGTGACTGAGACGACGTCCAGGTTCAGCAGCGATGACATGCTGCCGCTGCGGGTGACGATGCGCGTCGTCTTCGTCTCCTTCAGATGGATGTTCAGAAAGTCATCCATCGCCTCCTTGTCCTTCTCGGCGAGGATGACGACGCAGGCATCACCTTCGCTTTCGTTGGCGATGAGCAGTTCGCGGAGGATTTCAATGACGCGGTCGTTCCAGCCGAGGATGAGCGTGTGCCCTTCCTCGATGACCTTGGAATGGCCCTTTTTGAGCTGCGAAAGTTTGGTGTTGAGGGCGGTGGTGATGAAGGCGATGAGAGCAGACAGGATGATCACGCCCGACAGGCCGGCGAGGATGGCGGGGATTTTGTAGATCGTCGCGGAGGTGACGTCCTGGTTCATGTTGCCCGGGTCGGTCATGGCGAGCCAGATGATGTAGAGCTGGCCGAAGAAGTCGACGTTGCGTTCCTGATTGGCCGCGCCCATGAACATGAAGATGATGCCGCGGACGATGGCGATGCTGACGAAGAGGACCAGGAAGGTGACCATCAGGCTGATGAAGATGGACCGCCCGCCGCGCGCCATGAAGTTGTCGAACCGATACCGCATCTTCTGACGAAAGGATGGATTGGACATGTGTGGATTCCCGGTGCCCCGCGGAGTGTCGGCAAATATACCAAACCGGGACGGTAAAGCATGCTCCTCGGTCAGGATTTTTTCGCGTCAAACCTTTTGCGGAAGGATCAGAAGCCGTTCACCGTCCGTCCCAACCGCCGTAGCCGCTGGTGTGTGACGCGAGGTTGACGATGTGGCCCTTGGGCGTGCGGGCGTAGAAGTGAAAGCTCGACAGGCCGACGGCATTCTTGATGGCCATGGCGCTGCCGTCGAAGGAGACGAGATGGTTGTTACCCAGGTGCCAGCTTCCGATGATGTCGCCGCCGCCGAAGCCGCCTTCGACGTGGCCGGCGTTGAGGTATTGCGAGGGCGACTCTTCGATGATCCAGGGTGTGGGGATCTGAAGTCCGTCCTTGACGGGGATGGTGGATGAGGGCGGGACGCGGTAGTACGTCGCGCCGGCGAAGGCGTGGAAGGCGGAGTAGTCGTATCGACCGTTGCTGCCGTTGCCGGAGTTGAGTACGCCTGCTTCCAGCGACGGGCAGCGATAGGTCTTTTCATCCTTGCCGACATAGGAAAAAAGTTCGCCGGTGTGAGGGCCGCTGTAGAAGTAGGACTGGCCGGCCGGCGGGTTGCTGAGCCAGCATCCGCCGCCGGGCTTTTTGAGATTGATCCAGACGCTGTCCCAGATGCCGGGCAGGCGTCCGCCGGTGTCGTTGGTGAGCGTGTTGGTGGCGGTGCCGAGGCTGCGCAGGTTGGTCAGGCAGTACACGGCCCGCGCGTTCTCCTTGGAATGTTGAAGCGCCGGGGCCAGGATGCCGATCAGCAGCGTGACCACGGAGATGACCACCAGCATTTCAACCAGCGAAAACGCGCGTTTCTTTGACATGACCAGTCCTTTCGCTAACAGCGACGTTATGAATTATAGTGCAGGAGGCGAAGTAAGCAAGCACCCAAATTCACTGGCTGGTTTGAGCGTTGTTCCGAGGTGCTCCCGTTGGTGCGCCCGACACCGGCTGCGCGGGTTGGCAAACGTGTTTTATGATGTTGCCTCATGCACCAGACGCGCGGCGACTCATCGCAGGCGACCGGCGGCGGGAAATCGCCCGCTGCTTTGCCACATACCGATGATGGTGTGGACCCGCCCGATTACCCCAGGCCCATCGACGGGCGAAGCGAGTCGCCTTGGAGCCCGTTCACGCTCCTTGCCTGCGCGTGGATCGCCGGCCTGCTGCTGGGCGCGTGGATCGATCTCTTCTGGCTGTGGTGCGGCGCGGGCGTGATCGCCCTCGTCGTCGCGGCAATCAGGGGCCGCACGCGGGCAGGCACTCGTCACGTTGCGATCTTCTTCGCAATCATGTGCGCCGCAGCCGCGTGGGGCATCGTGCGATGGAACCATCTTCCCGCCTCGCACATCAACTCCTATCTCACGCTCGAAGCCCAGCTCGCGCAGGTCACCGGCACGATCGATAGCCCGGTGAATGTCACGCAACCGCAGCGCGGCCCCATGGCCGACTTCAGCTATCTGCCGCCCGCGACGATGTTCGTCATCGCTCTCGACTCGATCACTATCGACGATCAACCCCAACCGATCGCAGGTCGCCTGCTGGTGAAGATCAAGCAGACCGACCTGATGCTGCGCGAAGGCGACCGCGTGCGGCTCATCGGCTGGATGGGCGCAATCGATGGGCCGAGCAATCCCGGCGAGATGGACTTTCGCGCGATCATGGCCAGCCGGGAAGTGGATGGCAGGCTCACGCTCAACCTGCGCGACAACTGCCGAATGATCCAGCGCGGCTCCCTGCTTGACGGCGCGACCCTGCGCTCGCGCATCGCTGCCGCAGCGCACGAATCGCTGCACATCGGCCTGCATGAAGACCGCCAGCGCCGCGCGTTTCTCGACACGCTGCTTCTGGGCCGCTGGAGCAGTGATCTGGGCGAACTCAATGACGCCTTCCGCAACACGGGCTTGACGCATATTCTCAGCATTTCAGGGGCACATTTGACGATGCTCATGGGTCTCATCTGGTGCGTGGTTCGCCTGATCTGGCCTCACCCGCGCAGGGCGGCAATCATCGTCCTGTGCATCCTCGGGCTGTACATGCTCGCGGTGCCGTGGCGCGTGCCCATCGTGCGCGCGGGACTGATGGCGGCCCTGTTGTGTCTCGGTCTGGCCAGCGGGCGGCGCGTGCGCGGGATCGACATGATCGCGCTCTCGGCCGTGATCGTACTCATCTGGCGGCCGCAGGATCTTTTCAACGCCGGCGCGCAGCTCAGTTACATCGTCGTCGCCGCGCTGATACTGTTCACGCAGCCGGTCAGTCAATGGCTCTGGCCTGATCCGCTCATCATTCCGCCGGCCGAGCAGTTCCGCCATGCGCTCACACGCCGCACAGCCGATTATCTAGCCGTCAATCTCGTCGCTTTCGTCGTGGCCGCGCCGCTGGTTGCGTTTCACTTCCGCATGGTCAGCCCGCTGGCGATGCTGCTCACGCTCGTCGCCATCCCGGTCATCACCCTTGTCCTCGGGCTGGGGTATCTGAAAATTCTCGTCGGCCTCGCCTTGCCGTCCGCCGGCCTCGTTCTCGCCGGACCTCTGGAATGGTCCGCTGACATCATGACCGGTCTCGTGCGCCACGCTTCCAACTGGCCCGCCTCTTCCATGCCCCTGGCGACCGCGCCCTCGGCCGTCTGGCTTATCGGCACGCTGAGCATCTGCCTCGCCTGGCTCGCCGGTTGGTTCACACGAAGAAAACTCGCGCTGAGCGCGGGCGCGATCATCTGCGGTGCCTGGCTGCTCCTGCCGCATCACCCGCGCGTGGCTGAGGCAGTGGATCGCATCCGTTCGCAGCCGGCGATGACCATCAACATGTTCGCTGTCGGGGATGGCTCCTGCTTCCTCATTCGCCTCAACGATGGCGTCGAACACCACATCCTCTTCGATTGCGGCTCGCAGCAATACCTGGACCTGGGCGAACGCAGCATTATCCCCGCACTCCGTGCCCTGCATGTCAGCCGCATCGACACGCTCATCATCTCGCATGCGGACATGGACCATTTCGCAGGCGTTCCCGATCTGGTCGAAGCGAGTCACGTCCGCCGCGTGCTCCTGCCGCCACATCTGAAACAGGAAGCGGAGAGCGATCCACAAGGCGCGGCTGGCCAGCTCATGGCGGCGCTGGCGAAGAAACAGATTCCCATCGAAACCCCGACCCGCGGCTGGAACGAAACAAGAGGCAACGCACAACTCGACATGCTCTGGCCACCCGCGGACTGGTCCAGCGAGCGCGCCAATGACACCTCGCTCGTCCTCTCCATTCGCGCCGGCGGAAAGCGCCTGCTGCTCAACGGCGATCTCGATCGCCTCGCCACGCCCGCGCTGCTGAAACTCAACGACGACCTGCGCGCGGACATCACCGACCTGCCGCACCACGGCAGCTTCGTGCCCGATTCGCCCCGATGGCTCGGGAAGGTCGCCCCGCGATTCGTTCTGCAATCCTCCGGACCCGCGCGCCTGCGCAATGACAAGTGGGCGGCCCTGCTCGCCGACCCGAGTATCACGCGCCTCGTCACCGCCCTGCGCGGCATGATTGAACTGCGCGTGGCGAAGGACGGCACGATCACCTGGTCCGCCTTCCGCGAGCTGCCGCAGGCCATTGAGCCGTAAGATGTGTCGGATCGCTGTACACGCTTCACTTTGAGAGGAACACGACATGCCCCGCAAACCCGCGACAACCAAGGGTAAGAAGACCGCCGGCAAACTCCCGCGGACTTTCAAAGACTTCATCGCAAAGTTTCCCGCCCTGGGCAAGGCCCACGAATCCGTCGCTCGCGCCGTCGAGAAGGTCGGCCCGCTCGATGCGAAATGCTGCGCCCTGGTGAAGATCGGCATCTGCATCGGCGCGGGTCTTGAGTCCGCACTACGAAGCCACGTCCGCCGCGCCCTTCAACACGGTGCAACCACGAAGGAGATCGAACAGGCGGTGCTGCTGGCGATGAACACGGTAGGCTTCCCGCGCACGGTCGCGGCGTGGTCATGGGCGTGGAAGCAGATCGAGCGCGGCGTGGATTGAATGAGTGATGGTGATCTATCCGCAGGGTGCCATGGGTAAGCGAAGTCCGCGGAGCTTACCCGTGCGAAGTGGTGTGAGTTTACGTTTCACGGGTATGCTCGAAGACTCGCATACCCATGGCACCCGGCATTCAGGCAGTTCGTGTCACATTCGCCTCGTTCGAAGCATGCATCACCCGGCAACCTTCGTTGTCCGCCGCGGTGATGATCACTTCTTCTTCGCTCAGTTCGAACTGGGCCTGCACATCGCGCGCCAGGTTCATCGCCGTGTTCTCATCGCCGGTCAGAGCGTAGAGAGTCGGGCCCCATGAACTCTGGCCGACGCCTTCGATGCCGCCTTCGCGCAGGTAGGTGACGATGCGCTGCAGCAGCGGCGCGGCATAGATGCCGCCTTGAACGGAAGCGAAACATTCGCCGACGCGCTGCTGAAGATCGAAGAGCGCGCGACTGAAGGTGGACAGATCACGCTCGATCGCCGCGGGCAGGAGGCCGAGCATGACAAGGCGGCACATCTCGGCGGTCACCTCACGCGGAATCGGCGGCATCGTTGCGAAGGCGTTCACTTCGCGGTCGCCGCTGTGGCCCACCAGTGAAGCGGGTGTGATGAGCACGATGCGCCACTCGCTGGGGAACGACTGCTGCACGAGCATGGGCGAGAGCGCGGCCCGATGCTGCTTGCCGCCTTCGATGATCAGGCCGCCGTGGAAAAAGCCGTGCGCGCCGATGGCCGAGCGCGCCCCGCGTCCGACAAGAGCCGCCAGGTCTTCGACGCCCAAATGCCCACCCGTCGCGCCGGCAAGTTCCGCCATGGCCCGCGCCACCGCCATCGCCAGTTGCGTGCCTGTGCCCAGTCCCGTGTGCGGGCGCGGGGCGCTGGTGATTTGAATCTTCGCGCCGCTGAGGGGTTTGGCGCGCAGAGGGCGCGAGCGCGCCAGCCGCGCCGCCCAGTTGCTTGCGAAGGTGCGGGCGAAGGATTCCGCTCGCGGTGCCATCGGACCGTAGGCGACGAAATCCTGCGCAGGCGACACGCGCAGGACTATCCGCGGGCGCTCGACCATGAGCCCGATGCCGCCGAACTGCCTCGCTTCGCGCGGGTTGTACGCGAGCAGGCCAAAGTGAAGGCGACATGGGGTTTGGACTTCGATCATGAGGGTGCCTGGAGTAAGTATAGGTTCGGGAGCACCATCCCGACAGGGTGGTGCTATTAGCGCACGGACTACTGTTGCCATCGACGCCGCGCCAGTGCGTGTGACAACAGCACCACCCTGTCGGGATGGTGCTCCAAATCGGCTTGCTCACTTACTCACACTTGATTCCACAAACGCCCGCAACTCCTTCATCGCCTGATGCTCATCCTCCGCGCCGGTCTTGTCGACGATCACCTGGAGCTTCGCAAACTCCGCAAGCACCGGCGCTGTCCCGGTCAGCTGCAGGCGTGTCGCCAGGATTGCCGCTTCAAGCACGGCATGCTTCGCGCGATTGAAGCCGAGGAACTCGCGATGGCGCGTCACATGCACCATCTTCGCTTCGATGTGCGTGCGCTCCTGTGAATCATCCAGCTTCGTGACGATGAACTCATGCGCCCGGCAGGCACCTGCGAGTACGACACCGATCACCTTCTCCGCTCGCTTCACCATCACGCCAGCCTCATCACCCGCCGCGTTCACCTTCCCGATCGCTGCCCGGGCGATGAGCAGGGCATCATCCGTCACGTGAAACACACCTTGGCCGGTGGCCTTGAGATTACGGTACGTGGTCGAGGATGTGAACGGCCGAAACAGCAGTGTTTCAAAAGCTGCATCGACGATCGGACCCATCGGCGCGATGTTCACCAGGGCAAGTTGCGCCGACGACAGGGCAGCGCGAGAGGCGGGCGCGAAAGGGTCGGCATCGGCGATCGTGGTGACGATGCCTTCGATCAGGCGCGAGTTGAGGGGGAGTTTCGGCATACGGTTGCGGCAGGCGTTGTGCGTCGCGGGACCCACGCACGGGAGTGCGTGGGCTTTGGTGGCTGTTCACTTCTCCCCTGTCTCCTGTCCCCTGTCTCCTGTCCCCTGTCCCCTGCTTCCCTTCCGCCGTTCGTGATGACTGATCTCCTCGCGGGTGTGCAGGCCCCAGCGCAGCGGCTCATCCTGCACGTAGTTCTTGCCCAAGGTCGCGGCCGTGATCGCCTTGGCCATTTCGTAGCCGAGGTAAAAAGCGTGCGACGGGTCTTCGATCCGAAGCTCATCGAAGAGCAGATAAGGATCGTCGCCGACCGCGTGGTTGTCCTTGTTCATCGCGTGCAGCTTGCCCTGTTCATCGACGAAAATGCGGATGTTGCGATCGGTGAGTTTGGAGGCGAGTTCATTGAGCTCGGCTTCGCTCAGCGGCCGCAGCTTCGGATCGCGCAGCGCGACCAGACGCGAGTCCACATGCTTGGGCGGCGTGCGGCGCGTGACGGCAAAGTGCATGAGCTTTCGCGCGACGTCAATCTCCTTCACGGCTGAACGCGACCAGTTGATCACCTGCGTCGTCAGCACGCTGCGAATGCCAAGCTCCTGGCAGAAGCCGATGAGTAAAGCGTTGACGCCGGCCGAGTCGACCTCAGTCATCTCGGTGAGGTTACCGACGCCCATCATCATGGCGACATCGGGCCAGCGCCGGCGGGCTTCGAGATATCGCCCCAGTGACTGCGCGAAGCCGAAGCCGATGGGTTCGATGATCGGGTCGATGCGGAAAGGGATGCCGCGATGCGCGAGGTGTTCGATTGTGGCCTCGAGACTGTCAAGATCCTGCGGCGTATCGGGAATCGCGACGACTTCGATCGGCATGCCGTCAGGCTTGATCCAGCCGCTTGCGGCTTCGCGATTCGTCGAGTTCACACTCAACACCAGTTCCGCCCCCGCAGCCGCGGCCAGTTCGATCTCGCGCGAATGAAGACTATCCACGCTCACGCGCAGGCCGCGGGCTCGCAGCTCGCGCACGACAACCGCGACGCCTTCCCACGCGGGCCGCTCACCCTCAGGCGGCAGTGGATCGCAGCCGATGTCGATCACCTCCGCGCCATCGTCGCGATGCGCCTGGGCCAGGGCGATGATCTGTTCCAGTGGCAGACGGGCCGCATGATTGATCTCGGCGATGATCTCAATATCGAACGCCCCATAGCCACTCGCGGCTTCGCGCTCTCTTCCGAAGTACTCCGGTAAATCATGTAGATTCGAAGGACCGCGCTCGACCGGCACGCCAAACTTCGCTTCGATGGGATTCAAGTCGCCGCGACAGTAGCCCGGCAGCACGATGCGATCGACTTTGTCTTTCCCCTCCGGGAGTTCCAGCTTCTTCGCCACCCACTCCGTCGTCATCAGGGCCGCGACCTGTATCTTCAGAACGGCGACAATCGGATCGATGCGGCTTTCTTCCTTCAGCTCGGCCGCGACGCGCCGCATCGCCGGCTCGGCAAGCGTGCCGGTGACCAGGAGAACGCGATGGCGGTGGGCGGTGGACATCGGCCGTGCATTATGACGGCGGAAAGTGAAGCGTGCGATGTTGCTGCTTCGCTTGCTACGGTTGTGCAGACGCCGCCGCCGGCTGAAGCTTCGAAAGCTTCATCGAATCGATTTGGCCGGCAGCACTTCCACGTGTGGCGGCATTTCCAACGGCTCCCATTGGTTAGCCTTCACGACGAAGCCGCTGAACAGAACAACATACGTGTAGTGCCGTTTGAAGATGAGATTCGATTCATGCGCAAAGACCAATGCCGATTCCAGACGGTTGAGAATGTCGAGGAAGACCTCCGGCTTCACCGTCACCTGCGCCACTGTCGCGGCATGTGCGGCGTGCGCGGCGTGCGAGGCGACGGCGGCCGAGTACGGTGCAGTTGGGTTCGCTGGATTCATGACAGGCCTCCCGATGATACGCGATCTCACCGCGTCCAGTTCTTCTTCATGCCTTTCTCAAAACCCACGAGCGAATCGCCCTCGGCCGGGAGCCAGGTGATGTGCTGCTCGATGCGCGCGGCAAGTTCAAAGTCGTTGTTCGTGACGCCCTTGGCCGAGTGCGTCATGAGCTTGACGTGGACCTCGGCATAGGAAACGGACAGGTCCGGATGATGGCACGCGGCCTCGGCGATGTGGCCGATGGCGTTGACCACCATCAGCGTGTAGGGCCAGCCGATGGTCTTGTACTTGCGGCGAATCCAGCCGTCGCGGTACTCCCAGTTGGGCAACTCCTTGAGCTTCGCGACGATCTCGGCTTCGGTGAATACCTTCGGTTCGTTGGTCATGCAATGCCTCCTTCATACATTCTAGCCGCTTGCGGCTTCGCGCTCTGAGTCCGGCGGTGGAGGGACTGCTAAGCCGCAAGCGGCGAGATGACTACAATCTCCGCCGATGCAGATTGGAAAGGTCATCATCGAAGATGAGTTCGCCGAGGCGTTCCGTATGTGGGCGGCCCGCGTCGTGGTTACCGCCATCGATGATCACTGGCTGCGCATCGCGACCAGCGAAGTCTGCGGATACGGCACCAGCGTCATCGGCTGCGACGCGGAGGCGGGCGTCGAACGGTTTCTTTCGCCCGATGAAACGCTCGACGGGCGGCCCGGCGCATCGCTCCTGTTCTTCGCCTTCAACGCCGACGGCCTTCGCAAGGCGGTGCCCAATCGCGTGGGCCAGTGCCTGATGACGTGTCCGACCACGGCGGTGTACGACGGATTGCCCGACGTGATTGAAAGCGACGCGACGGCTCGCATCGATGTCGGCAAGAAGCTGCGGTTCTTCGGCGATGGGAATCAGAAAAGCAAGGTGGTCGAGGGAAGGGACGAAGGGACGAAGGGACGGAGGGACGAAGGGAATCCGATCAATCCGCAATCCGCGATCCGCAATCCGCAATCTCACTCCCGTCGCTTCTGGCGCATCCCGGTTATGGATGGCGAATTCACCTGCGAGGAAACCATCGGCGCGATGAAGTCAATCGCCGGCGGCAACTTCCTCGTCTGCGGGCGCGATCAGCGTTCCACGCTTGACGCGACCAAAGCCGCGGTCGATTCAATCGCGAAGCTGCCCGATTGTGTCACACCCTTCCCCGGCGGCATCGTGCGCAGCGGCTCCAAAGTCGGCTCGCGCTATAAAGGCATGTTCGCCTCGACCAACGATGAGTACTGCCCCACCCTTCGCGGCATCGCTAAGAATTCAAAGCTGCGCGAAGGCGTCATGTGCGTCTACGAAATCGTGATCAACGGCCTGAGCGAAGCGGCGATCGCCGGGGCAATGAAGGCGGGCATCACCGCGGCCTGCGGGCATGACATCATCGCCATCAGTGCGGGCAACTACGGCGGCAAGCTCGGCAAGTTTCACTTCAAGCTGCGGGAGGTGATGGTATGAGCGGGTACACGCTGACATGGAAGGCCGGGGGCGAGGGCCAGGGGCCAGGGGCCATGGGCCAGGGGATTGATGGCGCATCATTGCGGCCGGACACACTGGGTGTTCTTGATCGCGATGCAGTTGCACGTGTTGATCTGTTCGCAGGGCAAACGGTGGTCACGCTGGGTGATCTGTTTGATATCGCAGGCGAGCCGGGCGATTGTCTGACACTGCGAAACACGCCTCCACTGGATCATCTGGGCGCCCTCATGCAGCGAGGCGAACTGATCATCGAAGGCGATGCGGGAGACAACCTCGGGGCCTCCATGGCCGGCGGATTGATCCGCGTGCATGGCAGCGCGGGTGCTCGTGTCGGCGGGCCACACGTGACCAGTCGGCGCGGCATGAGTGGTGGCGAGATTCTGATCGACGGCAATGCGGGCGACTTCGCGGGCTTTCTCATGCGTCGCGGCCTGATCGCCATCGGCGGCGCGAGCGGTCACAGCGTCGGCTATCGCATGATTGCCGGTTCGATCGTGTTGATGCAGAAGCCGGTGGATCATCCGGGCCTTGAAATGCAGCGCGGCTCGATCGTGTGTCTTAATAAGGATGCGCTCGCTGGCGGCGGGCGGCATCTGATCGAAGGTGGAGTGATCAGTGCGGGCGCGATGCCTGCGCTGTTGCTGGTGCTGCGGCGATTGCGTGAACTCAGGTGGCCGGTGGACGGCCCTCACCCCAAGTCTCTCCCGGGGGGAGAGGGGGCAGGAGCGGGAATCGACCTTCCGCGCATCGCGGCAGGGAAGTGGCGACTGTGGTCAGGCGACAAATTCGAACTCAACAAAGGCGAGGTGCTCCAGTGGCTGTCATGAGTCTGAATGATCGCGCGCTGGTCGTCGCGCATGAGCTGGGCAGCCGCGCGGGCGAGCTGGGCGTCGAGCCGATGAAGATCGGCTACGGCAGCGTCATCGACTGCGGCATCAACACGCCCGGCAGCCTCGGCGCAGGGTTGCTGCTGGCCCGCGCGTGTCTCGCTGATCTGGGCACGGTCACGCTTTCGCCCGGCCGCGTCGGCGAAGTGCCGCTGCCTTTTGTCAATGTCAACGTCAGCGCCCCCGTCGCCGCGTGCATGGCCAGTCAGTACGCCGGCTGGCAGATCAGCGTGGGCAAGTTTTTCGCGATGGGCTCCGGCCCGATGCGCGCCTGTTACGGCAAGGAGCCGCTGTTTGATGAACCGCTCATGTCGCGATTCAAGGAGCGCCCGGGCAAAGCGGTGGGCATTCTCGAAACGCGAACGTTGCCCGACAAGGAAGTCATCGATTATCTCCTGGACCGCACCGAAGCCCCGCCCGGAAAGCTCGCGCTGCTCGTCGCGCCCACCGCCAGCCTCGCCGGCGGCGTACAGGTCGTCGCCCGCAGCGTGGAGACCGCGCTGCACAAGCTGCACACCATCAAGTTCGATCTTGCGCGTATCGTCGGCGGCTTCGGCTCCGCGCCGCTGCCTCCAGTGGCGAAGAACGATCTCGCCGCCATCGGCCGCACCAACGACGCCGTGCTTTACGGCGGCGCGGTCACGCTCTTCGCCACCGGCGATGACGAATCCCTCGAAGCCGCGACGCAGCGATTGCCTTCGTCCACCTCCGCCGACTATGGCCGCCCGTTCGGCGAAATCTTCAAACGCTACAACCACGACTTCTACAAGCTCGATCCCATGCTCTTCAGCCCTGCGCTGGTGTGCATTCAGAACCTGACCACCGGGCGAAGCTTCGTAGCGGGGTCGATCAACGAAAAAGTGCTGACCGAATCGTTCTTCGGATGATCTCTAAGGAAATAATGAAATGAGGAACGGAATGGCGAGTAGCGCAATATTTCAGTTTAGATGGCTCCTGCCGCGGCTTTCTGATCCATATCTCCTTTCCTCATTTCCTCATTTCCTTAGCACCCTTCTCCGATCCGTGCCATCCGTGGTTGAGTGCTCTCGAACAGGACACACTCATGCGCATCGAAGTGCTCGCTGAGAAACCGTCGTGGCATGTGGATGACCTCGCCCGCGCCGCCGCCGAGCGCGGACATACGCTGTCGCGCTGTTCCTGGCTGGCGCTGTGCGCCTCCGTCGGCTCCTCGCAGCCTGTGGTGCGCAGTGATGCAGCCATTCTGACGCAGACCGATGCGATCATCGTGCGCACCATGCCTGTTGGCCGCCTTGAGCAGGTTGTCTTCCGCATGGACACGCTGCACAGGTTGGAACGCGCGGGCGTCTGCGTGTTGAATCCGCCCCGCGCGATGGAGATTGCGATCGACAAATACCTTGCGCTCTCGCTGCTGCACGAGGCGGCTTTGCCTGTGCCCGAGACGATTGTGTGCCAGCGCTGCGTGGATGCCCTCGCCGCGTTCGAACAGCTCGGCAGCGATATCGTTCTCAAACCTATCTTCGGCTCCGAAGGTTTTGGATTGACGCGCATCACCGATCGCGACCTGGCCGCCCGCGCCTTCACGCAGCTTGAGCGCATGGGCAGTGTGATCTACGTGCAGCGGTTCATTCCCACGAGCGAAGGCGACGATCCCGGCGGGACCGACCTTCGCCTGTTCGTCATAGGCGATCGTGTCGTCGCCGCGATGCGCAGGCACTCAAGCGACTGGCGCGCCAACGTCGCCCGCGGGGCCAAGGCGGAAGCGTTCGATGCGGATGAGTCGTTGCAAACGCTCGCAGTGAAGGCGGCCGCGGCTTGCCATACGCCGGTTGCGGGTGTGGACATCCTCGTCGATGCCGCGGGCAAGCCCTGGCTGCTGGAAGTGAACGCCTCGCCGGGCTGGAAGGCGATCGCCAAGGCCACGGGTGTGGACATTGCCGAGCACATCGTTTCGCATATCGAGTCGCGCGTGCAGGCCGCGAAGGAGACGGCGCGTGTCGTCACCTGAGCGCTCGTCGATCGGCCAGGCCGTGCGCTGGGCGTGCATTCTCGAAGTCTGCGCGCCCAAGGCGGGCAACGTGCATCCGGGCGCGTCGTTTGCGGATACGACCTGGCGCGACTTCGTACATAGTGCGAATGCGATCGCTCCGATCCTGAATGAGGCCGCGGCCCGTGGCGTTGGTCAGACGATTCTCGACAGTGTGAAGGCGACGAAGGAAGCGGTCGGGAAGAACACCAACCTGGGCATCATTCTGCTGCTCGCGCCGTTGTGCGCTGTCGATCGCGCGACGCCTCTGCGCGAAGGCATCGGCCCGGTGCTGCGCAATCTCACGGTGCGGGATGCGGAACTGACGTACGAAGCGATTCGCCTGGCGAAGCCTGGTGGATTGGGCGATGCGCAGTCGCAGAACGTCGCCGAGCCGCCGACGCAAACGCTTCTTGAAGTGATGCAGCTCGCAGCCGGCCGCGATGACATTGCCCGGCAATACACCTGTGACTTTTGCGATGTATTCACCACGCTGCCCGCGTTTCTTTCGCAGCATTCGCCGAGCATCTCTTCGCAGAAGATCGTGCTTGCCCATCTCGCCCAGCTCTGCGTTCGGCCTGACACACTCATCGTCCGCAAGTGCGGCCTGGAACTCGCGCAGGCGATTCAACATCGCGCCCACTCGCTTTTCACAGCCCCCGACTTTCTGCTGGATGGCCCCGCATTTCAGGCGTTCGATGCGTACCTCCGCGCCGATGGCAATCGCCGCAACCCCGGCACCACGGCTGACCTCGTCGTCGCCGCCCTGTTCGTCTGCCTGCGCGAAGGTAAGATTGCTCCGCCGTTCCCGTGGGTCGATCGCATTCTGGAAACCTTATGAACATCCTGGTCCTCGAACACATCACCGCCGGCGGCATGGGTGGCGAGCCCGTGCCTGTCGCGCTCGCCGATGCCGGCATGGCGATGTGGAAAGCTGTCGTCGAAGACTTTTCCGCGGCCGGTCATCAGGTGCGGACCATAGCGGGTGAGCGCGCTGATGTGCCGGGGCAGCCGCGATGCGTCAGCATCACGCCCACGGTGCCTTATGCCGAGACGATCGAGCGCATGGCGAAGGACTCGCAGGCGGCGCTCATCATCGCGCCGGAGTCAGGCGGCATTCTCGCATCCTACGAAGAGACGCTTCGCAAATGGGGCGTGCGTTCACTGGGCAGCGACCCCAAGGCCATCGCGCTGTGCGGCGACAAGTTTCTACTGGGCGATCATTGGATGAAGGCCGGCTTCTCCTCGCCGATGACCGGCACCGCGCCGACGCCGGGCGTGGTGCTGGAGGCGGTCAAGGAAAAGATGCTGGTGAACCTGACGACCTGGATCTTCAAACCGCGCGACGGCGCGGGCTGCGAACACAATTACCTCGCCCACACGCTGAAGGACCTGGAAGAGCTCGAAACGAAACTTTCGCCCGAAACGAAGTGGGTCGCGCAGCACTACTTTCCCGGCATGCCCGCGAGCGTGTCGTTCATCGTGCATGAAGGAAAACCTCGCCCGCTGTTGGCGGGGCGGCAGTTCATTCAAGGCAACGATCAGCTTCGATACGCAGGCGGGAAACTGCCCCTGGATCGCGACCTTGCGGAGCGCGCCATCGCGCTGGCGACGCGGGCGATCCGTACGATCGCAGGCCTCACGGGCTTCGTCGGTGTCGATCTCATCCTCGGTGCCGCACCGAAGGATGACACGGTCATCGAAGTGAATCCGCGGCTCACGTTTTCCTACTGCGGCCTGCGCAAGCTGTGTAAGACCAACCTTGCTGCCGCCCTGCTCGATCCGGCAGCTCCGATCGAGTGGAACACCGGCAGCGTCAGCTTCAACGCGGCAGGCGTCGCGACGAAGGACGGCTGGGCATGAACGTGCTGGCGCTGGACATCGGCGGAGCGAACCTCAAGGCGGCGCACGGACAGGTGCGCGGCGAAGGGGATGTGATCGACGCGCAGGCCGCGACATTGCCGTTCGCCCTGTGGAAGCAACCTGATGCGCTGGGTGAAAAGCTGAAGGAACTGGCGGCCCTGTTTCCGCCGCTTGACGCGATCGCCGTGACGATGACAGCCGAGCTTTGCGATTGCTTTGAAGGCAGGAAGAGCGGCGTGCATCATGTACTCGATGCGGTCGCCGATTTCGCGGGTGAAAGGCGCGTGGGCGTATGGCTGACGAAAGGACATTTCACGGCCGTGCAGGAGGCGCGTGTGTCGTGGCTTGCATGTGCGTCAGCGAACTGGCATGCGCAGGCGACGTGGGTGGCGCGGTTGTATCCGTTGCAGCGATCACTGCTCATTGATGTAGGCTCGACGACGACGGACATCTGCATTCTTTCGGAGGGTCAACCGCAGTGCCTTGGTGAGACCGACCTCGTGCGCATGAATTTCGGTGAATTGCTTTACACGGGTGTAAGGCGCACACCGCTCATGTCGCTGTCGCCCGTCGAGCACATTTCGCAGATGCCTGGTGATCCGCCGGAGCAACTGATGGCGGAGCATTTCGCCACGATGCAGGATGTGTACGTCCTGCTGGGTGACCTGTCCGAAGATCCTTCCAACACGGATACTGCCGATGGACGCCCACTGACGCGCGAGGCAACTCAGCGACGCGTGCTGCGCATGATCGGCGCGGACTTGGAGACATACGCCGCATTGATGCCCGCCCGGCACGCGCCGTTGATCGCAGCGTTGGAGCTTGCCGCCGCCATGGCGCAGGGCTTGTCCGACGCTTGCGCGCGGAAGCAGGGACAGTTGATCGCGGCTTCGATCAAGCACGTTCAGGAGTCGTTTCGGCAGATGCGGCCTGACGCGCCATTTCTCCGATTCGATCAGGTGATCGTCTCAGGCAGCGGCGCGTTTCTGGCGGAACGGGCTGCACGAGTAGCGCTGCCTGGTTGGCCGGTGGTCAAACTGGATGATCACATCGGCGCGAAAGCCAGCAGCGCCGCCTGCGCGTGGGCTTTACTGCATTTGTGGAACGACGAACATCTTCACGCCAAAGCCCAGGGATAGCTATCCCTGGGCTTTGGCGCACGAACTACCGCGATGACCGAATCACCCCACATCATCAAACTCGGCGGCAGCCTGCTCGACTTGCCTGATCTCGTCGCGCGCTTTGAAAGCTTTCGCACGGCGCAAGTCACAGGCCCCGCGCTGCTCGTCACCGGCGGGGCGGAGTCGGCGGAGGTCGTGCGATACTTCGACAAGCACTTTCATCTCGATGAAGAACAGGGGCACTGGCTGGCGGTGCGGGCGATGCAGCTTAACGCGCATCTGGTCGCGGCGGTGCTGCCCGCTTCGCGCATCGTGTGTGATGAAGGCGAAGCGAACGCCGCGTGGGCGGCGGGAGCGATGGCGGTGATGGATCCGCTGGAGTGGCTGCGCCGCGAGGAAGCACGAGGCGTGTGCGTGCCGCATCGGTGGAGCTTTACGAGTGATTCGATTGCAGCCCATGTCGCGACGCAACTTCGAGCGCAGCGGCTGACATTAGTGAAGTCACGGTTGCCGGCTGGCGGCCCAAACCCCGGCCCTCTCCCAAAGGGAGAGGGGGTCGAACATGCCGCGGCCGAAGGCTTTGTCGACCGTGATTTCCCACAGGCGTCCGCGATGATTCCTTCGATCGATCTCATCAACCTGCGGCACTCGCCTTCGCCGGCTGAGCCTGCGGCGCGTCGCATTCTGAAATGAGCGAGCGCACTTCGCGCAGGCGAGCGGCATCGATTGACTGGCCGCGATCGCCGTGGATGCAGGCCGCGCCGCGCACGCCGAGGATGTCGGGCGCGAGGTCGGCTGCGCGGCGAAGGGAATCGCCCGCGAGCCTGCCCGCCAGGGCGATGAGCAGATTCCTGGCCCGCGCCTTTGCGATGATCCTTGCAAGTTGGGCCGGCGAAAGGCTCGTGAAAAGATCACCCGCTGCCTTGTCGCGCGTGTCCAGCAGCAGGCCCGCACCGCGGTGATCGTGCAGCCAGTCGAGTACGCGATCGAGAAGATCGAGCGAGGCTTCACCTTTCGCAACATCTTCAGCGTAGATCGCGACGATTCGCCCGGCTCCAGGCGCGAGCGCGAATCGCTGCGACAGTTTCTGTTGCCACCCGCGATGATCCATGCGCATGGCGACCTTCGCGTAGGCCAGCGGCGCGATCACAGTCGCAGGCATCGGATCTTCAATATCACCCAGCGCAGCACTGACGGGCACGCGCGAGCCGATGGTCTCTGTGATCGCTTCGATGACCGCAACATCCGCCATGCCCAGCGGACCGCGGGCCGGCTCCTTGATGTCGATGATGTCCGCCCCGCCTTCGAGGGCGATGGCGGCTTCGGCGACGCTGCGCACGCTGACGAGAAGTTGGCACGGGTGGAGCGGCACGGTGAAAAGAATAGCCGCTGGCCCCTCATTCATCCTCTCGCCTTCGCGGCCTTCACCTTGTCCTCCAAATCCTTCTTCGGATCATCCAGCTTCACGCGCAGGTGAAACAGCGGCCAGATCGCCAGCAGCCCCAGCGCCAGCCAGTGCGGCATCGCCAGCACCACGCCCAGCTTCTGGCACGCGATGGTGAACGCGCCCTGGGCGTGACGCATGACCAGTTCGCCGTCGCGCGGCAGATCGAACGTGACCACATCCGATTCGAATACGCTGCGCACCCACGACGCGGTGACGATCAGCATCAGAGCAAGACAGGTGACGGTAACGAGGTGTCGGGCCATGGTGTCGGTCCTCCAAAGGAAGAATAACCATGCCTCCACCGCCGTTATCGGCTGCGACAGGCGGCAGGTTAAGACCAAATCAACCTGTTGGCGAAGGACGCAGGACCGGGAAATTGCGGAATCGCGTCAGCATCATTTGGTCTTGGCGGAATAGAAGCCCTGGCTGTCTTCAATCGCCCCCTGGACGAGCGACTTCTGCCAGACCCGACCGTCGCGGGTGTCAATCAGGAAGCAATGTTTCTCGCCCATGACTATCTGAAATCGCAGCTCGTCCGCAGTCGCGTTGCGAGGCGGTGTCTGGGCCTGCGAAGCCGGCACGAGTGCGACCACAGCCGAGATCATCACGCCGACGATCGCACCCACGAACAGACTGACCGCATGCACTTGTTTCATGGCATCAACTCCCTGGGGTTTGAGGTTGCGGGACCGGACTCACAACGTTGCATTTTATCCCGCTGCTGCCGCGGATCCCAAGGGCGGCGGTGACCGGAGTATCATCACGCTCATGTCCTCACTCCGCATCACCCGCGCGAAGGTGCAATGGCTCGGCATGGCGCTGGGTCCGCTGGCCGCGCTCGTCGTCGGGCTGCTCCTGCCGGAGTCGTACGAGGATGCGGCGGGCAAGACGATCGCCTTCACCGTCGCCGGCCGCGCCACGGTCGGCATGATGGTCTGGATGGGCACCTGGTGGCTGACCGAAGCGGTGGAGATCGAAGTCACCGCCCTGCTGCCGCTGGTGATGTTTCCGCTTCTTCAGATTGCCGACATCAACGCCGCAGCCGCGCCGTATGCCAGCAAGATCATCTTCCTCTTCATGGGCGGCTTCATGCTGGCCCGCGCCATGACCCGCTGGGGCCTGGACAAACGCATCGCCCTCATCACGCTCCGACTCGTCGGCACCAGCCCCAACGCCATGGTCGCCGGCTTCATGATCGCCACCGCCATGCTCAGCGCCTTCGTCTCCAACACCGCCACTGCCGCGATGATGATGCCCATCGCCCTGTCCGTCATCGGCGTCGTCCGCGCCCAGCGCGGCCTGGGCGAAGCGCAGCCCAACTCCGACTCGCCCGATCACCAGCTCGGACCCTTCGGACTCAACCTCATGCTCGGCATCGCCTATGCCGCGTCCATCGGCGGCATCGCCACCATCATCGGCACACCGCCCAACTCCTTCCTCGTCGGCTTCCTCCGCAAGGACATCGGCGCGCCCTACATCACCGACATCAGCTTCGCCAAGTGGCTGCTCATCGGCGTGCCGCTGGTCATCGTGTTCCTCCCGCTGTGTTACTTCATGCTCACGCGCGTGCTCTTTCCCATTCCCTTCAAGACCATCGAAGGCGGACGCGAACTCATCAACGATCAGTACCGCAAGCTCGGCCCGACCCGGCGGGGCGAGTGGATCACCTTCATCGTCTTCTCGATCACGGCACTCCTGTGGATTACCCGCCCGCTGATCGGCTGGCGGGACGATGACGGCAAGTGGTGGCCCCTGCTGCCCATGCTCAGCGATGAAGTCATCGCCATGGCCGCGGGACTGGCCCTGTTCTGCATTCCCGTCAGCGCGAAGAGGCGCGAATTCACCCTGCAATGGAGCGATGCGGTGAAACTCCCCTGGGGCATTCTCATTCTCTTCGGCGGCGGCCTGAGCCTGGCCAGCGCGGTGCAGGCCAACCACGTCGCCGAATTCCTCGGCAGCCAGACGCGACAGTTCCAAGGCGTCTCGCCGGTGCTGATCATTCTCATCGTCACCACCGCAGTCATCTTCCTCACCGAGCTGACCTCGAACATCGCCACGACTTCCGCGCTGGTGCCTGTCGTGGCCGCCCTCGCGCCGGGCCTTGGCATTCATCCTTACGCGCTGGCGTTTCCCGCCGCCATCGCCGCGAGCTGCGCCTTCATGCTGCCGGTGGCGACGCCGCCGAACGCGATCGTCTTCGGCACGGGTTACGTGACGATCCCGCAGATGTGCCGGGCGGGCTTCTGGTTGAACCTGATCGGCATCCTGCTGGTGATGCTCCTGACGCTGACGCTGCTGGGCCCGGTGCTGGGGATTTCGCTGCGGGTGTGAGCACCATCCCGACAGGGCGGTGCTGTTGGCAAACGATCGCCAACCGCGCCGCGTTGCCACTTCCACATCCGAGCGCCAATAGCGCCGCCCTGTCGGGACAGTGCTCCCGCCTTATCATGCCGCCATGCCTTCGGTCCTTCGCATCCTCGACGCCAACGCCAACCGTGCGCGGGAAGCCCTGCGCGTGATGGAAGAGGCTGCGCGATTCATCCTTGATGACGAGAAGCTCATGCGCAGGCTCAAGGAACTGCGACATGATCTGGCGACGACGATGTGCGGCGTGCCGGGCCTTGAGGCGAATCGCGATACGACCGGCGATGTGGGCACGACTGTTTCCACACCAACCGAACAGTCGCGCGAGTCCGTGGTCGATGTCGCTATCGCCGCGGGCAAACGCCTCAGCGAAGCCCTGCGATCCATCGAAGAGTACGGCAAGACGCTCGGCGATAGGGTCGGGCCGTCAGGCTTCGCGTCCGCCATCGAGAAGCTGCGCTATCGCGGTTACATCCTCGAACAGAATCTCACGCAGGCGCTGGGCACCGGCCGCGCCCGGCAGTGGCGATTGTGTGTGCTCCTGACCGAATCGCTCTGCACGCAGCGTTCGTGGAAGGATGTCCTCGCGGCTGCCCTCGACGGCGGCGCGGACTGCATTCAGCTTCGCGAGAAGGAACTCGACGCCGGCTGGCTGATGGAACGGGCGAGTTTCATCGTCGAGCAGTGCCGCAGCCGGGCGAGCGTGATCATCAACGATCGCCCTGACATCGCCCTGCTCAGCGGAGCCGATGGCGTTCACCTCGGGCAGACCGACCTTTCCGTCGCCCATGTTCGCCGACTGGCGGGCAAGCAACTGCTCATCGGCGTGAGCACCTCCAACCTGTCGCAGGCGAAGCGGGCCTTGGCGGAAGGGGCGGATTACTGCGGGGTCGGCCCGATGTTTGCCACGACGACCAAGCACAAACCGGTGCTCGCCGGGCCGGATTACCTTAGGCAGTACCTGGAATGGAACAGGCTGCCGCACCTGGCGATCGGCGGGATCACGGCCGAGAATCTGCCCGAACTGGTCGCGGCCGGCGTTCAAGGTATCGCGGTTTCCAGTTCCGTGTGCGGGGCGGCTGACCCGGCGGCGGTTGTTCGGAAGATGTTGGAGCATCTACCGGAAAACTTGACGAGTGTGAAGGATCGGACCGATAAGGATGATGCCGTTTTCGACGGCGGCGATGCACGCGCAAGGCACCGCGAACCATTGACTGGACAGGAAGGTTTTACGCCATGAGCATGACGCGAAGGCAGATGATTTGGACGGGCATGACGGGCTTGAGCGGGCTGGTACTGGCGGCTGGAGGCTGCCAGATGCCGCAGACGGCGAGCAGCGATCGCCCCGGGCCGCTCTGGCCGGGTGACGTGAATCGTCCGATCCCTTCGGGCGATCCCCTTCGCCCTGAGCCGCCGCGGGTGGCGACACCCAACCCGCCGACAACGCCGACCTCGCCGCCGGCTGTTGCCGGTCCGATCCGGGCCATCCCGCGATCGAGCTGGGCCAAGGCTGATCCGATCAGTTCGCGCGTCAATCAGATGGGTTCCGTGGGCATGATCACGGTGCATCACGAAGGCTGGACGCCGGTCTACTTCGATGACACTTCGACCACCGCCGAGCGTCTCGACTCGATCCGCCGCAGCCATCTCGAACGGCTGCGGGCCGGTGACATCGGTTATCACTTCGTCGTCGACCGTGCCGGCCGCATCTGGCAGGGCCGCGACCTCGGCTACCAGGGCGCGCACGTTCGCGAACACAACGAGCACAACATCGGCATCATGTGTCTGGGCAACTTCGACAAGCAGCAGCCTTCGACGGCCCAGCTCACCTCGCTCCGCGCCACGCTGCTGGCGCTGATGAAGCAATACCGCCTCGCGTCTAATAAGGTGTACACACATCAGGAACTGAACAAGACCGATTGCCCCGGCCGCGTGCTTCAGGCACACATGGTGCAGCTCAGACGGAACGGGTTGGGATAATGAACCACAGATGAACACCGATAAGCACAGATAGAGAGCAATCACGAAAGAGAAACGCGGGAAAGCAGCAGTGCAATCGAATCAGGAGTCCCGCCTTGGTCATACCTGTTCATACCTGTTCACGCCTTCCTGGCTTCCTCATATAAAACATCTGTGTCCATCTGGTTCATCTGTGGTTGAGTTCTTTCATCCCCGGCAACCCAGCTTCTGCATGATCGCATTCGTCTTCTCGTAGGCTTCCGTCACCCATTCCACGATCCGCTCCGGGTTCGGGCTGTATTCCAGTTCGATGCTCACGGTCTTGTCGAAGCCCGTGTCGCGGATCGCTTCCATATATTTAATGATGGGCACCACGCCCCGGCCCGGCGGCAGGTCGCCATGTACTTTGCCGTTGCAATCCGACACATGCACGTGTTCGATCAATCCCTTCATGCGGGCGATCTCGGCCGGCTTGATCTTCATCAGGTAAAGATGCGAGATGTCGCAGTTGGCGCGCACCACGCTTTCCATGCCCACATCCGCGACGAACTTGAGCATCGTGTCCACGGTGTTGATGAGTGACAACTTGAAAGGCTCAAGCTCCAGGGCGATCTTCAGGCCCAGGCTCTTGGCGTACTTGCCCAGTTCCTTGCAGCACGCGACGCCGATCTTCCACTGCTCGCTGGGCGGAATGACTTCCTGCTGCCAGATGTATTCGCCGATGACCAGCAGCAGATTCTCCGTGCCCAGTTCGTAGCACAGGTCCAGATACTTCCTGCATCGCTCAATATGGAACCGCTGCACGCTGGGGTTGAAGTCGATCAGTCCGACCGCGACACAGGCGATGCTCTTGATGGGCAGGCCGAGCTTCGCCGCGGTGCCCTTGATGAGCGCCCGCTCTTTTACATCGATGTCCAGCGGATCGGCGAAGATATCAACCGTGTCGAAGCCGATCTTCTTCGTCTGTTCCAGGCCGAACTTCGTGCCTTTACCCGCCTGCGCGAAGGCGCTGTTGATGAGGCCAAGCTTCATGATGTGCTCCTTGTGGATCGCAAAGGGATCGCATCATAACAATCAGAAAGGTCAGATTCGCAAGCACCGTCCCGGCAGCGCGGTTGGAGCACCGTCCCGGCAGGGCTGTGCTTTTGGTCCCGGCAGCGCGGTGCCTTGAACGTGTGCGAGCGCAACCCGCACCGCCCTGCCGGGTCGGTGCTCCATCACTTCGTGGGCTCAAGGATAATGTCCGCGGTGGGCACGACGAGTTTCAGTTCGCTGGGGCCTTGGCGCATCGGGCCGGTGTATTCCCAGAGCGTCACGACCGAGCGGTGCTGCCCGGGCCCGAACTGCCAGGCGACGTGGCTCTCGCTGACATTGACGAACTGATCCGGGTGCTTGCGGACGAGTTCCTCCGCCAGGAGAAAATCGTAAGGCCGATTGTCGTAGCCGGGCAACGATGAGGTGCAGGTGAGCAGGTAGCGGATGCGTCCCTTGCGGATCGTCTCCAGCGCCTCGGCCACATCGGGAACCACCTTCTTCACCGGCCGCTCCGCGTAGTCCGACAGGCGGATGGCGAAGGTGCGATCGCTGCGGATCATCAGCCGATCGTGACGCGACACCAGGCTGCGGTAGTGGAATATCAGATCCTGATCGTGCCAGCAGGCCATGAAGATATTGCCCGGCTTCTCTTGCCGAGCCAGTTGCGTCGCGGTGGTGCCGTAACCGACCACGCCCGTGGGAATCTGCGACCAGGCCATCACGTTTGCGCCCAGTGCCAGCACCGCCACGCTCCAGACGATGGCGCGCTGAACCTTCGTCCGGTTGAAATGCGTCAGCGGAATCGCCGCCAGTGCCGCCATCGCGGGGAAGATGAAGATGAAGTGCCTGATCTCCGGCGTGGTGAACAGCATCACCTTGAAGAGAATCACCGAGAGCAGCCAGGCGAGGATCAGCTTCGTCCCATCGTTTCGCGGCACGAACAGTAAAGCCACCAGACTTAGAAGCCCGATCCACATCGTGCCCCAGACCATGGTTTCACCGGCGAAGAAGCCGAAGAAGCTCCACTGGTCGAAGTGGAGTGACAGGCCGGAGATTTCCGTTTCGATGCGGGCATACGTGCTGGCGAACTTCATGTACGCGAAGGTCGCGATCAGGCAGAGCGCCGCGGGAATGAGGATGTGCGGCGAGAAGGCTTTGCGATAATCCTTCTTCAGGAGCATGAACAGTCCCCAGGCCGGGAGCAGACCGATGATCGTGATGCGCGACAGGATCGCCACCAGCGCCAGGGCGAAGGCGATCCAGATTCGTCCCGGCCGGTTGGCGTAGTAGCCGCTGACGAAGACCAGCGAAGCGATGAGGAACAGCAACAGCGCGGGGATCTCGGACATGGTGTCGCGATTCCAGCGTGCGACTTCGGGCGTGGTCAGGAAGAGTGCGGCTGCCATGAGCGATGCCAGGCGTCCGCAACCGACGCGTCTTAGCAGGACCGCCAGCAGCACACAGCAACCGGCCATGCACAGAGCGGTGAACAGGCGGGCCGCGGTGTAGGAGACGCCGGTGACGAGGAAGAATGTTCCCATCATGACCGGCACGCCGGGCGGATGATAGGGAATGCTGAAGCCGGGATAGCGGGCATAGTTCTCGTAAGCGAACTGAAAGGGTGAGAGAAACCGACCTGAGTGAACCCATTCGTAAAACATGGCGGCGGCGTTGGTGTAACGCGGAGCATCAGGCCAGGTCGGCCCCGAAGCGCCCACGCCGATCATGGCAATCAGCACCGCCGCCAGACACAACACCAGCTCCGGCAGAACAAGCCACAGCACTCGACTCACCTGGACTCCTCCAACCGTGACCCGCGCCGGCTCTTCCAATCGAACTGTGACCTCCGTTTGATTCATGAAGCTGATCAATTCCCTGCCGGCTCGAAACTGCGGGACTCGTCCGCACCTATCAACTTACGGATGACATCGCGGGAAGTTCACCGACGCCGGGCAAAGTCGATTCGAAGGCCGCTCGCGTCCGCCTTCCCCGATGAAAGGGCCACGCAGCGAAGGACAGAGCGGCATTTTATCGGAAGGCCGCGATTCACCTGCCGCTGGATAAATCGGCCGGTTTTCACGCATACTTGACCACGCTTTCGGTGCTCGGATGCCACGCCCGGTTCGGATGCCACGGTGCGAGGAGGTGTTACCGTGACGAGCCCCGTGCCGGCTTCCTGTTGCGATCTTGACTTGTCAAAGAAGACACTAACCCAACTCATCACTTGATCGACGCCAGCGTCACCGCTCGCTTCGTCTTCGCGGACTGATAACACGCCTCCACCAGGGCCATCGTCTTGAGGTTATCCGCCCCGCTGATCTCCGGCTCCCGCCCTTCTTCCAGCGCACACAGGAGCTGCGCCATGGTCCCCGCGAAGGCGTCAGGGAACCACACTTCCTTCCAGCGCGGCTGATACCACATACCCGGCGACTGGGCCGTGGCGAAGTCGATCGTCGAAGGCGTGAGACTTGGATAATCAGGCCAGCCGATGGTGCCCCGCGCCAGGCCCTGCGTGCCTTCGACGCGCCAGTTGATGCCGATGTCTCCCGAGTTCTTGCGAGCCTCCACGCCATCAGGCACCGCCCAGACATCATCGCAGCTCATCGCGCGGAAGCCGTTGGCGTACTCAAGGATGTACATCGCGATGCCGTCTTCGTGGTCGAACTTCTTGAGCGTGCGCGGATCCTGTCTAACACTTGAATAGACGCTCACGGGATCACCAAAGAGATAGCGGAAGGTGTCCAGGTGATGGATCGACATGATGCGCAGCGTGACCCAGCCTTGCCGCTGCTGCCAGGGCATCCAGTGCGGAATCGCCCGCATGTCGATGGTGGCGAGGACCGGCTCGCCCAGGTACCCGCGCTCGATCACCGTCTTGCAGGCGCGAATGGATTGGTCGTAGCGCATGTTCTGATTGACAGCGAGCGTAATGCCCGCCTTGTTGCAGAGCTTCACGACTTCGACGGCTTCCCTGTAGTTTCCGCCAATCGGTTTCTGCGCGAGGATGCCGCGGATGTGTTTGTGTTTGACCACTTCCTTTAGCACACCAAGCTGCAAGTCCGGCGGCACCGCCACATCCACCACTTCAACTTTCTTGTCTTCGAGCATCTCCTGATACGTCGGATAGGCCTTGGCGATGTTGTGTCGCTCGGCCACGCGCTGGGCATTGGCGTAAGTCTGCGACGCGATGGCGACGGGGTTGAACCCGGCCTTGCGGTAGGCGACCAGGTGACAGTCCGCCATGATGAACCCGCTGCCGATGCAGCCGATGCCGGGCTTTTTGTTGCGCGGGAGTTTGGGCAGATGATTCAGGTCGAGAGAGATTTTTGCTTTGGGCATGTTGTCTCCGAATCGGTTGGAACCACGATTGGCACAGATGAGCACGGATGGGAGGTGATAGCAACAATCAGAAGTTGCCGCGAGAAATATCGTCATCCATCAATCGAAGTGACCTCACGCTGAAACCTCTCGAATCGAATTTTGCGTAAGTTCGAATACTCCACCCAATCTATTGGGCTCGCGCTCTGTCTGGACAATGCTCGCACACGATCAATTCGTTCGTTGGTCCAAGGCTGTGAGCCAAGAATCTCATCCATTACTGCCTCGGGCAAAAAGTCAAAGAGACCCGACCCATACGAGTGCTCCAGATGAACGCCTTTCCAATTCGATTTGAAGTGTTCCGCACAGCTCATGATCGCATCATATAACGCAACGCTCGCAGATCGGCCGTCACAGGAAGCCTCTGCTCGAAGAGCATCCGCTGCGTCGCTGTAGTAGGTGAATCGCTGATACAACTGATCAAGCGTCTCGTCACTGGCGACAGATCCGAGATGATGGCGCCACAATACGTCCAGAGTATGCAGGTAGTTTCCGACGCTCCCATGCAATTCCCGACGCACGAAGTTCTCATACTCAAGAGCTAACCTCTGGGCAGTCGCTGCTAACAGAATCGATCTCGTTTTTTTACCCAGGCTTCGGTATTGGGCCAGTGTCAAATAGTGTTTCATATCGTCTCTCCGTGGGTAGCATGAAACTTCCCGCAAGCCATTGTTACCTGACTATAGTCAGACTCGCCCGCGCTGCCGGGATATCAACCCCCACGCGCTTGCGATCCAGAAAGTAATGCACCTGCGTGAACCCCACGCCTTCCAATATGTCCAGGGCCGCGACAAATCCATCCCCCACGCGCTGCGGCACATGGGCATCGGCACCGATCACCATCGCAATGTCCCGCGCCTTGATCTCCTTGAGGATCGCCACGCCCGGATTCATCTCCGGCAGATCCTTGTTCACGCCTGATGTGTTCAGCTCCATCGCGCAGCCAACCTTTGCGATGCGATCCAGACATCGGCGAACATCATCCATGATCGCATTCACATCCCACTTCGACGGCGCGATGTTCTTCACGATGTCCGGATGCGAGATGCAATCGAACACGCCCAGTTCCGCCGCCGCCGCCAGGTGTTCGTAGTACCCCTTGAAGTAGGCAATCGGATCGCCCTTCCAGAACGCCGCCTTGTATTCCTTCGTCTGCGGATGCACCGAGCCGATCACATAACTGAACGGTGTCGCGGCCACCTGCTTCTTCACGAACTCTTCGTAACCGGGAAAATAATCCGCTTCGATGCCAAGGCGCACATCGACGCGCCCCTGCCACGCTTCCTTCGCCCGCTCGACGATCCGCAGGTATTCATCAAACTCTTCCAGCCCCATGCGCACGCCTTCGCTCCAGCGGTCGGGCATCGGGTTGTGACAAGTGACCGTGATGCCGCGCAGGTTCCTATCGAACGCGACCTGGGCGTATTCCTCCGGCTCGCCCCGGGCGTGTTTGCACAAGGGCGTGTGCATGTGGGTTTCGTAAAGCAGGGCTTCGGGCATGACTGATCTTTCTGTCGGCTGGCGGTCGGCTGGGGCGTCCATCGCGGGTTTTCCCGAGGTAGACACATGTCTACCATACCCCCTACCCCCTGGTAGCCATTTCGGTTTAAGTGCTTATCTCTACATTAGTTGTCAAATGTCTACCCCGTGTCTACCTCGTGTCTACTAGACATCGGTTTCCCAGGCGGGGCGGCAGGGCCAGCGCGAACCGATCGCGCGGGGGAGGCCGACAGGCTGCCAAACATTATGCAAACGTGCAACATGGTGTTTTTATTTCCACCGGTGCCAGGGCGTCCGTCCTGTATTTCGGGGCAGCCCACTATCATGCACGACATGAGAAAGTTCGCCACCCTGATCGTTGCACTACTCTCCTCCCTCGCCCCTGCCGCGCGCGCCGCCGACCGTTCCGCCGCGCCGCCCAACGTCGTCTTCCTCATCAGTGACGATCATCACTGGGCTGACTACGCCTTCATGGGGCACGCGCAGATCAAGACGCCGCACCTGGACAAGTTCGCGTCGCAGAGCGCGCTCTTCACGCGCGGGTACGTGCCCAACAGTCTCTGTCGCCCCAGCCTCGCCACCATGATCACCGGCTTGTACACGCACACGCACGGCGTCCTGGGCAACGACCCCGCGCCGCCCGCAGGCGCCGGCAAGAACATGCGCAACGAAAAATATGCCGCCCTGCGCGAAGGCATCATCAAGCAGTTCGAGAAGAACACCTCCCTCGCCAAGACGCTCGCTGACAAAGGCTACCTCTCGCTTCAGACCGGCAAGTGGTGGGAAGGTGATCCCAAGCGGCACGGCTTCACCGATGCCATGACCCACGGCGACATCACCCGCGGCGGCAGGCACGGCGACGTCGGCCTGACCGTCGGCAGGCAGACCATGCAGCCGATCTACGACTTCCTCGACAAGAGCGCGAAGGAGAAGAAACCGTTCTTCCTCTGGTACGCGCCGTTTCTGCCGCACGATCCGCACAATCCACCGCAGCGCCTGCTGGCGGAGTACAAGGACAAGACCGATTCGATCCACGTCGCCCGCTACTGGGCCATGGTCGAATGGTTTGACGAGACCTGCGGCGATCTTCTTTCCCAGCTCGACAAGCGCGGCCTGAGCGAGAACACCATCGTCATCTACGTCTCCGATAACGGCTGGATCCAGAACACCGACAAACCCAGCTTCGCCCCGCGCAGCAAACGCAGTCATTACGACGGCGGCCTGCGCACGCCGATCATGGTGCGCTGGCCCGGCAAAGTCACACCCGGCCGCGATGAGAAGACGCTCGTCAGCAGCATCGACATCGTGCCTACTGTCCTAGCCGCTTGCGGCTTAGCGCCCGACGACACACTGCCCGGCGTCAATCTCCTCGAACTCGTCGCGCCGGACTATAAGAAGCCCGACGGCCGCGCGGCCAAACGCACCGCAATCTACGGCGATGTCTACGAACACGACATTCCCGATATCACCGACGTGTCGAAGGGCCTGACGCACCGCTGGATCATCGAAGGCCACTACAAGCTGATCGTGCCGCACGGCGAAGGTGAGATTGAGTTGTACGACGTGATCGCTGATCCGCACGAGAAGAACAATCTCGCGGCAGCGAAGGCGGATGTCGTCAGCGATCTGCGGATCAAGCTCAATGCGTGGTGGAAGCCGGAGAAGAGATGATCAGCGAGCCGGGGCGTATTCGCCCCGATGCGCGTTCGGACTCACCGGGACAAGCATGCCCCGGCTCGCTTGCGGCGGGTGGCTGGGGCTGGAGTCCGCGCAAGCCCCGGCCCGGAGAACCTTGTGCGCACCGGAGGCCGGGGCTTCGCCGAGGCTCAGCAGCAGTCGCCCGCCGTTGCCCGGCGTGGACCGCGCCAGGGGGTCACCTTGGCCCCCTTGTGCTATCCACGAGGGCCTTAAACTTCTCCAAGTGTTTGGTGTCAATGGTCAGTCCGATGACTCCAAAGTCGCCATTCGCTTGATAGATTTTATTCCAATCAGCGGAATCGAATCGCTTATCCATGACAACCGTTGAAGCAATTTGGCCACCCCCACGATCCTCGATCGACCCATACTCGTGCAAATAAAACTTCATGCTGTTTTCTATTACTTCAAGTGTGTTACTTTCGTAATCCACATTCACATCGACTTGCATAGTCAAACTATACGCACCCCGAAAGAATACTTCGGTGTTCCAGGTGAGAGGCTGATCGCCGAATCCATAGTGAGTAATAAAATGATCCGAATTTCCCAGTAAATTCTCGATCTGGGTCGCCGCCGGTATGGCGACCAACCCCCGCTGAATCGTTGCAGCGTAACCCGCCATAAGTTCTGCTTTGCCTCGGCCATCACAAGCAACGAGATACGCCATAAACACGAATACGCTGATCAGTCTTGACATATAGTGTTACCTCACAAAGGTAGGTTTTCCGGGATAAGCATCCCATCCTGTCCAGCTCACGGTCACATTGCTTCAGGACGCCCCATTGGGCCATACTCGTGCCCACCATCCTTATCCTTAGACATTAATATGTCCTTCATGATACCGTTGCTGCAAAAAAAGGTTAATCTCACTTTTGTGTACAGCCGATACATTCCATCCTTTGCGGCGGGTGGCTGGGGCTGGAGTCCGCGCAAGCCCCGGCCCGAAGAACCTTGTGCGCACGACAGGCCGGGGCTTCGCAAAGCCTTAGCCCCAGCCACCCCGGCCGCACCGATCTTGAGTTATGCTATTCCCATCGGTTTCCATCCGTATTCATCCGTGGTTTCACTCTGCTGGAGGCTCGACGATGCGAACGGCGCGCGACAAGACCCTGAACGGCCCTTTCGTCATTTCCCTTCTCTCGCTCCTGTTCATCACCGCCTGCGGGCGGGAGCAGGTCGCCACCGCGCAGACGGATGACTGGCCCAGTTTTCGCGGGCCTGCGGGGCAGGGCGTGAGCCAGTCGAAGGTCGCGCCGCCTGTCGAGTTCGGCGATTCGAAAAACATCGCGTGGAAGACGCCGCTGCCCGGGCCTGGCGGGTCCAGCCCGATCGTCTGGAGCGATCGCATCTACATCACCTGCTGGACCGGCTACAACGTGCCCGGCGAAAGCGGCGGCAGCCAGGAAAAGCTTCAGCGCCATCTCATCGCCCTGCGCCGGGACAACGGCAAGGAAATCTGGAGCGTGCCGATCAAGGCGACGCTGCCGGAGCAGGACAAGATCCGCGAGGAACACGGTTACGCTTCCAGCACCCCTGCCGCCGATAAGGCCGGCGTCGTCTGCTTCTTCGGCAAGAGCGGCGTCTATGCTTTCGATCACCAAGGCAAGCAGCAATGGCATGCCGAGGTGGGCAGCACGATTCACGGCTGGGGCTCGGCTGCGTCGCCCGTGCTCTACAGCGACCTGGTCATCATCAACGCGAGTGTTGAAAGTGAATCGCTCATCGCCCTGAATCGCAAGACCGGCGAAAAGGCGTGGAGCGTGCGCGGCATCAAGGAGTCATGGAACACGCCGATCCTTGTCGATGTCGGCGGGAAGAAGGAACTCATCGTCGCCATCATGGGAAAGATCTTCGGCATCACCCCGGAGACGGGCGAGCAACTGTGGAGCTGCGATACGGACATCGGTTGGTACATGGTGCCGAGCCTGGTGGCGCACGAGGGCGTGGTCTACGCGCTGGGCGGGCGCAGCGGCGTGGCGGGGCTGGCGGTCCGCGCGGGCGGGAAGGGTGATGTGACCGGATCGCGCCGGCTGTGGACGAGCAAGAAAGGATCAAACGTGACGAGTCCGATTTATTCAGCAGGTCATCTCTATTGGATGCATGACAATCTCGGCATCGCCTACTGCGCCAAGGCGGAGACGGGCGAGATCGTCTACGACAAACGCATCGAGCGGGCGGGACAGGTGTACGGCTCGCCGGTGCTGGCCAACGGGCTGCTGTACTACCCGACGCGCGAGGGGCGGACGTATGTGATCGCGGCGCGGCCGGAGTTTGAGCTGGTCGCGACGAACGAGTTGGAGAGGCGCGGCACGTTCAACGGCTGCCCGGCGGTGGTGGATGGGAAGCTCTTGATCCGGTCGGACAAGTTCCTGTATTGCATGAGCTCGGAGTAGGGAGTCGTGCGTCCGTCTGGGCTGGGTGGCTGGGGCTGGAGTCCGCGCA
>JBBDXA010000116.1:0-28358 GCA_040902585.1 Phycisphaeraceae bacterium
GGCTACGAAGACATGGAGTTCAACTTCGGCAGCGGTCCCGGAGGTGCGGGGGCTGGCGGCTTCCGGATGGATGGCGGGAACTTCAGTGATTTTTTTGAAGCGTTCTTCGGTGCGCGTGGCGGCATGGGAGGCGGGGGCGGCGCGGGACAGCAACGCGGCAGGCGGCCGCAGGCCCAACCTGGCATGGACGTCGAAGCGGAAATCAGCATCACCCTCGAAGACGCCCTGCGCGGCGCGACCCGCAGCATCAAGCTTCAGATGCCGGCCGGCGTGAAGTCGTTTGATGTGAAGATTCCCCCAGGCACGCCCGACGGCGCGGTGATCCGCCTCGCAGGCCAGGGCCAGGCCAGCCCCATGGGCGGACCGGCCGGCGACCTGCGATTGAATGTGAAGATCGCTCCGCACCCGCGCTTTGAAGTGCAGGGGCAGAACCTCATCACGGACCTGCGCCTCGCGCCGTGGGAAGCAGCACTGGGCGCGAAGGTCGAAGTACTCATGCTCGAAGGCAGCGTCACGATCACGGTGCCGGCGGGCGCTCAGTCCGGACAGAAGGTGCGCATTAAGGGCAAGGGCCTGCCGCGACGTGGCGGCGAGCCGGGCGATCTGTATGTGCAATTTCAGATCGTCGTGCCGAAGGTGGTGACCGACGAAGAGCGCGAAGCGTTTGAGAAGCTCAAGGAAGTATCGACGTTCAAGCCGAGGGCGTGCCACCCCTGACCCCTGACTCCTGACTCCTGACCCCCGACCCCTGATTCACCATGGACCTGAACAAACTCACTCAAAAATCCCAGGAAGCCCTGCTCGCAGCCCAGAGCCATGCCGTGCGCCTCGGGCATCAGGCTGTGGACAGCGAGCACCTGCTGCTGGCCCTGTGCGAGCAGGAAGGCGGTCTCGTGCCGCGCCTGCTCGAAAAACTTCAGAGGCCTGCCGAGATCATCATCAGCGAACTTCGCCGCGAGCTGGAGAAACGTCCCAGCGTTTCCGGCCCCGGTGCTCCAGCCGGCCAGGTCGCCGTCACCAATGACTTGCAGCAAGTCTTCGTCGACGCCGAGGCCGAAGCAAAGAAACTCAAGGATGAATACGTCTCCGTCGAGCATCTCATCCTCGCGCTCCTGAAATCAGGCAACCGTTCCGCTGCCCATCGCATCCTCACCACGCTCGGCATCACCCGCGATGCCTTCCTCAAAGCCCTCACCGAAGTGCGCGGCAACCAGCGCGTGCAGTCCGCCAACCCCGAAGCGACCTACGAAGCCCTCGAACGCTACGGCCGCGATCTCGTCGCCGACGCGAAGAACAACAAGCTCGATCCGGTCATCGGGCGCGACGGCGAGATTCGCCGGGTCATCCGCATCCTGTCGCGCAAGACCAAGAACAACCCCGTGCTCATCGGCGAGCCGGGCGTGGGTAAGACGGCGATCGTCGAAGGCCTGGCCCAGCGCATCGTGCGCGGCGATGTGCCCGAAGGTCTGAAGGAGAAATCCATCTTCTCGCTGGACATGGGCTCGCTCATCGCCGGCGCCAAGTTCCGCGGCGAGTTCGAGGAACGCTTGAAGGCTGTGCTCAACGAGATCAAGCAGAGCCAGGGGCGGATCCTCCTGTTCATCGATGAGCTGCACACGATCGTCGGCGCGGGCAAGGCCGAGGGTGCGATGGATGCGGGCAACCTGCTCAAGCCCATGCTCGCCCGCGGTGAACTGCACTGCATCGGCGCGACCACGCTGGATGAGTACCGCCAGCACATCGAAAAAGACGCCGCCCTGGAGCGTCGATTCCAGCCTGTCACGGTCGATCCGCCCAGCGTGGAGGACACGATTTCCATCCTGCGCGGTCTGGCGGATCGATACCAGGCGCATCATGGTGTGAAGATTCAGGACAACGCCCTCGTCGCCGCGGCGGTCCTGAGCAATCGCTACATCAGCGATCGCTTTCTGCCGGACAAAGCGATTGATCTCGTCGATGAAGCCTGCGCGATGGTGCGCACCGAGATCGACTCGATGCCTTCGGAGCTGGATGATCTGATTCGCCGGTCGCGCCAGCTTGAGATTGAGGAACTCGCCCTGAAGAAGGAGAGCGACCCCGCCAGCCGCTCGCGGCTTAGCGCGCTCCAGAAAGAACTCGCCGACGTGAAGGCTGAGGCCGACGCGATGAAGGCGCAGTGGGACAACGAGAAGGGTTCGATTGACAAGCTCAAGGTCTTGCGCGAAGAGATCGAACAGGTCCGCGTCCAGATCGAGCAGCACGAGAACCCGCGCAGCTACAACGCGTCGAAGGCGGCGGAGTTGAAGTACGGAAAGTTGCCGGAGCTGGTGAAGAAGCTTGAGGCGCTGGAGAGAAAGGGGGATGCGAAGCCGCAAGCGGCGGGGGCGGCGGGGGCGCGGCTGCTGCGCGAGCAGGTCACGGAGGAAGAGATCGCCCAGATCGTCGCGCGGTGGACGGGCATTCCCGTGTCGCGTCTCGTCGAAGGCGAGCGCGAGAAGCTTCTGAAGCTCGACGAGATTCTGCACCAGCGCGTCATCGGGCAGCAGGAAGCGGTGAAGCTCGTGGCTGACGCGGTCATCCGCGCCCGCGCGGGCATCAAAGACCCGAAGCGGCCGATCGGTTCGTTCATCTTCCTTGGTCCAACAGGCGTCGGGAAGACTGAACTCGCCCGCGCCCTGGCTGAGACGCTGTTCGACAGCGAGGACAACATCGTCCGCATCGACATGAGCGAGTACATGGAGAAGCACGCGGTCTCCCGCCTGCTCGGCGCGCCGCCGGGGTACATCGGCTACGAAGAGGGCGGGCAACTCACCGAAGCGGTGCGCCGCAAGCCGTACTGCGTGATCCTGTTTGATGAGATCGAAAAGGCGCATCACGATGTGTTCAACGTGCTGCTTCAGATGCTCGATGATGGCCGCGTGACCGATTCGCAGGGGCGGACGGTCAGCTTCAAGAACTGCGTGATCATCATGACGAGCAACATCGGCTCGCACTACCTGCTCGAAGACACGATGGCGGGCGGTCAGATCGGTGACAAGGCCCGCAACAGCGTGATGGCGGACCTGCGTTCGCATTTTCGGCCGGAGTTCCTGAATCGGGTGGATGACATCGTGCTCTTTAAGCCGCTGACCCTGGCCGAGATCACGCGCATCGTTGATCTTCAGGCGGCAGACATCCGCAAGCGACTGGTCGATCGCAACATCGGCCTGGAGCTGACCGAGGCTGCGAAAACCTTCATCGCCAGCGCGGGGTACGACCCGGTGTACGGCGCGCGACCCTTGAAGCGGTACCTTCAACACGAACTGGAAACGAAGATCGGCCGGGCGATTCTCGCCGGCGACCTGAGCGAAGGCGCGACGCTGCGCGTCGATGCGAAGGATGAGCAGCTCGTGATCGAGGTGGCGAAGTGACTAAGTGACGGAGTGACGGAGTGACGGAGTGACGGAGTGACGGAGTGACGGAGTGACGGAGTGAATGAAAAAGTGACGGAGTCTTCCGACTTCGTCACTTCGTCACTTCGTTACTCAGTCACTTCTTATCTCGGCTTCTCAGGCGTCTTGCTCAGGGAGATGGTGTCGAGCATCGCGCCGGCTTCGCGCGGGCTGACGATGATGGAGTTGATGCCCGCTTCGAGGCGAATCTTCATCGGCTCGGGGTCGCGGGTGTTCTGATCGCGCGGGTCAAAGCCGCGACGGCCAGGGAAGCCGCCGGGGCCCCGGTCGCGGCCGCGAGTGTCGGCGACCGTCGCCCAGGTCCAGTTGCGGGCGTCGTTGGGGAGGTCCCAGCGCTGCCGGTTGCCGGTGGTTTCCTTGCCGGGCGTGACCGCGAGGTAGAACGAGTTGTTCTCTTCAGCCGGCGCCTTGATCTTGCCCCAGAAATAGGCATCCGTCGCTTCTTCGACTTTCACATGGAACACCACGTGGCCGCCGCCGGTGTCGTTGCGCTCGCCGATCTTGGCCGGTGACCAGACGAAGGCTCCGCCCGAGGCACCGGGGGTGCGTTCGATCTTCATGGGGGCACCGATGACCTGGGCCTTTTCCGCTTCGATGGTGATGGGCTTGCCGGTGAACACGAACACCTTTTCGCTGTCCTTGGGTGCGACGGGTTCGGGTGAGAGTTCCTTGATCGAAGACTGCACGCGTTTGAGCGCGAGTTCAGCCTGGAGCTTGACCAGTTCATCCTGCGGGCTGCTGTCGAGGAAGCTCTTGAGGTAAGAGGCTGCCCGTTCGAGGGTGCGCCGCTTGGCGACGCTCGAGGCCTTCTTGGCCTGGCCTTCGTACCAGGTGCCCAGGTAGAGGAAGTCGGCATCGGTCAGTTCATCGGCGGACTTCGACGCAAGGGTCACGTGCTTCTTGAGGTCTTCATCTGTGAGGATGTCGATGTAGCTGACCGTCGCCGCCGGGCGATCCATCTCGATGGTCAGCAGGGTCACCAGTTCCGTGGCCCCGGCCACATCGTTACGGTTTTCGAGGATGCGAGCCTGGAGGCTGGAGATCTGGCTTTCGGTGCGCTGGCGGTGGCCGATGGTCTCGATGCGCGAACGGATGATCGCATCGCTGGGGCTCTTGATGCGCACGGCAATCGGCAGGGCCTTGCGGTAGTCGGCCACGGCAGTGAGATAATCGTTGGCGTTGAAGTGAGCCTCGGCACTTTCGCTCATGCGGTCGATCAGGGCCTGGCCGTTGGTCTGCTGGTCGGCTGCGGTGCGGGCCCGGCTGTAATCGCGGGTGAGCAGGATGATGATGCGCTGGTTGGCGCTGGCGCGCTTTTCGGGAAGCCGGTCCGCCATGACTTCCATCGCCTGGATCGCGGTGGCTGTGCCCGATGGATCCTTCGCGCAAAGGTCGTACGCCTTTTCCAGCATGACCGCGAGCAGGTCGGGCTTGTCGCTCACGCTGGCGGCCGCCTCGACCAGTTTCTTGGCCAAGGCGATATCGTCCGCGGGATCGACCGTGTTGGTGACCTGCTTGATGGATTCGCCGAAGAGCGAATCGAACTGCTTCGCCGCCGCCAGCGCCTCTTCGGAGAGGGCGAGCGCGGGCCGGGCGAGGACGATCATCACCAGAGCAAGAACCGGAGTGGAGAACCGCATCATGAAAGCCCCCTTTAGTTGGGAGGAGGAAACTGAACCGGGCTATTGTGCCTGCTGAATGCACGCCCCGGACCACGCGGCAACCCACCGTCCGCGCTTCGGTCCAACGCACGAGGGGTAGGGGTATTTCACGCGGTTATTATAATTCCTTGTTCCTTGGGGCGGGCGATCCAGGGATGCAAATCGCGAGCTTACAGGGATTTACGCCTTCCAGGTGGCAGGCAGACCGGGGTGATTGTGGCGCATGGATGAATCTGAGCGACAGCCTGAGCCGGGACAAGCCCCTGACCGCGGGGCGGTTATCAGTCCCTTGGTGCCGCTCCCGCAACATTCCCTGTCCCGGGACGCCCCCATCGGCACCGACGCCCTCTGCATCGGCTGCGGCTACAACCTGCGCGGCCTGACCCGCGCCGCCCGCTGCCCTGAATGCGGCCTTCCCGCCCAGCACGCCCTGCACGGCGATGACCTGTGCTACAACCCGCCCGCCTGGCTGTCGCGCCTGAGGCTGGGCGCGTGGCTGCTGCTCGCGGCGACGCTGCTCGCGCTCCTGCGTTACGCCATCTGGCGCATCGCCCTGCGCGACATGACCAACTACCAGCTCGCCGGTCGCATCACGGCCGGCCTCGTCATCACGTCGCTCGCGATCATCCTCATCGGCATCCTCTGCTTCACCGCGACGCCGCCGTTCTATCGCTCGCCTGCGGCCCGCACCTGGACGCGGCCGTTCACCCGATACGCGACGCTACTCTATGTCACCTTCGGCTTGATCCTCGCGTTTGAATGGGGTCAGTGGGGATCGAACGTGGCCGTCAACGCCGCGTGGGCGAATGTCGCAGCCGCGTGCGCGAGCATCGTGCTGGGGGTGAGCTACAACCTGCTGTGCGTTCACTTCGTGCTCCGCATGGCCCGCGCGGGGCTGGGCATTGCGTTCGTCTGTCTGCTCTTTGTCGATCTCCTTCAGAACGGTTACTGGCTCTGGCGCAGCGTCAGCTACCTGGTTCACGGTAATGACATGTTCTTCTGGCCCGCGACCGAGAAGCTGAACGACATCTTCGAGTACGTTTACGTCGGCCGGGCGCTGGCCGGCATCGTGATCATCAGCATGCTGATTCAGGCGTTGCAGGAAGCGGTCGAGCGGAGCAAAGCGATGTCTGAGAAACACGACATCTGACTCGCGCGGTTTTCAACGCAGAGGCGCAGAGGCGCAGAGCAGAAAGAGAGGCGATCGGGTTTGAATCAATTGATTCCTCTCTGTGCCTCTGTCCTCTCCGCGTCTCTGCGTTAAGTCCGGAGTTGCCTGGGCCATCCGTCGAGCGGTCCATTGCCTGTCACGCCTGCTCAGCTCACCTCACCCGTCACCTCCATCGCGCCCGGCTCACTCTTCGCCAGACTCTTTCGCACACTCGCCACCGCGCCCAGCGCCAGGACGATGAAGCTCATGGCGATCCAGACCCAGCCGTGGTGGCGCTGCGTGATCATCGCCAGCGCGAGCGGGATGGAGCCGGGCACGAGCAGGCGGTAGTGATGCGTCCAGCCGCTGACGAGGGCGATGTAGCCCAGCGTGATCAAGCCCGCGGCCAGCGGATAATCCAGCATCGAGACGCGCAGGCCGGCGCCGCGCGGCTGAAGCGAAGGGAAGAAACAGTGAATCACGCCGGCGACCAGCGCCATCGCCGCGAGAAGGGCGATCGCTCTGGAGAAAGTGCGCCGAAAGATGCACGCGGCGATGAGTGTGAAACAGCCCAGCAAGAGCAGGATCACCGCGACGCGATTGAGCGTGTAGGCTTCGATCAAGGCGAAGCCGGCGTCGCTGGTCGCGATGCTGCCGGCGAAGGCGAGGGCTGCGCTCCAGGCGAAGGTCGGGCTGCGATACCACGCGGAAAGCACGGCGAGTGTGCCTGACAACGCGAAGGCGCAGGCATTCCACTGGAGCAGGTGCCATTTGTCGGTGAAGGGAAGCTGCGGATCGAAGCCGATGAGCAGGGTGGCGGCCATGCCGTAGAGGCCGGCGTGAATGAACATGATGTCCATGCCGCGTCGCCAGCCGTGGACGACCAGGAACATGGCGATGACCACGAGAAACAGGCTCGGGTCGGCGAGCGTGTTGATGGTGCTCGGCGCGCTCGGCGCGAGGCGCGAGCCGATCGCCACGCCCAGCGCCAGCGCCAGCGGCGCGAGGGCCAAGAGCGAGTCCGTCACCACCTGTCTGCGTCCGTAGGCCCGGCGAAGTTCCAGCACGAGCAGGGCGACGAGGCCGGACATGGGAATCAGTTCCTGCCAGGAGATGGGGATGTTGAACGCCCAGGTGATGGCGTATTGATGGGTGATGGTGCCGAGGAGGATGATGCCTGCGAGGATCCATCGCATCGCGGGCCTGCGCAGGAACGGGCGCGGGTCATCCTCGCAGGTCGCGCTGCCTTCGTGCAGGCGCATCGCGGCGAAGAGCATGATGACGCCTGCCGCCAGACTGACGGCGAAGCCGAGGCGCCAGGGGGTGATGAGGTCGAGGTGGGTCTGGTTGGAGGCAAGGAGCTGGCCCAGGAGGCCGGGCATGAGCGCGTTCCATGCGAGCAGGCCGAGGAGGCCGACGAGGAGGAGGCGTTCGAAGCGCCCGGTGACGTAGCGATGGATGGCCCCGAGTTTGAGGGCCGCGAGGATCAGGCCGGCGACGCCGAAGAGAATCGCCTGTGCCGGAAAGTAGGAAGCGACCTGATCCAGCGCGATGGTCGATGCGATGAGGAAGATGCCGATGATGAGCGTGAGCGCGATGACGTCATCGACGACTTTCAGCCAGAGCACGAGCACCAGCGCGACGCCGATGACCGCGACCTCGTAGAGATTGAGCGCCCCCAGGGCGTAGAGCAACTCCAACATCGGCGGATCATCCGGCTTCGCGTAGATCGGCAGGATGATCTGACTGATCCCCACCAGAATGCACGCGGCACTGACGGCATACAGCGCGTACGGAGCCCAGAGCCACGACGGCAGATGAAAACCGGGACGGGGCGATGACGAAATCGACATGGTGAACCTCCCTGGCAGCGAAGAAAAAAAGGAATGAAGGGATAACGACGGCGGAGAATCCGCTGGAAGGGAGAGCTGAAGGCGACGGCCGCCTCGCCTGATTCTAGGCGGGCAACCGCGGAGTCAAACGCATTGACCACGGATCGCACGGATGGCCACGGATAGTGAAAAGAAAAAATGGATCCAATCCGTGTCCATCCGTGCCATCCGTGGTAAAACTGCCTTGTTTTGCCAGCCTTTTGCGTTTTTCCGGGGCCTTGCTACACTACCGGGCTCAATTTTTCTCAGCACTTTTTGGCCGCCTGGTGGGCGGCGACAGGAAGCGGACCATGTACGCGATCATCGAAGACAGCGGCACGCAAATCAAAGTCAAACAGGGCGACACCATCAAGGTCGCGCTGCGTGAACTGGGCACCGAACAGGCCACCATCACCTTCGAAAAGGTGCTGCTGGTGGGCGAAGAGGGCGGCGATGCCAAAATCGGCAAGCCCCTGGTCGCCGGCGCCAAAGTCGTGGCGGACATCCTCGGCGAAGAGCGCGGCGAAAAGGTCCGCATCGTCAAGTTCAACCGCAGGAAGAACTACAAGCGCATGAAGGGCCATCGGCAGGATCATCTGAAGGTGAAGGTCACTGAGATCAGCGCGGGCTGAGCGGAAGGCAGAAGGCAGTAGTGCCCGTGTCGACAATTCAAATTCATCGCAACCCCGTCCCTGAGGCGGGGTTGTTTTTTTTGTTCCAATTCAGGCGGTGATTATTCAGGCCCCGGCCTTTCAGGGTCGAGCCTCGTTAGACGCCGGGCCTGGCGGGGTGGCCGTCAAAGCCTTCATCGCCGCGCGCGGGTTCGCGCCACCAAGCGTTGACAGCATCGGGACATCGTTCAGTCTGCACGAGGCTTCGAGCAGGGTGGTGGAGGCGTCGTGGAAGTATGCCGGTGCCAGGCGGATCAAGTCATTCATCGAGCCGGTGACCGATCGGTTCAGGGCCTTGGCAAAGATCGCGGTGCCGGTATGCGGCGCGATGCGGTCGCTGTAGAGCGAACCCATGCCGTCCAGGTTCAGGACCGCCTCCACGGCGAGAAATCCACGCACCATCAGATCGCCATCGCACCTCACGCCGGCGCTGCGAATCAGCGCGGAGTAGAGCGTGGTGGTGTTGGTGAAAATGATGAACTCGATTTTCCCGATCCTGAAAAGATGGGCCGACCAATCGGCGCACGGTTCTTCATGGGGTGTCAGCGCGGGTCGCGCCGGTGCGTTGATCTTCCTGGCGAGCTTGTCGGAAAGTCGAATGATCATGAGAGTTTCCTGTTTTGGCGCCGCGTTCGCATCACAACATGCCACACCAGCCCCGCCGCGATCAACCCCAGCCCGATCATCCAGATCACAGGCTGCACCCAGAACGCGAGGAAAGCGCACCCCGCCAGGCCCGCGACTGCGATCCAGCGCGGGTACCGTCTCGCCTCGCGCGGCAACCGCAACGCTGCAAGATTCGTGATCGCATAATAGATCAGCACGGTGAACGCACTGAACGACCACGCGGTCTTCACGTTGCCGATGAGCGCCAGTCCGCCGATGATCACGCTGACGAAGAGCACGGCATTTCGCGGCGTCGAGCCGCTCGCATCGAGTTTCCCCAGTCCCGCGGGCAGGTCGCCGCGCCGGCCCATCGCCAGCGCCACGCGCGACAGGCCCAGGATCAGATTCAGGAGTACGCCCAGCATCGCCGTCACCGCGCCGAAGGTGATGACCAGTCCCGCCCAGTGCCCGCTCACGCGCTGGGCCGTCACTTCCAGCGGGGCTCCGCGCGCCGCCCCTTCGATGCCGAAGACTTCGATGCCCACCGCCCCGATCCCCGCCAGCGCGACGCTGATGTAGAGCGCCGCCGAGATGATGAGCGTGATGATGATGGCGATGGGAATGTTGCGCTTGGGATTCGTGATCTCCTCGCCCAGCGTCGCGATGCGTCCGTACCCGGTGTAAGCGACGAACATAAGCGCGCAGGCTTCCAACATTCCCGGGAAAGGGCTTGCCTTCTTCGCGCTCGCTGACGCATTACCGCCCTCACCGAACACCGGTGAGAGGTTCACCCCGCCTTCGCGCATCGCCATCGGCGCACAGAGCACCACGAAGAACACCAGCACGCCCAGCGAGATCGACACGATGATGATGTTCATCACATTGGACCTGCGCAGACCGGCCAGCACGACGATGGTCAGCACGATCACCGCCGCGAGCGCAAGGCTCACGCGCACGCCCCAGTCCGCGCTGTGGACCTGCATTGCGCCGAGGAGATAACCCGCAAAGCCCAGCGACGCCGTCGCAGCTGAGGCGGACTTGGCGCAGAGAAACATCCAGCCCGCGGTGAAGCCGAGCGAAGGGTGGAGGACGCGGTAGCCGTATTCGTAGGTACCGCCGGCGACGGGATAGGCCGCGGCGAGCTGCGCGGAAGAGAGTCCGTTGGCCGCGGCGATCAGGGCCGCGATGGCAATCGCCAGCACCACGCCCGGCCCCGCGACGCCCGCAGCGATGCCGATGGAAACGAAGACACCGGTGCCGATGATCGAGCCCAGGCCCATCATGACCGCGCCGAAGACGCCGACGACGCGCGGCAGAGCCGCGTCTGATCCTGTCCCGGGTGTGGTCATGCGATCAGCGTAGCGACTCTCTGTTAGCCGCGAGTGGGCCTCATTCAGGCGGGTCCGTTCGCATGAAGCGTTAAGCCCGGTAATCTGGGTAGTTCGGCGAATCTTGCTTCTCGGGAAAACCGAAACAATCTCGGAGAGGCGTCTTGAATACCCCTGTAACCGCCGATAGATTCTGTATCAAGTATGGGTGCCGTCCTTGCGCTTTTTGCGAAGGCGATGGAGAGAACTGAAATGATCCGTTTGATTTCCGGTGTCACCCTGGCGATGTGCCTGTTGGCAACCGCTGCGCCCCAGCAGGCGGCGGCAGTCGCTGTATCGCGCGACATCAACGAGTACGTCCTCTTCGCCTTCACCGAGATGAACTGGAAGGGCGGCAACTCCGCCACCACCGGTTTCGTCACCGGTGGCAACGTCGGCGTCAACGCCGTCGATCCGAATCCCAACGACAACACCATCCCCATGTCCGTCGGCCAAAACGGCAAGCTCATCATGTCCGACGGGACGCAGCTCGTCGGCGACTCGATGGTCTTCGGCCCCGAATCCAACGTGTGGAACTTGTTCGTCAACTTCAAGCACGGCTCGGCCGGCGGCGTCATTCGCAACGGCTCGCCCATGACCTTCACCGGTCCCATCATCGATCCTTCCAACCTGCCGACGCTCGGCTTCACGCCCGGCCGCGTCGAGACCGCCACCGCCACGGACTTCGACGTCGCCAAGAACGGCTCAGGTTTCCTCGCCCCCGGAACCTACAAAGATGTGCAGGTCAAGGACGGCGCGACGCTCACGCTCGGCGCGGGCATCTACGACATGCGCAACTTCACCGCGGGGCAGAATACGACCATCATCGTCACCGACGCCACCGTACTCCAGATCGACGGCGAGTTCCGCCTCGGCGACGGCAGCGCGTTCGGCAGCCCGACGGATGATCACGCCAGCATCCTCGCCGGCTCCCTGGGCATGGGTCACAACGACAACACCATCCGCTTCGGCGAAAATGTTCTGGTCTACGGCAACTTCCTCGCGCCCTTCGGCGCGTTGAGCTTCGGGCGCAGCGTGGACGCCATCGGCACCTTCTGGGGCGATCGCGTCGTCAGCGACTTCAACGTCAACCTCACTTTCAATCCCAATATCCCCGAGATTCAGCAGGATGAGTTCATCCCCGAGCCCGCCACGCTCGCGCTGCTGGCGCTGGCCGGCGCGGCAGGCCTGCGGCGTCGGCGACGGGTTGCCTGAATCAAATCATTTCACAAAGTCCATCGTCGTCGGCGGCTTCTGTCGCGGTTATCCTGTGGCGATCCCACTTGCCGATCCGGAGCTTGACTATGAAACCATTCATTCTCCTCACTTTTCTTTCCTGCACCCTTTTACTGCCCTTGGCGCAGGGCGAAGACAAGGCGAAGGTCGACGCGGGCCAGGCCGTGGCCGCCGCCTACTTCGAGGCCCTGTTCACCGGCGACGCGAAGAAGGCGACGGAACTTTCCACGGTACCGTTCTCGCTCGACCGCAAGAAGGTGCTCAAGACCGAGAAGGAAGTGGCGGCCATCCATGAGGAGATTGTCGGCGACAAGGGCAAACGCCAACTGCCCAAGTACACCCTCGCCCCGACCGACAAGGCCGCGAAGCTCGACGCGGAGATCTTTCCGAAACACACGGCCTACCGCGTGCTGATCGATGACGAGCACGTTGACGTCTACGTGACGCAGGGCGATGGGCCGAAGGTGATCGGGTTCAGCGATTGAGGTCAGAACTGGAGCACCATCCCGACAGGGTGGTGCTGAGGACTATCGAGCGACCAAGGATGCCACGTCGCGCGACAGTGGGACGTGCGCCAATAGCACCACCCTATCGGGATGGTGCTCCCGGGATGGTGCTCCATCACACCCGTCCTAAGATAGAAGCCATGAGCAGTGACCTTTCCATCGCGTTTCTCTCCCAGGGCCGGCTGTTCGTCACGCGCGGCGGGGCGAAACCCCAGCTTGTCGAGAGCCGGTTCGCGCAGGACATCATCGACCGCGAAACGCGCCAGCGCCAGCGCGACGGCTGGAAGGCCAAGAGCGCAGGCTGGCAGGTGCGCGCTGATGGCGGCATGCTCGGCATGGAAGGATTCGGCGATGACGAAGAAAGGGGCCGCCGCATTCACATCACAGCCGTGGCGCGATGTCCTTCCTCCAACGAGCTGCTCTACGCGCTGGACACTGAAACCGTCGGCGGCCTGTTCCACTACTCCTTCACCAACGATGATGAGCGAAGGCTTGTGCATCATCATGAGTTTCGCATCTTCGACATGGCGCGGCATGAGAGCGACGCGGTCATCGTCTGCTGCATGCGCCATCCCGACGGCTCGGCGAGCATCGCCACCGTGCCTGCCGAGGGCGGGAAGCTGAGGCAGATCACCGAAGGCGATTCGGTGGATGAGTCGCCTTCGTGGGCGCAGGGCGGCGGACAGCGCGTGGTGTTTCAGTCGGCAGGCATCGGCCGCAACCCGTACGGCGCGATGTGGGGCCTGAGCCAGTACCGCATCGAGATGCTGGACATGGAGAGCGGGCGACTCGACACGTTGTTAGACGATGCCGCACATGACCTGCTCCTGCCGCGCATGACCACCGATGGATCGCTCTACTTCGTACGAAGGCCGTATTTTCCAGGCGGAAAGCCTCCGACGAATCCTCTCAAACGACTAGGCGATGTGTTGCTGTACCCGCTGCGATTGATGCAGACGCTCGGCGCGTACTTCAACTTCAAATCCATGATCTACCGCGGCAAACCCCTGACCACCGCGACCGGCCCGCAGCGCGAAGGGCCGGACCTGCGGCACCTGATGCTCTGGGGCAGGTTCATCGATGTGAAAAAAGCGGAGCGCGAACTGGCGCGACAGAAGACCGGCGGTCTGGTGCCCAAGGACTGGCAGCTCGTGCGGCGCAAAGCGGGCGGCGAAGAGGAAGTGATCGCCACCAGCGTGCTGGCCTATGACCTGACGCCGGCGGGTGACATCATCTACACCAACGGCACGGCGATCTTTCATCGTGACGTGAAGGGAAACGTGAGCAAGCTGCTCGACGAACATCTCATCGAGCGCGTGGTGTCGCTGGGGTGATCGTTGTTACAGCCGCAGCATTCCCTGTTTGCGCAGCATTTCACTGACCATCTGAAGCAGCGTGCTGACCTGGAACGGCTTGGGCACGATGGACTCACCTTTGCGAAGGCCGCGATCCACGATCGTGTGAGAGTTGGCGGTGATGATGATCACAGGGGTGTCGGCGTGGGTCTTCCGCAACGAATCGAGACACGCTTCGCCTGATTGCCGGGGCAGGTCAAGGTCGAGCACGATGAGCCGGATGGCGTCGGATTTCTCCTTGACCAGTCGCATGGTCTCATCGCCGTCGGCGGCGACGAGCACGTCGTAGCCCGCGTCGGTCATGGCCGAGTGAATGATGTCACGCACGTAGTCGTTGTCCTCGGCGAGAAGGATGGTCTCGCCTCGGCCCAGTGGCGCGGACTGATCGCCGGGTGTTGAGGATTCGTCGCGCGAAGGCGCATCACAGCAGGGCAGGTAGAGGGTGAACTGCGTGCCGCGATCTGGATGAGACTCGACACGGACGCGGCCCTGATGGTCGGTCAGGATGCCGTGCAGGATGGAAAGGCCCAGGCCGGTGCCCTGTCCGCGCGGCTTGGTGGTGTAATAAGGTTCGAAAATGCGCTGGATGGTTTCTTCGGACATGCCGGTGCCGGTGTCAGCGACGGTGATCAGCGCGGTCTCTTCGAGTGAGCCGATCCATGAGTCGTTGGAGCTGACGGGAGCATCGGCGAGGCGGCGGATGCGAATGGTGAGTCTGCCGCCTTTGGGCATCGCGTCGCGGGCATTGATGGTCAGGTTCATCCAGACCTGCTGGAGCTGGTGTCCGTCGGCATTGATGTAAAGGTTGAGGTCGGCAGGGATGTCTTCGATCAGTTCGATATTGGCTGGGAGCAGGCGGCGCAGAAGCTGGAGGGTCTCGCGGATGTTGCGGGCCAGGTGAACGGGCGACTTGTGAGCAGGGGTGCCGTGAGCGAAGGTGAGCAGCGAACGGATGACGCCGCCGGCGTGTCGGGCGGCGAGCTGGATCATGTTGAGGTGTTTGAGCGATGGATGATCGGGCTGGAGGGCGCCGGCCGCCAGATCGCTGTAGCCGTTGATCGCGGTGAGCAGGTTGTTGAAGTCATGGGCGACGCCGCTGGCGAGCGTGCCGATGGCTTCGAGCTTCTGCACCTGCCGCAGTTCCTCTTCGAGGCGTGCCCGCTCGGCCTCGGCGCGGCGGATGTCGGTCACGTCCTGCACCGTGCCGACGACGCGCTGGAACTGGCCGGCGGCGTCGTACTCCAGCTCGGCATCGGCGCGAAGCAGGCGCACTGTGCCGCTGCCACTGCCGCGCACGATGCGATACTCCACCGGCTCGGCCTTGCCGCAACGGATCGCCTCTTCCCAGGCCGCGACGAGGTTGGCCTGATCCTCCGGATGCACCAGCGCCAGCGCGGCCAGCCAGGAGCCGTCGAACTGCCCCGGCACCAGGTCGTGAATCGCGTACATCTGGCTGGACCAGACGACGCGCTGGCTGGCCGCGTCCCAGGTCCAGCTTCCCACCTGGGCGATCTCCTGCGACCGCGCCAGCAGCATCTGGCTGTCCCGCAGGGCCTGGGCGGCGCGCGTCGCGTCGGTCATGTCCACGATGATCCCGCGAAGACGCACCGGCCTGCCCGACTCATCCTTGATCACGCGCACCTTGTCGTTGACCCAGAGCGTGCGCCCGTCAGCGGTGATCACCCGATAATCGAGCTCATGATCGATGCCCTGCTCGGTGCGCTCGCGGCAGAATTCCAAGGTCCGGCCAAAGTCGTCCGGATGCACGAGCCTGCGGAAGAACTGCGGATCATCGCGCCAGTCATGCAGCGGGTAACGCATGATCACTTCGGCGCGCGGGCTGACGAAGGTGAAGTTCAGGGCCCCGACATCAGCTTCCCAGACGATGCCGTTGATGTCGGTGACGAGGTCGGTCAGCTTCTGCCGGTTGGCGGCCAGCGCCTCTTCGGCGAGTCGGCGGGCGGTGAAGTCGCGCACGACCACGACCACCTCATCGGGCCCCACCGGTGAAAGGCGGGCTTCGCGCCAGTAGAAACCGCCTTCGTGCCGGCCGTTGTACTCCACGGTCTGAATGTTGCCCGTATCCAGTGCTTCGCCGATGGCGTCCAGGACGCGCTGCGCCAGGTCGGCCGGCAGTGCGTCGCGCACGTTCGTCCCGACAGGACTCTGCTGAGGCCAGAGCGTGTTGAACTCCCGCGCCGCCTGGAGCGACAGGCACGTGCCGTCACGCCGATAACGCATGATCAGGTCCGGCAGGGCGCGGAGGATGGCGAAGTTAGTCTTTTCGCTTTCCTTGAGCTGGCGTGCGGATTCGACCTGCTCGGTGATGTCCTGCACGATGCCGCCGACGCGGGCCGGGCCTTGGTCGTCAGCTCGGATGAGGAAGCCTTGATCCCGCACCCAGCGCACGGCGCCGTCACTTCGGATGATGCGATACTCCTGGCGGAACTCGCCGTGCTCCAGGCAGTTCACGTAGGCATCGAGCACGCGAGCGCGGTCGTCCGGATGCACGGCGGTGATCCAGTCCATCGGATCGGCTTCGAGTGATTCGATGGTGCGGCCGAACAGCGTCTCGTACACGCGGTTGACGTACGTCGCGTGATGCGGCTGGCGGTCGTTGATCCAGAACACCTGCCCGCTGTGATCGGCAAAAGCGCGGAACAGGGCCTCGCTGCGCGCCAGACGGTCGGCAGTTTGCTGAAGCTGGGCGGCGCGGCAGGCGTCGCGCCGGCGCAGCTCCTCGACGCTCAGGACCGCCTGGAGACGCAGGACGTGCAGCACGACACCCATGCTCGTGCCCACGGCCAGCGGCAGGAACCACGAGCCCCAGGCCCAGTCGAAGCGGTGCAGCCACAGGGCCGCCAGCCACAGGCACCAGCCCATGGCGAAGCCGATGAGCATCCAGCCTGTGCGCAGGGCCAGGGTGCCGATGCCTGCGACAAAGCCCATGAGGTAGACACACTCGGCGGGATTCTCGGTCAGGTAAAGCAGGGCCGCCTGGTTGGCGCAGACGCACACCGCCATGAGCGAACCGTTGCAGTGAGCCCATCGCGGCGGCACCGGACGGGCGCGCCAGACCAGGCCGAGCAAGGTCAGCACGGCGGCGGTGACGAGGGTGATGGCCGCCAGGTATCGCCCGGCCGGCTGCTCGCGAAGGAAGAAATCAAACGCGGAGGAGGCGGCGTAAATAATCGCCAGTCCGAACGCGATCGGCACCAGCGAGTCGCGCACGACCAGGTCCAGGGCGTGCAGGCGATTCTCACGACGGACAGCCTCCGCTTCGCCGGGCACAATTGCCGGAGGCGATGGAAGCACGCGGGATTCGCTGTCTGGCGTGTGGGAGGTCATGGGCGACTGCGCTTGCTCATGCACCAAAGCGGTCATACGTCACGCAGGAAACGGAACGGCACTCTACTGGTCCGCTGCCGCCGTCGCCAGAGGATTGCTTTCCAGGACGAGTTTGACGAGATGGACCACGTTCTGGGCCTGCATCTTCTTCATGAGATTGGAGCGATGCGATTCGACGGTCTTCTCGCTGAGCTTCAGGTCCTCGGCGATCTGCTTGTTGAGCCGGCCTTCGATCACGCCTTCGAGCACCTGGCGTTCGCGGGGCGTGAGCAGGTTGATGCGCGACTGGATCGCTGACTGATGCAGCACCTTCCCGTGCCGGTCGCTGTCGAGGGCGATCGCCCGCCGCACGCAGGCGAGCAGGGACGCGTCGTTGAAAGGCTTCTCGTAGAAGTCGAAAGCACCGGCCTTGATGGCGCGCACGGCCATGGGGACGTCGCCGTGCCCGGTGATCATGATGACCGGCAGCTTGATGCCTCGCTGCGGCAGGGCCGCCAGCAGTTCCAGGCCGGTCATCTCCGGCATGCGGATATCCAGCAGCATGGAGCCCCGCGCCGCCGGGTCACACTCTTGGAGAAACCGCAGCGCCGAGTCAAAGCCCCGCGCGGCGAAACCGGCCGACTCGATCAGAAACAGAAGACTCTCGCGAAAGGCGCGATCATCATCCACAATATAAACAGTCGATTGTTCCGGTTTCATTCTGACACCTTCGAAATGGGAAGTGTGAAGTAAAAAGAAGCGCCGGCCCGGCCTTGCCCGGTTCGGTTGCGGAACTGAAGCGTGCCCCGGTGGGATTCAACGATGGATCGGCTGATCGACAGACCCATCCCCAGTCCCTGATGCTTGGTGGTGAAGAACGGATCGAACAGATGCGCGGCGGCATTAGCCCCAAGGCCCGGTCCGCTGTCGCTCACGGTCACGCGCACCAGGCCTTTGTCGGTCAGCTCCGTGCGGATCTCGATCTGCCGGTGCGACTCCTCGACCTCGCTCATCGCTTCAACGGCATTGCGCACCAGGTTGAGAATGACCTGTTGAATCTGCACCGCATCAATGTCCACGGATGGCAGCGGATCGGTCAGTTCCAGGTGCGTCGTCACCTGGGCCGCCTCCCGATCGCTGGCCGCCAGATCGAGTGCGTCGCGGACGACGCGGTTCAGATCGCTCGGCACCGAGTTGGATTCGCGGCTGACGACGAACCGGCGGATGCCGCGCACGATCTCACTGGCGCGCTCGGCCTGCTCGGCGACCTTCTCACAGGCGGACATCAACTGGCCCTGATCCATTACCCCCGAGGCGATTCGCCGGCGGGTCCCATGCACGAAGTTCACGATCGCCGCCAGCGGCTGATTCAACTCGTGCGCCAGCCCCGTGACCATCTCATTGACCGTGTACAGCCGCAGCACGTGCGCCAGTTCCTCCTGCACCTTGCGGGCCCGGGCTTCGGCGTCGCGCACATCGGTGATGTCCATCGCCACGCCGGCCATGCGGATGAGCTTGCCCTCCTCGTCGTGGATCGGGTAGCCGCGATCGCGGATCCAGCGCACCGCGCCGTCGGGGCGCACGATGCGATACTCTTCGTGGAGTTCGCCCGTCATCAGTTCGCGCTGCCAGGAATCGCGAACGCGATCGCGATCCTGCGGATGAATGGAATCGATCCAGTCCTGTGGCTGATCGTAAAGCCCCTGGGCCGGCTTGCCCCAGATGCGTTCGTACGCGGGACTCACATAAACCACCCGCGGCGGCTCCAGGTCGGTAAGCCAGAACACCTGGTCGATGTTCTCCGCCAGTTGCCGGAACCGTTCTTCACTGGCGCGCAGCTCATCGGTGCGTTCGATGACGCGCTGCTCCAGTTCGTCGCGGGCCTGTTTCACGGCATCGTGATCCCTGACGCGCTCGGTGATGTCGATGATGTAGCCTTCCAGGAACTGGAGTTTGTCGTCCATGAACACGCCGACGCCGACCTCCTCCATCCAGAGCAAACGTCCGTCGCGATGGCGGAGACGGTAGGTCAGGTGGAAGGCGCGGCGCTGGGCGATGGCGGCTTCGACCTCGCGGTAGACAATCTTCAGATCGTCGGGGTGCATCAACTGGGCGAAGGTGATGCAGTTGTCGAGAAACTCGGCGGGCGCGTAACCGGTGAGCGCCTCAGCCATGTCGTTCATGTACACCATCGTGTACGGGGCATCGTTGTGGCACAGGTAGATCAGGCCGGGGATGTTCTCGGCGAGCAGGCGGAACTTCTGCTCGCTGTCGCGCAGGGCCCGCTCGGCGCGAACGCGGTCGGAGACATCGGTCGCCACGCCGATGCAGCCGATGACATGGCCCGACGAGTCGATCATCGGCGTGAACCGCGTTTCCAGCCAGGCCTCGCCCACCTGGGCGTGATCGGTGAACGTCTCGCCGGCCAGACCTCTGCGGACGGCCTTGAGAATGTCGGGCTGATCCTGGTACAGCTCAAAGACGCTCTTCCCCACGAGTTGTCCGGGCTTGAAGCCCAGGGCCTCCAGGGCCTTGCCTTCGGAGAGGGTGACATCGCCTTTGGCGTCCAATGAGAAGAGAATGATCGGCGCGTTGGAGACCACCGTGCGCAGGCGGGCACGACTTTCGCGCAGCGCCTGTTCCGTGTCCGGCCGCGTGGCCTCGGCATGCTCAAGTTCAGCGACGCGGGCGCGCAGGACAGCGATCTCATCCATCAGGTCGGTAGACAGGCGGCCTCGCTCGGACACGTTTGCACCTCGCCCGTAGATTGCCGGAACCCACTTGAAACCGCGGTAACGGGAGGCGCATTTTAATCGATTTCGAGGCAGTCATGCATCGCTTCCGCCTCCCTATCGCTGAATTTCTTCCCCCGAAGCCGCCTTCGCCGATGCTTCTAATCGATGCGAAATCTCCTCTTCACCATGACGCGCGGCGGGGCCTTGGCGCTGGGCGGGTTCATCCTCCTCAACTTCATCGGCGAACAGTGCCGCGAAGGGTTTGATGCCAACCTGTGGTGGATCGACCTTCGCGCGTTGCCCGCGCTGCCCGGCGATCTGCTCCTGCTGATGGTGGCCTTCGCGCTGGCGGCGTTCGGCCTGCGACCAGTCATGTCCCGTCCGCGGCGGGGATTCAGCGTCGCGGCGGTCGCATGCATCCTTCTCTTTGCATTGGCCAACGCTTGGACCTTTCGGCACCTCTTGGCGCGCGGCGACATCGTCAGCACCTGGCCTGTGCCGCTTTCTCTGTTCATGGCGATTGCATTCGTCTGCATCCTGCTGGCGATGTGGAACGCACCGGCAGCGGCGAGTGATGTGTCATCCTTCCCGACAGGCTGGCCACATCGACTCGCGCTGGTCGTCACGGTCGCGCTGGCGTGTGCAGCCTTCCCGCTGGCGCAGATGTTTTTCTTCGGCAGCACTGACTACACGCGCAAGGCGGATGTGGCGATCGTGCTCGGTGCCCGCGCTTACGCCGACGGCAGGCCGTCCGCTCCGCTGGAGGATCGTCTGCGCACCGCCTGTGATCTTTTTGCCAAGGGACAGGTGCGATTTCTTCTCATGACCGGCGGGCCGGGCGATGGCGACATCCATGAAACCGAAGCGATGCGAAGGTTTGCCGTCAGCCTCGGGATCCCTTCGGATCGCATCCTGCTCGATCCCCACGGCGTCAACACGCAGGCCAGCGTGAAGCACACCACGCAGCTACTTGAGGCCCGCGGCCTGAGCCGCGCGCTGGTCGTGAGTCACGGCTACCACCTGCCGCGCATCAAGCTCGCCTACCAGCGCGCGGGCTGGGAGGTTTTCACGGTGCCCGCGCGGGAACGACATCGCCTGCGCGCCAAGCCTGCGTACCTGGCGCGGGAGATTGCGGCGATGTGGTGGTACTACCTCAGCCCGCTGTGGAGTTGAGCCTGTGGGCGAGCGCTCGAATCACTTGCCGAGGTAGCCGTCGATCGTCTCCGCATCCGGGCCGATGATCGTCTTGCCTTCGGGGCCCGCGCCGATGCGCGTGATGCGCTTGGCCATGTCGCCCGTTGACTGGTACTCAGCGAGTTCCTTGCTCCCCTCCGCGAACACCCAGAGCCGACCCTCCTTTTCTTCCACGACGTATCCGGTCTTGGCGTACTTGGGGCCAGATGAACATCCGCCCAGAAGTGAAGCAGCGGTGATGGCAAGAGCGGCAGTGAACAATTGAAAGGGGCGCATGAGTGAATCCTTGAAAGCGTTCCAGTGTCGGTCCGCCCCGACATTCGAGAACCACGGACCACGACAACGACGGGACGCTAACGAGGATGTATGAGCAAAATGCTAGAAGTGTGATGATCGTGTTAGATCACGTGCAGCCGGCTTGAATCTGCTCGCGCGCCTGCTCGAACACCTCGCGCAACATCTTCGGCGTCAGTCTGCCGGTGAAGGTGTTCTGCTGGCTGGGATGAAAGCTGCACAGGATCGCGGGCGGCTTCCCTTCGCCGGTGAAGCTATCGAAAAGGGTGCCATGCCCGAAGCGGTAGTCCGCCTGCCGCGCGATCCAGCCGCGGGACTTGTACAGCCGCAGCACCGCATCCAGCGCCAGCCGGCCCAGGCAGAGCACCACGCGCGCCTGTGGCAGCAGGTCGAACGTCCGTTCCAGAAACGGCGTGCAGCGGGCCAGCTCCTCCGGCGTCGGCTTGTTGCCCGGCGGAGCGCAGTGGGCGGAAGCCGTGATCACCGCGCCAATCAGTTGTAATCCGTCGTTCAACGATACCGCCACAGCCTGATTCGCGAAGCCCGTTTCGAACATGGCGCGGAAGAGAAAGTCGCCCGAGCGATCGCCGGTGAACATGCGACCGGTGCGGTTGGCCCCGTGCGCTCCCGGCGCCAGGCCGACGATCAGCAGCTTCACCGCATCCTTCGAGAGCAGGTTGGGCACGGGCAGGCCGTGGTAGATGTCGTTGCGATAGGCGGCCCGTTTCTCGACCGCGACAATCCGGCAATGCTTGATCAGGCGCGGGCAGAGCCGGCACGCCACGATGGCCTCGTTCAGTTGCGACAGGCTCGACATGCCGGACCGGGCCGACCCGCTCGCCCCGCCTTCGCCGCGCGAATCTTTCTTCCGCACATTCGTCATAAGCGTCACACCTTAACGTCCCTTCCGCAGGGATTCACATACCCGGACTACTTCCGCGCCCCCGGCTGGTCGATCTTCCCTTCGGAGGCTCGTTCCGCGAGAAGGTTGCCCCATGCGCAAAGTCATCGATACGCTCATCGTCCTCATGCTGGTCACCCTGATCGGCGGGCTGGTGTGGCATTACCAGCAGAGCCAGCGTGATCTGGATCAATGCTCTGATGTTCAAGAGGCGCTGACGCGGATGTACGAGCAGACGGTAGCGCACGCGACGGTCGACAAGAAGAGCACGCAGGCCGGCTTCCCCACGACGATCTCGGCTAACTGGTTCGGCAGTGAACTGCCGATGAACGTGCTGGCGGCTGACGCGCCGTGGGTCGACATGGCCCCGAAGGGCGACATGAGCGATCACCCGCCCGACCCGATTCTCGATCATCCGACACAGGCGGGCTTCTGGTACAACGCCAATCGCGGCCTGATCCGCGCCCGCGTGCCGCGACAGGTGACCGATCTGGAAACCGTCAACCTCTACAACAAGATCAATCAGTCCTCTTTCAAGTCGCTGCGGACCGATCCCAGTCCCGAGCGGGCGCCTGTGGCCCTGGACATGACGAAATCGCCCTCGGCCGACATGTCAAACAAGTCCGATAAACCCGCGCGCGGCCTCGGCAAGGCCGACAGCAGCACCACGCGAGCCTCAGCCGACGACAACCCGTCGGTCACCTCTCCCGCGCCCAGGCGGCGCACGCTCAGCGATGTCACTTCCGACTGATCGCTGCAATCGATCCAATCGTCAAATCCCCGTCAAGCCGCCCGCTCAACGGTCCGATCACAACTAAACCGGCCGGCGCTTCTCCACGTTGCGCCGCGGTCGGTAGTACGGAATCAGTCATGGATCCTCGGCAAAAAGTGCTGATCATCGACGACTCACGCCTCAGCCACCAGATCATCGCGGCGAGGATTGAGGATCTGTCCATCGACGTCGTCAGCGCCTTCACCGCCCACGAAGGTCTGGACAAGGCCCGCAGCGAGCAGCCCGATCTGATCCTGCTCGATGTGAACCTGCCCGACGCCAGCGGCTTTGATGTGTGCGAACAACTCAAGCAGGATCCCGCCACGCTGCACGTGCCGGTCATCTTCATCAGCAGCGATGAAGAAATCTTCAACAAGGTCCGTGCTTTTGACCTGGGCGCTGCCGACTACGTCGCCAAACCCTTCGAACCCGCTGAACTCCGGGCCCGTGTGCGCACCGCCCTGAACACCAAGGCCCTGATGGACATGCTCGCCCACCAGGCCCAGATCGACGGGCTCACCGGCCTGCACAATCGTGGCTACTTCGACCAGCGTCTCGGGCAGGAACTGGCGGCAGCACGAAGGTATCGCCGGTGCATCGGCCTGCTCATGCTCGATGTCGATCACTTCAAATCCATCAACGACAGGCTCGGCCACCCGCGCGGGGATCAGGTCCTAAGGCAACTCGCGACACTCATTCGATCGACCGTGCGCGAGAGCGATATCGCCTGTCGCTACGGCGGCGAAGAGCTGGCCGTGATCCTCACGCACACGTCGTGTCACGACACGTTCAACGCGGGCGTTCGACTGGCGGAGGCGGTCCGCGGCAGTGCGGAACTGACCGCGCTGGCGGGCCGGCAGGTGACGGTGAGCATCGGCGCCGCCTGTGTCGCAGCGGATGAATCCAAGACCGCGGAACGACTGGTGCGCGAAGCGGACGAAGCGATGTACCGCGTCAAGGCCGAAGGCCGCGACGGCGTGAGCGCAGCGTTCGAGGCCAAGGGCGTCACGGCGCGGTGAGGAACACCTTCAATCGAAGTTTGGAGCACCATCCCGACAGGGTGGTGCTATTCCCGTCCGACGGTCTGTTGCGCACTTCGCACCCTGGACATCCGGTTGCCCACAGCACCACCCTGTCGGGATGGTGCTCCCACACGTTCTCATACAAAAACATCAGCCGCCCGCTCCGGTTCCAGCGCCAGCCTTGCCGCGCGGGGCATCAGGCGGATGCGTCGCCATGTTGACGTGGTGATGCGCGTGGCGAAGGGATCGCCGCCGGCCTTCATCAGGCGTTGCAGGCGGTCGTACGCGAAGACGCTCAGGGCTGCAACGGCGCGGCGCGTACCGGCATGAGTGATGATCGCAAGCGAGCGTGCCCCGCCGCGAAGGAGATTGCGGATGCGGTCGAGCATCGCCGTCATGAGAGCCATCCAGCGTTCATCGCCGCCGGTCGTGCCTGCCTCGGCGAACCGGCCCACCGCCTGTTCGCTCAGGCCCGCCTTGATGAGGTCATCCAGCGGCAGCATCAGCCGGCCGGCCTTGAAGTCGCTGCCGGCGTTCTCGAGGATCGAAATGAATCGCATGGCCGCGCCCCACGCCTGAATCTGCCCCTGCACGGTGGGTGATTCCAGCGACGCCGGGGCCGCGGCGAGCACGTGCGCCATCAGCATCGCCGGCGCACCGCCTGTCCCCGCGAGGACTTCGTTCAGTCGCTTCCACGTTGCGTAGCGCGGCAGCGTGCGCTCCGCGCTTGCGCCTTGAATCCACTCGTCTAAAAGGGATCGCGGCAGGTCGAACGCGGGGCGCACCTGGAGGAAGGCATCGAGTTCGGGTTTGCCGGTGTCTAACTTGTTGTATAGATGATCGATGACGGAGAGACAGACGCCGCGTCGGGTGTCGATGGACTCGCCTTCGCAGCCCCCTTCGGAGCAGCCAGCCGCGCCGCAGGAACCGGCAGTCGCGGGCGGCCTGCCGGTCTTCGTCTGCGGGCAGCCGAGGATGTCTTCAAGCTGGCGGCGCAGGGCATCGAGCGACCAGAGTGCGTAGCGATGCGACTTGGGCAGGAAGTACGCGGCGAAGAAGAGGTCGCCGTTGTGTTGTTTGGTGAGTTGCCTCAGCGCGCGATAGCGGAGCGCATCGATCTGAAGCGCAGGGCGCGGCAGGGGGGTCGCAGGTTCGGTCGCGGCGGACATGAGGGGATTCTACTGTACAGGAGCACCATCCCGACAGGGTGGTGCTGTTCGCGTCCGACGGTCTGTTGCGCAGTTCGCGCCCTCGACATCCGGTAGCCCACAGCACCACCCTGTCGGGATGGTGCTCCTGTCGGGATGGTGTTCAGTTCAGTCCGCCCGCCGTGCGGAGAATGCTGTGGATGAGGTGGAACTGCTCGGCCTTGTCGTGGCCGCGCTGGATGAGTTCGACCTCGTCGATCGCGGTGCGGTTGCCGACCTTGGCGTTGACATTCGCGCCGCCGCGGATGAGCAGGGCGACCATGTCGGCGTCGGCGTTGCGAACCGCTTCAAAGAGCGGCGTGGGCGAGTTGCTGTTCTTGCGGAAGTTGACGTCGGCCTTGGCCTCGAGCAGACGCTGGGCGACTTTGTGGTGCATGTGTTTCACGGCATAAATCAAAGGCGGGCCGTCCACCCCCGTGGTCGTGCATTGCACGTTCACATCGGCGCCGGCCAGGATGAGCTTGTCGACGATGGGCAGATCGCCGTTCACTACTGCGAAGTACAGAGCCGGCCCGCGGGCGTCTTCGGTCACGACTTCCAGATTCGGGTCGGCATCCTTTTCCAACAGGATGTCGACGACTTCATCGTGGCTGATGGCCGTCGCCAGGTAGAGCGGCGTCGCGCCGCCGTCGACATTGGTTCGCGCGTTGATGGCCGCGCCGCGTTCGAGGAGGAAGCGGGTGATCTCCGCCCGGCCGTGCGCCGCGGCCACATGCAGCGGCGTGCGCGCGCGTCGCGTGGCGGTCAGCAGGGCGGCATCGCGGTCGATCTCGGCGATGGTCTTCTCCATGTCGTTGAGACCGATCGCGGCGAAGATATCGATCGGCGAGCCGACGTTCAGCAGGTCCGCCACCACCAGTTCGTGCTTGCCTTCCAGGGCCAGTTCCAGCGGGGTTTCGCCGAAGCTGTTGCGCAGGGCCGGGTCCGCATCGCTGCGCAGAAGCAGGCGGACGACGTACTGGTAGCCCTTGACGGCGGCGGCGTGCAGGGCGGTGGTGCCGTCATCGTCGGCGGTGTTGACCTGGGCACCGTGATCGAGCAGGCGTTCGACAATCTTGGTGTGGCCGGCTGCCGCGGCGGGGATCAGCGGCGGGAAGCCGCTGACGTTCACGTTCGCCTTGTGCTTGAGCAGGGCATCAACGATCTGCTGGTTGCCCTGCCGCGATGCCAGGTAGAGGGCGGGAGCCAGAGGCGGGGGCGGGCTGATATTCGGATCGGCACCGCCTTTGAGCAGCGCGAGCACGAGATCGACATGGCCTTGCGAAGCGGCGTGGTAGAGCGCGGTGCGGCCCTTGCTGTCCTGGCCGTTGGTGTCCGCCTTTAAGATGAGCAGGGAGCGCACCGCAGCCTTCTGCCCGTTGAGCGCGGCCGCGACGAGCGCGGTACCGGTCAACCGGCTGTCATCGTGATCGGTGAACCAGGACGTGGCGTTGATGTCCACGCCCATCTCCACGGCCCGCTGGATTTGGGCGACGTCGTTGTTCGCCGCGGCCGTCACCAGCGTCTGGGGCATCGGCCACCAGAGATAGATGCCAAAGGCGATCGCGATCATCGGGTTGACGACCAGTCCCGCCACCGCCAGCAGCGGGCTTCGCCGTTTGCTGAGCAGACCCATGACCGCGGCGATGATGCCCATCACGCACAGACCGGCGACGCAGCAGAGCAGAATGACGAGGATGGCGGCTGAGACGCTGCCCACCGCCTGCTTGGCGGGCACGCCGATGAGCGAGAGCACCAGCGCCGCCAGCGCCATGACGCAGGAGACGCGGCCCATGGTGGAATGCTTGCGCCGGCGCGAGGAACCGCCTTTATCGGACCGGCTGCTGGAGCCGGACTCCGAATCGGGCTTGTCTTCGCCCTTTTCTTTCACCAATTTGGTCAGATCGATCATGGCGTATTCAGACTATCGGATTGCGGGCGATGGAGGTTTGCCTTCACTTTCCTGATAACTCCGCTGGAATCGGCAAATACCGTCTAACTCAGTGCATTGTAACGGACAAAACGTCCGGATCATCGGCAGACGGATTGTGGCCCTTGCGCGGACACCTCCCTTGTCTGACAGCCGCGCGGAACGTACCCTGTGGTGGTTGCCGAGGTTGAAGGTCAACAGCGGCGGGAGATTCTCTGTTCAGGCTCTACCCAGGGCCTTGTTATGGATCAGGAAAGGATCGGATCATGCGTCACATAACTTCCCTTGCGCTCCTTGCGGTGACTCTTGTGGCCGGCGGTTGCGGCGGCGGTTCACATGAGGCCGTTGCGGAGGAATCGGTCAGCAAGTTCAAGGAGCTCGCCTCCGTCCTCGAAGGCGTCACGGATACCGCCAGCGCCAAGGCCGCGAAGCCCAAGATCGATGCCATCGTCGCGGAATTGAAGGCCATCGGCGAGCGAAGCAAGGCGCTCCCTGAGCCTGACGAGGCAACCAAGAAGAAGATCATGGAAAAGATGAAGACCGAGTTGACTTCGGCAATGATGAAGATGCAGGAGGCCATGATGAAACTGGCCACTAATCCCGAGGCGGCCAAGGCCTTGGGCGAGGCCATGGAGAAAATGCAGGATCTGAAGTGACCCGACGCGATCGCATCGCGCGATGAGGCTGGCCGGGAATCGGCCCGCCGGTTTCTTCGTCGCGCGGATCGCCCGCCGAATGTCCTGCTGCCTGCCCTGAACGTGATTTGATGCGACCACCGTGTTTTTCCATCCTGTTCCTCCTCCTCCTGCCGGCCGTGCTGGCAGGTTGCGGTGACAGTTCCAGCGCGTATCGCGAAGCGGTCCAGGTCTGTCAGGACATCAACACCTCGCTCGATGCGGTGAAGACGCCGCAGGACGTGACGCTGGAGATGCACAAGCTCCTCGCACTGGCGACGCGGAGCCGGGAGATCGCCGGCCGGATCGAGAAGCTTGTCGCGAAGGATCCGGACGGAGCGCTCGAGCAGGCGATGAGCGTTTCCGAAGAGCTTTGGAATCTGTCGCAGAAGATCGAGGCCAACCGCCAGCGCCTGCTCGCTTCGCCGGAGCTGGCGGTGCCGCTGGCGTCCGTACTGAATGAGTTAT
>JBBDXA010000116.1:28379-31617 GCA_040902585.1 Phycisphaeraceae bacterium
CCCGAAAGGAAAAGTAATGAACGCTATCAAGTCCCCTCTGATCGCATTGATCGTGCTCTTGAGCGGATGGACCGCGGTCCGCGCGGACTCGGCGGCTGACGTGATCAAGGATGCCATCAAACTCACGAACGATTACGGCGCAGTCGTCGCCAGCGCCAAGTCCGAAGACACCGCCAAGGAAGCCGGCGCCAAGGTCGCCGAGCTCGCCAAATCCGCTGCCGAGGTCAAGGCCCGCGCCGACAAGCTCGAAGCTCTCAGCGATGACCAGAAGAAGGAACTCGCCAAGACCGTGGGCGACGGCGCCGATGTGGCGTCGCAGATCCTTCTGGGCGCTAGCGCCACGCTTGCCAAGAAGAGCAAGGACGAGGCCTTCGCCGCCCTCCAGCAAAGCGGCAAGGCGTTCTCCAAAGCGATCGGCCCCGTCCTGGCGGAGATCGGCGGCACCACGCTGACGGATTCACACGATCGCCTCATGGGCGATGCCATCAGCATCATGACCATCATGGCCGACGCCCTCGCCGCCGCCAAGGACGAACCCACCGCCAAGGTCGCTTCCGACAAGATCAAGGCTCTGGAGTTCCGCACCAAGAGCTTCCAGGCCCGGGCCGACCTCCTGGGCGAACCGGATCCGTCGCAGATTCAGACGCTGATGGCCAAGCACATGGCCGGGCTGATGAAGAACGGCCAGAAGCTTCAGCAGGAAGCCATCCGCATCCAGCAGGATCCGAAGCTGGCGGAACTGCTGGGCGACGCCATGAAGGCCGTCCAGGGCCTGGGCAACTGATTCACCAACCTTCGATTCGCAAATCAAACCTGGCGCGCCGCCCTCGGCAGCGCGCTAGGTTTTTTTCTGATTCCCCTCCCTCCCAGGGAGGGGTTAGGGGAGGGTCGAACAAACGAATCTCCGGGGTCATCCGTCGCAACCATCACGCACGGATGAAGACCTTCGATCGCGGAATTGTCGGTAGTCAACAGAAGTCCATTTGCTCCACCCTCCCCCCGCCCCTCCCTGGGAGGGAGGGGAGTCAAGCGCCCGTAATAGACGCATCGCCCGACTCCAACTATTCTTTACGCCTTCGCCCCGGCCTGCCGCAGCGCGTCGTGGCTCAGCCGAGGCGATTGATTCACTCACACTCACAGGACTCGTCATGCCCAAGCAGCCCAAGCAATACTTCTCCTCTGTCAGCCGCATCAAATACGAAGGCCCGCGCTCGAAGAACGCCCTCGCCTTCAAGCACTACAACGCCTCGGAAAAGGTCGCGGGCAAGACCATGTCCGACCACCTTCGCTTCGCCGCCAGCTACTGGCATTCGATGAAGGGTGCCGGCGCGGATCCCTTCGGTCCCGGCTGCCGGACCATGCCCTGGAACGAGGGCAGCGATGTCCTCGAAGTCGCTGAGAACACCATGCACGCCATGTTCGAATTCCTGGATAAGTGCGGCATCGACTTCTGGTGCTTCCACGACCGCGACATCGCCCCCGAAGGCAAAACGCTCGCCGAGTCGCACGCCAACCTCGACCGCATCGTCAAGCTCGCCAAGAAGCTCCAGCGCGACACGGGCAAGAAACTCCTTTGGGGCACCGCCAACCTCTTCAGCCATCCGCGCTTCATGTCAGGCGCTGCCACGAGTCCTGACCCGCGCATCTTTGCGCATGCCGCGGCCCAGGTGAAGAAAGCGATGGAAGCGACGAAGGAACTCGGCGGCGTCGGCTACACATTCTGGGGCGGCCGCGAAGGCTACGAGACGCTCCTGAACACCGACATGGGCCGGGAGCTGGATCACCTGGGCACGATGCTCACGATGGCGGTGGACTATAAGAAGAAAATCGGATTCAAGGGACAGTTCTACATCGAGCCCAAGCCCAAGGAGCCGACGAAGCATCAGTACGATTCGGACGCAGCCGCGTGCCACGCCTTTTTGCAGAAGTATGACCTGGTGAAACATTTCAAGCTGAACATCGAAGCGAATCACGCGACGCTGGCCGGGCATACGTTTCAGCATGACCTTGAATACGCCGCGGGCAACCACATCCTCGGCTCCATCGACGCCAACCGCGGTGACACGCTGCTGGGCTGGGACACCGACCAGTTCCCCGTCGATCTCTACGACACCACGCTGGCCATGCTCACGCTCCTGAACCACGGCGGCTTCACCACCGGCGGCCTGAACTTCGACGCGAAAGTACGACGACAATCCATCGACCCCGTCGATCTCTTCCACGCCCACATCGGCGGCATGGACGCCTTCGCCCGTGGCTTGAAGGCGGCGGCGGCGATCCGCAAGGACGGCCGGATGGGCAAGTTCGTCAAGCAACGCTACGCGGGCTGGGATAAGGACCTGGGCAAGAAAATCGAGACGCGCAAGGTCGGCTTCGCCGAGCTCGAACAGATCGCTTTGAAGAACAACCTCAACGCGGTGCCTAGCGGAAGGCAGGAAATGCTGGAGAATCTGTTGAACGAATTTATCTGAGGCGCCCTGGCTGGATTCAACGTGTGAATCTGGTCTTTCAAGTTTCGATCTGCTATCGTCACAGAGACGTTTAATCACGTTGCATTCAAGACGTTGCCTTACAACAATCAATCCATGGTCGAAGCGACGAACAACAATGAGCGGAGACCGGACTACGCCCGACCACCCGTGGTCGAGACGATTGTCGGCGTTCAATTCGAGCGGTTACCGTCTCTGAAAAATGCGCACTTGGGAGCATTTTGGAGGTCGCTGGATCGGACCGAGTGGATTTCGGTGGACGATGCGCCACCAATCCTTTCACAGTTTGAGCAGTTCGCCAAGACGGCCCGCTGGGGCAAAGGTCTGCAATTGCACCTCACGCAAGATCCTGCTACCAGAGTACAGTTCAAGGCTGAAGATGGCATTCGGATGATTCAGGTACAGAATGGTCGACTTCACTACAACTGGCTGGGGAAAGGCGGGGCCGAGTATCCTCGATACGAGAAAGTTCGATCCGGCTTTGCGGCGGTCTTGCAGTCGTTCACGGACTATATTGCTGGAGAATCGCTCGGGGAACTTCGGCCCAATCAGTGGGAAGTCACCTATCTCAATCACATCACGCAGGGTACCGTATGGAAAACGCCTCAAGACTGGAATTTCTTCAAGCCGCTCGCAGGACTGCCTACGATCCCTGATTTGGTCGAGGGGGAGAGCTTTGGGGGGACCTGGCACTTTGTCATTCCGCAGAATCGGGGACGACTGCACATAGAATGGAAACATGCCAAGGG
>JBBDXA010000117.1:0-31423 GCA_040902585.1 Phycisphaeraceae bacterium
AATCAGTGAGGCTGTTGCGCGCACAAGCATTGTCAGCGGCTTGGGTCGCCACGAGCGATACACGCCGGCCTTCATGTTGCCGTTCAGGCCCATCCAGAAGTCCGTCTGCTTCGCGTGGCGGTGCCAGGCTTTGACCACGTTGGGATACATGACGGAGTAGTTGATCTGGCCCTGGGTGTTCATCACGCCTTGCATCTGGTTCATGATGGACCAGCCGCGGTCGTCGCTGAAAATTGAAGCGGGGACGAAGATCGGCTCGTTGCCTTCGACGGCGGCGGCAAACGCGGCGGCGATGTCCGTGCCCTGCCACGTGCGCGGGGAGACGGGCTTCTGCGGCGCGGGGAGGGAGGGTGAGCGGACGGTGGATTGTGCGTTGGCGGTTGCAGTCATGGTTTTCGTCTTACTCCCCTCCCTCTTAGGGAGGGGCAGGGGGAGGGTCGGGCGGACAGTTTTGCTTGCGGGTCGATTGCGGAGGCGTTGGCCTTCGGCGCGATTTTGGTCCAGGGTGGCCGTTTGCTCGACCCTCCCCTAACCCCTCCCTAGGAGGGAGGGGAATCAGACACGATCATCGTGCGCCCACGGGTTCTGCCTTCGCGGGAAACGCCGCGTGATTCGCGCCGCCGTCGGCGATCATGTTGCTGGCGCGGAGCAGGCTTTCGAACGTGCCCGCATCGGTCCACCAGCCTTCGATCAAGCTGTGCGACAGGTCGCCGCGCTGGAGGTAATGGTTGTTCACATCGGTGATCTCCAGCTCGCCCCGCCCCGAGGGCTTGAGCGTCTGGCAGATATCAAATACATCCGCATCGTAGAAGTAGATGCCGATGACCGCGAGATTGCTCGGCGGATTCGCAGGCTTCTCGATGATCTCCGTCACCTTTCCTTCCGCATCATCATTCTCAAACCGCACCACGCCGAAGCGCTGCGGGTCGTGGACTTCCTTCAAGAGGATCTTCGCGCCGGAGCGCTGCGTGAAGAAATCACCCGCAGCCGCGCGGATGTTGCCTTCGATGATGTTGTCACCGAGGATCACGCATATCTTGTCGCCATCCGCGAAATCCTGGGCGAGCTTGAGGGCATCAGCGATGCCGCCTTCGCCCTCCTGGTAGGCATACTCAAGATGCTTCACGCCGAGCTGCTTGCCGTTCTTTAATAGCTTCAAGAAGTCACCCGCGTGGTCGCCGCCGGTGACGATCATGATGTCGGTGATTCCCGCGTTGACGAGGCATTCGATCGGGTAGTAGATCATCGGCCGATCGTAGACCGGCAGCAGATGCTTGTTGGTGACGAGGGTGAGGGGACGCAGCCGCGTGCCCAGACCGCCGGCGAGAATGACGCCTTTCATATTTCGCTCCCTGATCGTTCTAGCGGCGGGTGTGTTATCGGCCGCGGTTCATATCGTAACACGCATGTGGTTTCGAAACGTTCAATCGCCTCTGCCGCGTCCCGGCATGACCTTGGAGGCGGGCTTTCCTCTTTTATCGGTTGCCTGCCGCGGCGACCTTCGCGCCGATTGCCGTCGAACGCGGGTCCGAAAAGCGTGATGTCAGATTGTTTCGCCTACAATCGGGCGATGGTCCGCCTGTGCATTCTCAGCCTGATCCTGCTCGCTGCCGGTTCGTCGTTCGCCGCCGATCCGCCCGAACCCGCCCCTGTTCCGCCGGTGGTCCCCGCGCCGCCCAAGGCAGCGGAGCCTGATCCGACGCGCATGGTCTGGTTCGAAGACGCCCGCTATTCGCCGGCCCTGAGCGAGGAAACCGTCACCAGCGTCGCGGCCTATGTGCGCCACAGCCTTCTGTTGCCCGATGCCTCGCCGCCACTGCTCAACCGTCAGGCTCGCGATGATTTCTATCCTCGCATCGTATTCATTTCCGTCAGCGATGGCCTTCACCGGGCCCGTGTCGCCACAGGCTCGGCCCGCGGCGTGATCAAGGCGGCCGACCACGCCCTGACACAACTACGTGCCAAGGGGGATGAAAAGTTCGAGCCGCGCTGGGTGAAAGTGGATGTTGCCAGCACGATTCTTTTTCATGAGCATGCGGATCTGACGCAGATCATGGATTACGAACGAAGTCTGTTCGGCCTGGCGCTGGGGCGGCGGACAGGTGTCGCCATGCTGCCGGAGGAGCTGGTCGGCAGCGATGCCATCCTTCAACAGGTCTTCGATCAGGAAAAGCTGGCGGCCTACCTTGCGCAGCGCCTGCCGGCGGAGCCTTACAAGTTCGAACTCAAGAACCTGGAGGATGTCTACCTGTTTCGCTTCTCAACGCAGAGTTGCTTCGCCGATGCACGAGAAATCCTGCCGCTGTATCGAGGCCATCGGCAGTGGCGCGTGCTGTCGAAGGATGATGTGCTCGAGTCCTGTCGCGCCGCGGCGAAGTACCTGGTGCGCGCGGCTGGCACGCGCGGGCAGTTCGCGTACCTCTATCAACCTTCGGATGACACGGTTAAGGATGAGTACGACTGGGTCGCCCACTTCGGCGCGGCTGCGAGCATGTTCGAAGTGTATGAAGTCTTAAAGGATGCGGACTTGCTCGCCGCCGCGCGCCGAGCGCTGGAACACGGTGAACTGGTCACCGGCTCGTGGACGAAGAATAATGTGCGGGTGGCGTGCATCGTCGAGCGCGGGCGCGTTGCCCTGGAAGCCAATGCGATGGCGACCTTGGCGCTGGCGACGGCCGCGCGCGTGACGAACGACCGCACCGCGCTCGAGCGCGTGCGCCTCTTTGCCGAAGCACTGGTGCAGGCCCAGCGCGCCGATGGCGGATTCGTTCACTACGAAAAGTATCCGCAAGGGGAGGCGGCACAGGAAGAGTCGACAGATGCGCCCGGCCTGGCCATCGCGGCCCTGACGCAGGTTTACAGGGTCGACGCTGACGCCCGCTGGCTGGATGCAGCGGAGAAGGCCGCCAAATACCTCATCCTGGTGCGCGACAAGAATGTGGTGGACGCCGCCTTGCCGCACGATCACTGGCTCATGGTTGGCCTGGAGACCTTGCAACAGGAGCGGGCGGCGGCGATCTATAAGGATCATCAGCTTCGCCTCGCCGCGGCGATCGCAGCCGCGCAGAACCGCATGCCGCAATACAGCGACTGGCTGGGCAGTTACTTTCATCTGCCCAACTCCACGGGCACCGCCGTCCGCAACCAGGGACTCGCCGCGGCCTACGCGATGAGCCGCCGGCTGGGCCGCGAGTCGGAAGCGACGACGGCGCTTGAGGCCCTCATCCTCGGCGGGGCTTACCAGCTCACCTGCCAGGTGCGGCCGGAAGATGCCATGTACTTCGCCGACCCGCAGCGAAGCCTCGGCGGCATCAAGGAAGGACACAGCGCTACGCTCATTCGCATCGACTACGCGCAGCATCACCTTGCATCACTCACGCGGCTTTATCGAATCATGGACGAAGAGAAACTGGATTCGATTCGTGTGCCTCCGCCACGGGCCAGGCTGATTGCGCCGGATGGAATCAGGCAGCCGGGCGCGGGCAGCTGATGCTATGATGGCACGGTCGATTCGCACGTAGCGGGAGTTGTTTCATGTTACGAAAGCGCGCCTTCACGCTCGTTGAAATGCTGGTGGTGATCTCGCTGATCGTGCTGCTCATCGGCCTGCTGCTGCCTTCGCTGGCATCGTCGCGAGAGACGGCGCGGGATGTGAAGTGCAGGACGCAACTGCGTTCGGTGATGCAGGCATTTCAGTCGTTCTCCGATTTCAATCACGGACGCATGCCCGGCATCTGGACGCAAGGGCCCGAGTACTGGCAGAAGGCGTGGCTCGGTACCGAAGCGGGCACAGGCGGCGCGGGCGGGGCCTTCAAAGGCACCATCGCCAGCTATCTCGGAAGCGAAGGGGCGGCTCTGGAAACCTACCGCTGCCCATCACTGAACGTCGCGCCCTGGGGCTCAGGCCAGGGCTCCAACGGCAAGTTTGATTACTCAGCCTTCGTCGTTTTCTCCGGCGCGAAGTTTCAGAGTATTCCTTCCGCGGCTGAGTATCGCGACCCGGGTTCGAACGTCGTGACGCGAACGACCACGCCCGTCATCATTGAAGAGAACCCCGCGCACCATATCAACGGCTGCTGCATCGAAGGCGGTTTCGGCTCGATCGATCAACAGTCCACGACGCATCGCGGCGGGTCCAACTATGCCGCGATCGACACCAGTGCCCATCGTCTGATATTCACGAAGCTCGGGCCGACGACCTATGACTGGACGATCAGGGCTCCCAGCGGCACAATCATCTCCATGAGCGACAGCGTTTGGGGCGGGTGGGGTCTGCGGTAATGCTCGCGCTTGTGGAGCACCATCCCGGCAGGGTGGTGCTATGCCTGCGATACACGCCCCGCGCCGGCACCGCCCTGCCGGGACGGTGCTCCAGCGTTTAATTCCTCACGCCTCCAGCGGCGGACAGGTGCAAAACAGATTGCGGTCGCCGTAGGGGTTGTCGATGCGCCCCACGTGCGGCCAGAACTTGTGTTCCTTCAGCCAGGGGGCCGGGTAGGCCGCCTGCTCGCGGGAGTACTTGTGGCTCCACGCATCGCTGGTGACGGCGCGGGCCGTGTGCGGGGCGTGTTTCAGGGCGTTGTCATGGCGATCCGCTTTGCCTTCTTCGATGTCGCGAATCTCCTGCCGGATTGCGATCAGGGCGTCGCACAGGCGGTCGAGCTCAGGCTTCGGTTCGCTTTCGGTGGGCTCGATCATGAGCGTGCCGGGCACGGGGAAGCTCATGGTCGGGGCGTGGAAGCCGTAGTCCATCAGGCGTTTGGCGATGTCATCGATCTTCACGCCGCTGGTCGCTTCGAACTGCCGGCAGTCGATGATGAATTCGTGCGCGACAAGGCCGGTGGTTCCGGTGTATACAACTGGATAGAACTCGCTCAGGCGCTTGGCCATGTAGTTGGCGCTCAAGATGGCGACCTGTGTCGCGCGCTTCAGGCCCATGCCGCCCATCAGGGCGATATAGACATAGGAAATCGGCAGGATCGACGCGCTGCCCCAAGGCGCAGCCGAAACAGGTCCCACCCCTTGGCCCCTGGCCCCTGGCCCCTGGCCCTCTCCCAGCGGACTCCCCGGCAGGAACGGCTTCAGATGCTCCGCCACGCCGATCGGCCCCATGCCCGGCCCGCCACCGCCATGCGGAATACAAAAAGTCTTGTGCAGGTTCAGGTGACACACATCGGCGCCGATCGAGGCGGGGCTGGTCAGGCCGACCTGTGCGTTCATGTTCGCGCCATCCATATAGACCTGTCCGCCGTGCTCATGAACGACGCCGACGATCTCCTTCACGTTCGGTTCGAACACGCCGTGCGTGGAAGGATAAGTGATCATCAGGCACGCGAGGTTGGCGGCATGCTGCTGAGCCTTCTTGCGAAGGTCATCCGCATCGACGTTGCCGTACTTGTCACAGGCGACGACGACGACCTCGAAGCCCGCGATGACCGCGCTGGCGGGGTTGGTGCCGTGGGCGCTGACGGGGATCAGACAGATGTTGCGGTGGCCCTGTGCGCGCGACTCGTGGTAGGCGCGGATCGCCAGCAGGCCGGCATACTCGCCCTGCGAGCCGGCATTGGGCTGGAGTGAGACGGCCGCGAAACCGGTGATGGCGCAGAGCCAGGCTTCCAGGTCGCCGCAGAGTTTTTCGTAGCCGCGCAGCTGCTCCGCCGGCGCGAAAGGATGAATGCGTCCAAACTCCGGCCAGGTCACGGGGATCATCTCGCTCGTGCCGTTGAGCTTCATGGTGCACGAGCCCAGCGGGATCATGGACGTGGTCAGCGAGAGATCGCGCGACTCGAGCTTGCGCAGGTAGCGCAGCATTTCGTGTTCGCTGCGGTGTGTGTTGAAGACCGGGTGCGTGAGGATGGGGCTGCGGCGCTGGAAATCATCCAGCCCTGTGTCCGCCTCGGTGGCGAGTGCGGCGACATCAAACGCCTTTCGCTCGCCCAGCGCGAAGGCCTCCAGCAGAATGGCGACATCGTCAAGCGTCGTGGTCTCATCGAATGAGACGCCCAGCGCGCCATCTTCGTAGCGGCGAAGGTTGTAGCCGCGGGCCTGAGCGGCACTATACACCTGATTAGCCGCCTCCACGGGCGTGATCCTGCCGCGCAGGGAGCGCACGCCCACCTTTAACGTGTCAAAGTAAGGCTGATCGCCCGCTTCATGTCCCAGGGCCGTCACGCCCGCAGCCAGCGCGCCCGTCAGACCGCTGACCCGCCGCGCGATTCGCCTGAGTCCATCCGGCCCGTGATACACGGCATACATGCTCGCCATCACCGCCAGCAGCACCTGCGCGGTGCAGATGTTGCTCGTGGCTTTTTCCCGGCGAATGTGCTGCTCGCGCGTCTGAATGGCGAGGCGATAAGCGGGGTTGCCCTGGGCGTCTTTGGAGACGCCGACGATGCGCCCGGGCATCTTGCGGATGAGTTCCTGTTTCGTCGCCATGAAGGCGGCATGGGGTCCGCCGCAGCCCATGGGCACGCCGAAGCGCTGAGCGCTGCCGACGCAGATATCCGCGCCGAACTCGCCCGGAGCTTTGAGCAGGGTGAGAGCGAGCGGGTCGGCGGCGACGACGAACAGGCCGCCCGCTTCGTGAATCTTGTCTGCGAGTTTCGCGAGTGAGGCAGGATCATGAATTACGCCATCGGTGGCGGGATACTGCACGAGCAGGCCGCAAACGCCCAGGGATAGCAATCCCTGGGCTTTGTCGTTGATGAGTGTGCTGATGTTGCCGACCTGGATTTGGATGCCCATGCTCGCCGCGCGGGTCTTCACGACGTTGATCGTCTGCGGATGGCAGTCATCGGCGATGAAGAACGTGGGCTTGTCCGGCGCGATGGCGTGGCACATGGCCATCGCCTCGGCCGCGGCGGTGCCTTCATCCAGCAGCGAAGCGTTCGCGGCAGGCAGACCCGTCAGGTCCGCGATCATCGTCTGAAAGTTCAGCAGCGCTTCGAGTCTGCCCTGCGCGATCTCCGCCTGGTAGGGCGTGTACTGCGTGTACCACCCGGGGTTCTCCAGCACATTGCGCTGAATAACGGGCGGCGTGATGCAATCGCTGTAGCCCATGCCGATGCACGATCGCATCACGCGGTTCTGCTGGGCGATCGCGCGGAGCTCATTGAGCAGTTCGTTCTCGCCGCGTTCGCCTTCCAGCGGCAGCGGCGCGCTCAGGCGGATCGACGCGGGCACGACCGCATCGGTGAGCGCATCGAGCGAGTCATAGCCGACAAGCGCGAGCATCTGGGCGACTTCATTCTCACAGGGGCCGATGTGCCGATGGATGAACGTGTCACAGGGCTTGAGGCGGTTTGGGTCCATGGGTGAAACGGAAGAAGCGATGCCCGCGCGGGAGGCGGGGCCGGTGCTGGCGATCGTGGTCATGCGCGGGGCTCTTTCGAAGGAGGGCACAGCCTCATGCTGTGACGCGAAGCTGCAAATGCTAACGTGAACGGGGGAAAGTTCAACGAACGGAGCACCATCCCGACAGGGTGGTGCTATTGTCGCACGGACATCCGTTGCGATCGAGGCCTAAGGCAGTTGTGCGCTAATAGCACCACCCTATCGGGATGGTGCTCCCTCGCGCAGCGAGTCGATCACGCCATACTCCTTCGCCTTGCGGAAGAAAAGTGCGATCGCTTCCAACTCCCGCGGCCCCACGGCAAATTTCAACCACTCACCCAGGTACCGCATCGCCAGATCACGTGGCCAGCCCAGCGGAGGGGCGTAGCGATCAACGATTCGTTCGATGCGAGCTTCATTGGCGATGCGCACGCGGCTGAGCTGCGCAGGCACCTCGCCGAGATTCGCCTCTTGTCGCGACATCCAGACCGCAAACACGAAGGGCATTCCGGTGAGCTCGTGCCACGCTTCGCCCAGATCAAGTTGATGCGGGTAGTCCTCTTGCGATGGGGCGGCCGTCACGACCTTGTCGCCGATGAGCAGCATGGCCTCGGGCGATTCGACGACACGATTGTCCGCCACGCGTTCACGGGCGTCGTAATCGATGAGCCGGGGTTTCAGGTTGTATCGCTCCGCCAGCACGATGCGAAGCAGGGCGATGCTGGTGTGACTGTCGGTATCGACGTGAATCGCGCGCAGCCCTTTCAGTGGCACGCGGCTGTAAAGGCGCACCGTGAACGTCGGCCCATCGCAGCCGATGCCGCCGACGGGCACGATCGCAAGCGGCACCCGACTTCGCTGAAAATCGATCACCGGGCAAAGGGCAATATCGACCTCGCCGGTTTCCAGGTCTTGCAGCAGACGACTGGGCACATCGAACTTCACCAGTGGGTCGCTGCCGGATTCGAGGCCATCGATCAGAGGCTTGGCGTTGAGAAAGCTCACGCAGCCCACGTGGATCGGCTTCTTCGCGACGGCTGCGGTCAGGCTGGCGGCGGCGGGGGTCATGGCAGCGGATTATAGGGTTGCGCCGGCGGGGCGCATCCTGCGGCGAAGTGACGCAGAGAAGGTAAATCCTGAAATCGGGAAATCTTGAGATCCTGAAATCAGGAAGGAGCGGATCGACGTCCATTGCTTCTGATCTCAACTTTTCAGGATTTAAGGATTTCAAGATTTTCAGAGATTCCATCTCGCCCAGCGAGATGACTACAATCCTCGCCATGTCCGACGAATCCAAAACTCCCGCGGCTGCCGTGCTGGTGGTCGATGACGAAGTCGATCATGCCGAGGTCATGTCCGAGGCCCTGCGCCGGCTGGGCCACGTCTGCACCATCGTTCACGACCTGCCCTCTGCCGAGGATGAACTGGAGCACGGCAACTTCGATCTCATCGTCACCGACCTGGTCATGGACAGCGAGACGGATGGCATGAAAGTCCTCGCGGCCGCCCGCAGGCTTCAGTCCGGCGCCGAGACCATCCTCGTCACCGCCCACGGCGACGTGCCCACCGCCAAGAGCGCGATCCGCGGCGGCGCCTACGATTTCATCGAAAAGCCCCTCGACCTGGATGTCTTCCGCAATCTCTGCCAGCGGGCGATCCAGACCGTCATGCTCCGCGCAACCAACACCGAGCTGCGCGGCCGACTCGAAGAAAAATTCGGCTTCGAGGGCATCATCGGCAACTCATCCGCCATGCGCAGCGTGCTCACCATGGCCCGCCAATTCGCGCCGACCCACACGCCCGTGCTCATTCTCGGTGAAAGCGGAACGGGCAAGGAACTCGTCGCCCAGGCGATCCACAACAACAGCAAACGCGCCAAGGCCCGCTTCGTGCCGCTCAACTGCGCGGGCATCAGCGAGTCTATTCTGGAGGATGAACTGTTCGGCCACATCCGCGGTGCCTTCACCGGCGCGGAGAAGGAGCGCGAAGGGCGGTTTGAATATGCCGACGGCGGCACGCTGTTCCTCGATGAGATCGGCGACATGCCCACGCCCATGCAGGCGAAGCTGCTGCGCGTGCTCGAGAGCGGCGAGATCGTGCGCCTCGGTTCGAATGAACCCAAGCACGTCAATGTCCGCCTGATCTCAGCGACGAATCATGACCTGGAAGAGACGGTGAAGAAAGGCACGTTCCGCGGCGATCTTTTTTTCCGTATCAAAGGCGTGGAGCTTCGCCTGCCCCCGCTGCGCGAAAGGCGTGAGGATATTCCGCTCCTGACGCAGCACTTTGTGCATCGCAGCGCCAAGGCTCTTGAAAAGGAGACGCCGCTGATCAGCGAGGATGCCCAGCTTGCGCTGATGCGTTTTGACTGGCCGGGTAATGTGAGGCAGCTGATGAACGTGGTGCAGAACGCGGTGGTGCTCGCCGAGAAGACGATTGAACCGCGACACCTGCCGCCGGAGATTCTGGCGAGCGCCGGCGAACTGCCCGCCGGCGACAGCGCCACGTCCGCGGCGGGCCTGAGTCTCGACAAAATCGAAAAACAGGCGATCCGCAACGCCCTGCGCGTCAACAGCGGCAACCGCGAAGCGGCGGCGAAGATGCTGGGCATCGGGGAGCGGACGCTGTATCGGAAGTTGAAGGAATATGGGTTGAAGTAGCGATATCATGAACGCATGACCACACTTGTCGCACACGCCGCCGCTGTGGGCCTCGCGCTTCAGAGTGATCGGAAAATCCTCATGATCGAACGAGGCATCGGCTACTGGATCGCGCCGGATGGGCAATGCGTCCCCGTGCCGCCGGGCGTGATGAATGCGGACATGATCCGCGAGCTTATTAACCCTTCAGCGCTGAATGAAGACGAACAGGATCGTTTCACAACTGACGCCAACGCCTTCGCGATTGAGCAGGGTTGGACGCGCGTGCGCATTTATCCCGCTGATCGCGTGGTCTACGCCGATCTTGGCGTGGGCAAAGGCAGCGAGCACCGCAAGCTCGTCGATGACATGCTCGACAGGATGAGTCTGACGGGATTCAAGGTGAAGGTCACCGACGAGGAAGGCAACTACACCAGCAGTTGATGACGCACATGTCTGATCACTTCAATCGCATCGGTCACGGTTTCGATCTGCACCGCCTCGAGCCCGGGCTGCCGCTCATCGTCGCCGGCGTTCGGCTTGAGCACGATCGCGGCTGCGCCGCTCACAGTGATGGTGATGTCGTCTACCACGCCGTCACCGACGCCATCCTCGGCGCCCTGGGGCAGGATGACATCGGCCAGCTCTTTCCTGACAACGATCCAAAGTGGAAGGGAACTGACTCGCGCATCTTCATCGAAGAGGCCGCCCGGCGCATGCGCGAGGCAGGCTACACCATCGGCAACCTCGACGTGACTGTCATTCTGCAACGGCCCAAGCTGAGCCCGCACAAGAGCGCGGTGAAGGCGAACCTCGCGCAGATGCTCGGCTGCGACGTGGCACAGGTGAACGTGAAAGGCAAGACGCACGAGAAGGTCGATGCGCTCGGCGAGAACCGGGCGATCGCATGTCATGTCGTGGTGCTGCTCCGAAAAGCATAAAAGCAAGAAAGCAGAAAAGCAGAAAAGTAAAAAAGTCGAAATGAGCACGACACGCATCGCTCCGAATTTCTGCTTTTCTGGTTTTATGATTTTCTGTACTTCTCCCCCGTTGCCAGTTCCCATCCCGGATGACTCGGTCGGATCGGCGTGTCGCGGAATTCGCTCCGGCAGCGATAGCACACCAGGCACCGGCCGCTGAAGAGGTAGATGATCGCGTCGATGATGACGACCACGCCCAGCACCACCACGCCCCAGATAACATTCCTCGCCCCGAACAGCGCCACGGCGACGACTGCCGCCGCCAGCACGATCGCAAAGCCCGTCACCTGCGGAAAGTCCTTGCGGGCGAAGAGCTCCCGGCAACCGCACACCGGGCAGCAGCGTAGATGATGCTCATCATCGAACGCACCGTCCCATTCGAGGTACACATCTTTCGCACCGCCCGTGCTGGTCGCGCTCTCCGATGGCTCACCCTCGGGCACCTTCACGACCGGCGGCGGATCCTTCGCATCCACCGTCACGCGGAACTGCCGCTGGCGCTCGCGATTGTGTACATCAATAATCACACTCGCATTGTGGCGGCAGCCCGCGGGAAAGTCCAGAAGCAGGGAAGAAGACAGAGTCAGGAGTCAGGAGACAGGAGACAAAGCCCATGCACTCCCGTGCATGGGGACCGCATCACCCGAATTTTCTTCGCCCCTGCATAACACCACCCCCTCTGGGCCGTTGTATCCTGCACAGTCACCATCCTTCACATGAGGTGCGGCATGAAGCGGAACGTTTTCAGGTTCATCACCGGCTGGATCGCAATCCTCACCCTCGGCGCGGCGATTTCGATCGCCTTCGCAGCCGACGAAAAGAAAACAGAGCCGGCCAAGGCCGACGCGCCCAAGGCAGAGGCCACCAAGCCCGAGCCTGAGAAGCCCGAGCCGAAGAAGGAAGAACCGAAAAAAGAGGAACCCAAAAAGGAAGCACCTGCCAAGCCCGCGCCCCCGGCCCCTGACAAGTTCGCCGCCGAGCTCGAAGGTTACCGCACCGTCGCCACCGCCCTTCGCGCCAAGGCTCAGCCCGCGGTCGCCCCTGTCACCAATGTCCCCGTCCGCACCGGTTACCTGGGCATCTTCGTCGAAGCGAAGGATGGCCAACTTCTCATCGATGAAATCGCCCCTGATTCGCCCGCCCTCGCTGCGGGCCTGAAGAAGGGTGATCAACTCGCCACCATCGACAAGCAGACTTTCGCCGACAACAACCGCCTGCGCGACTGGCTTCAGGAGCAGGCACCGGGACAGGCGATCAGCATCGCCATCAAGCGCGGCGACAAAGAACTGGTCCTCACCGCAGCGCTCGGCGCGACGAGTTCACCCATGTCGCTCTCCAGGCAGCGCGCCATCATGGGCGTGCGTTTCACCGACGCGGCTGACATCGAAGGCGTGCGCATCGATGAAGCCACGGCCGGCGGCCCCGCGCAGAAGGCGGGCATCAAGTCCGGCGATGTCATCGTCAAAGTCAACGGCTCGGAAATCAAGAACACCGCAAGTCTGCGCGACTTCATCGCCGCCCGCAGTCCGGGTGATCAGATCAAGGTTCTCGTTCGCCGCGCGGAAGAAGAAACCGAGTACAGCCTTCATCTCGCAGCCGACTCCTCTTCCACCAGCTCGCGTGGCCCGACCTCCGCGATGATGTCGTATTGGAAGAAGCCGACCTATCGCCTTGCCGTCATTCCCGTCGAATACCCCGACGCCAAGCACAACGAGAAGGTCACGCTCGAAGCCTGGACGCAGGCCCTGTTCAGCCGCGATACCTACAAAGACAAAAGCATCACCGGGCAGACCGTCTACGGCAGCGTCGCCGATTACTACCACGAAATGTCCGGCGGCAAACTCGCCCTCGAAGGCAAAGTCTTCGACTGGGTCGAAGTCAGCAAGGAACGCGCCGAGTACGGCAAGGATGTGAACAACAAATCACCCCTGCTCATCGAAGCGATGGAGAAGCTGCTGGAGCGCGACGGCAAGGACGCGCTCAACGATTTTGACGGTGTCTATTACATGTACGCCGGCGATCGCTTCCGCACCAGCCGCGGCGGCCTGTACTGGCCTCACCGCTCCTCCTTCAGCTTCAAAGGCAAACGCTGGTCCTACTTCATCATGCCTGAAGGCGGCAGGACCATGAGCAATATCAGCACCATCTGCCACGAGTTCGGCCACATGCTCGGCCTGCCCGATCTCTACGCCCGGCCGGAAAACCCCGGCTCCGAAGGCCTCAGCGTCTGGTGTGCCATGTCGAATCAAGTGACCAACGGTCGGCCACAACATTTCTCCGCCTGGCCCAAGGTCATGCTCGGCTGGGTGGACCCGATCGTCATCGATCCCACCGTCAAACAGAAGCTCGTCCTCTCGCCCATCGAGGACGACAGCACGCAATGCTTCAAGATTCTCGTTCGTCCCGATGGCAGTGAATATTTCCTGCTGGAGAACCGCCGCAAGAAAGGCTTCGACGAAAGCCTGCCGGCCGAGGGCTTGCTCATCTGGCGCGTGGTGGGCAATCGGCCGCAGCTTGAAGAATCGCACGGCATCGAAGGCCCGGCTGGCCCGTTGAGCTATCGCGATGCGGTGCCGTATCCGTCGAAGGCGAACACCGCGTTCACGCCCTTCACCACGCCTTCGAGCCGCGGCCAACTCGGCGGCGGGATGCCGGTACACATCACCAACATCCGCGAACTGCCCGATGGCCGGATCACGTTCTGGATCGGGTATGAGTTTCAGTGAGGTGAGTCGGCTATGATTGTGCAGGTCCAATGTTTGAGTGAGCTTCACATGCGTGATCAGATCGACGAGCCTGGTGAGTTTACCGATGAGCAGTTGCGGGCTGCGCTTCGCGAGATGGGTGAGAAGGCTCAGGCAAAGACCTTTGCCGCGGGCCGCCCGGTGATGGTGGCGTGGAACGGCGACCTGGTCCTTCTCTTCCCTGATGGGACTGAAAAGGTGGTCGGCACCGTGGCTGAAGGCGTGGCCCGCGAATGATTAGCGGTGACTCTGTCAAGCGTCTGCGCATGTTTGCCGGTCCCAATGGGTCCGGAAAAACCAGTCTGGTTCATAGTCTTGCGAAAGAGTTCAATCCGTCAGGTCTGTTTCGCATTCACACTTTTATCAATGCGGATGATATTGCTCAAGAGCTTTCGTTGTCCGGACAGATCAAGTTGAATGTGCCTGCTTCCGTGGAAGAGATTCGCAAGTTCTTCCTGGACGGCGGACGCGTTCTGGCTCCCAATCCGTTTCTTGACAGCCTCAACCTTCAAGACGGAATTCTTCGGGTAGATCCGGTGGCTGTTGATGCCTACGTAGCAGCGACAATCGCGGATTTCCTGCGGGATCGGCTCTTCAACCTGCGGCGATCGTTCGCATTCGAGACCGTCATGTCGCATCGGAGCAAGGTGGAGTTTTTCGCTCGCTCTCGAAAGGCCGGGTATCGAACCTATCTTTATTACATTGCGACCGAATCGCCGGAAGTGAATCTGCACCGCGTATGGGAACGCGTTCAATGGGGCGGTCATGACGTTCCAAGACACAAGGTCATCGAGCGCTATCATCGCAGCCTGGGTCTGGCTGCTACGGCAGCATCGCATTCCTATCGAGCGTACTTCTTTGACAACTCATCGTCAGTGCCTCGCTGGATAGCGGAACGGTCACCACAGGGCCACTGGCGGCTTCAAGTCGAGCGATCGTCGCTACCGCGGTGGTTCGAAGAATCGATAATGAAAGCAGAAAATGGTTGAACCTCGTAGCTCAGCCAACGCAGGTTGTTCCTATCGCCGCTTGTGCCAATACCCCGGCAAATCCTTCTTCGTCTCCCGCAGAATCTCCAGCACCGCCTTGCGATCCTCCGCCTTCAAATTCGCGAACTCCTCGCTCGTGTCTTTGCCCGTGAGAATGTCGTGAAGCCTCTGAAGGAGAAAACCGCGCATCGGCTTGTCGATCGCGTCGAAAGCTTCGCAGTGGATGAGATAGCTGCACGGATACTTGAACATTCGCGTCTTCAGGTCCAGCTCGCGCAGGGATCGCCCCTTGCTGTCGCGCGGGCCTTGTTTCGCAAACGCCTCGGCGAACCCGCTGGTGCCTTCAATCGGGCCTTTCAATTCCGCTTCGTCGACGAAGAGCAGATATTTTAGGAGAGCATCAGAGGCACTCTTGAAGCGGCGCTTCGTCGTGTCGCCCACTTCGTCCGCGGGTTGATTCAAGGCTTCGTTCAGCACGCGCTGGTACGACATCGCGCGTTTGGATTCGTAGTTCACAGCCGTGATCAGGTTGTGCATCCGCACCTGGTGTTCGAGCACCATCAGCGCGACGATATCGCTGTGCGGCGAAAGATAAGCCTTGGTGTCAAAGTATTTGTCCAGGTCCGTCACGTTCGCGCCCAGCGTGCGGTCAGGGCGCTCGGTGTCGGTATCTTTCTTGAAAGTCTGATTGCCCAGGTGGCCGTGATGAGGTGATTTGCCGGTGACGTAGTAGCCGCCCCAGCGTTCTTCGATCGGGCTGCGATGATCGATGGAAGAAGAGCCCGCCTGGTACATGGGGAAGCCTTCGGGATCGGTGAACAGGCTTCGCACGATGTGTCCCGGCACGCCCGCCGTGCGCGCCGAAGCGTGACACTGAAGGCAGTCGGCGGTGCGCGTGAACTTCGGTCGGCCCTTCGCATCAGGCTCCAGCGTGAAGAACACGCCGCCCAGATTCGGATCGACGGCACTGATCTCGATCACCTCGCTGTCCTGCACGCGACCGATGTAAACCTCTTCATTGAAATAGAGCGCCCGCGGCCGATGCGGCGAGATGCGTCGAAGCTGAAAACTCGTTTTGGAAAACACCAGCACCTGCGACGACACGGGAATCTTCAACTCGCGCAGCAGGGCCGGTAGAAAGCCATGCTTCTCATCGTGCTGAAGTTTGACCTTGCCGTCAGCGATCCACTTCTGAAGCTTCGTGATGGGGTCCGCAAGCGGGGCGCGGTCGTAGTTGATCGTCTCATCATCCAGCGGCACGACGTAGCTCGATTCGCCGAACTGGGCGAAGGCGGGGGAAAGGAAGAAAGTGAGAAGGCTGACAACTCCTGCCAGCAGGAAGGCGCCACCGTCCGAGCGTGGGTGGTGATTCGGTCGGTCGATTCTGTTGAAAACACGCATGGAACAGGCTCCACTTCAATAATGGACAATCTTATCCAGAATTGGTCGCAAGTAAAGGCCGGTTACGCGGAAGGGGTAGGGGAATCGCCCATCGCATCGGGATCGTTCTCCGGATCAGCCGCGAGCAACACCTGCGAGTCCGCTTCCGACATGGCGGCGAGGGCGTCGGTCACGCTGACGATCAACTCATCGTCATGCTGAAAGCGCTCCTGGATGAGTCGATGGTAATCAGGCGACACCTGAGAGAGCAACCGGCAAAGTTCGACCGGTTCGGTCTCCAAGCCTTTGTACAGGGCTCGCTTCAGCAGTTTCATCAGCGTGGGGATCACGCGGGCCGCCCGCGGGCCGTAGGCGCCCACGGCGCGCCGCGCGCAGGAAGCCACGACGGGATCTTCCGATTTCATCAGGTCGTTAAGCACGAACAGCACGGCCGGCTGTGGCTGCTTCATCGCGGTAAAGGCGGTGATCCCGGTAGTGCACACGTGTGAATCACTCGAGTGCATCGCGCGCACCGCGACATCGATTGCCGGCAGCGCTGCCGGCCCCATCGCCGCCATCGCCTCATTTGCGGCCGCCGCGATTTCCGGGTCATTCGCCTGGGCACACTTCACCACCGCGTCGAGCACCTTCCTCTCCAACAATGGTCGGTCGTGCAGTTCCTCAAGCGTGACGAGCTGCCACGTCGGGGATCGGCTCAGCAGCTCGCAGGCGGCTGACGGGGTGGTCGGCAGCGGCAACGGCGCGGCGAGCGTGTCAGGATGAAACAGCGAATCACCCGTCTTCTGTAGATACTTGAGCCCCTTGGTCAGCGCGTCTTTGGCATCCGGCCTGAGATGTTCCGCCCAGGCCGGCCTGCCCTCCCCGCGCGCGAACAGGAACAGCGCCATCGCATAACCGAACACGTGCGAGGGCAAATAGCCTTGACAGCGAAATCCCCAACTGCCTTGCTCGAGGGTCGAGTTGGCCGCGAAGATGCCCATACCCAGGAACACGGGGAGCAGGTCAGTGATCCATTCGTGGTCCGGCACGTCCGTTCCGAGCCGGCCTTCGCCCAGCAGCAACTCGTGTGCCACTTCGTGTGTCAGCGTAGCGACGAGCCACTGCTGATTGGCGAGCAGCCGCTGCGCGACATAGATCACGGTGTGAGGCTCCCGGAAATAAAGCCCCCCGGTATCAACCATCTGGTTGTCGGGCACGATGTACAATTTGAGGCCCGCCGGATTCACGCCCATGTACCGGCAGACCCGGTCAAACAGCGGGCGCACCTGGCGCTCTTCGCCGCTGTAGTCATCGGGAAAAAACTCGCGAGTGGGAAGGATGACGTCGGCGCGTCGCAGGCGATCGATCCCGAATTTGTCCGCCAGCCAGCGCATGCGCGTCTCGGTCCACGCCTTTTCGCGCGTGTCAAGCGGGCAGCGCGTTTTGAACAGGCCGAACATCATTTGGCTCCCGGGGCTAGCCGATCCTTTCCTGCCCGTTCATATACGGCCGCAGCACCGCCGGCACCGTGATGCTCCCATCCGCGTTCTGATACAGCTCGATGATCGGAATCAAAATGCGCGGGCTTGCCGCGACGGTGTTGTTCAGCGCGTGGCAGATCACATTCTTCTTCGTTTCCGGGTCTTTGTAGCGAATGTTCAGCCGGCGACATTGATAGTCATAGAGGCGCGAAGCGGAGTGCGTTTCGCTGTAGGCTCCGCCGGCGGTGCCGTCGGGCAGTTCCTCGCCGCGCGAAGGCATCCAGCTTTCGATGTCGATCATGTCCACGTTTTTGGGACCGAGGTCAGCGGTGCAGCATTGCAGCAGGCGGTAGGGAATTTCCAGGCGCTGCAAGAGCGTCTCGACGAAGCCCATCATCTTCTGGTGCCACGCCCGGCTCTCCGCTTCGTCAGCCTTGCAGATCACCACCTGTTCGATCTTGTCGAACTGATGAATGCGATACAGACCCTTCGCATCCTTGCCCGCAGCCCCTGCCTCGCGGCGGAAACAGGTGGAGAGCGTCGTGTACTTCAAGGGCAGCTTTTCGAAGTCCACAATCTCGTTCATGTGATAACCCATGAGGCCGACCTCGCCGGTGCCGGTGAGGTAGAGATCATGATTGCCGCCGCGCGAAGACTCGGCGACTTCGTACGCCTGATCCTTGCCGTGCGGAAAGAAGCCGGTGCCTTCCATCGCTTCGTGTCGAACGAGGACAGGCACGCTCATCGGCGTGAAGCCGTTGTCATTGGTCATGAACTCGAAGGCATAGCGCAGGATCGCCTGATGCAGGCGCATGCCGTCACCTGTGAGCACGTAGCTGCGCGAGCCGGCGATCTTCACGCCGCGCTCGAAGTCCACCATGTTCAGGGCATGCATCAGGTCGACGTGGCTCTTCGCCTTGAAGCCTTTGTTCGCCTCGAAGGATTTCGATGGATCAAACCACGGCGAGTTCCACCGGCGAATCTCCACATTATCCTCAGGCCCGCTGCCCCGCGGGACATCGGGATCAGGCGGCTGAGGTACGAAGAGCAACAGTTCATCACGCTTGGGCTCGATCGCCGCGATCTCTTTCGCCAGCTCATCGATGCGCACCTTGATCGCCGCCGGCCGCTCCAGCAGTTCCTTGAGCTGCGCCTCCAGCTTCACCTTCTCATCGCCCGTCGCCTTCTTGAGCCTGCCTTGCAGCGGGCCGATTTCCTTGCTCAGCCTGTTCTGCTCAGCAGTGAGATGCTCGCGTTCCTGTTGCAGCGGCTTGATGGTCGCATCGAGTTCCAGAAGCTGATCGATGGCCGACGCATCCATCTTCTTGGCTGCGGCGCCGTCGCGGTACTTCTGCGGATTCTCACGGAGGTCTTTGATGTCGATCATGGGAGCGGGTTTCGGGTTCAGGGTTCAGGGTTCGGGGTCGAATGCCCGGTTCGGGGCGGTATCGTACATGATGCGAGGGAGAATTTTCGATTGACGATACGCTCGTAGACAATTCCCCGCGCCGCCGGCGTCTTACTTCATGAGGAACCTTCGTGCCGCATCGTGATGACCACCCCGACTGGCGGAGCCTGCTGCGAACGCATGGGCCGGCCCTCGTGCTCCTCGCTCGGCAGCGCGGCCTGCCCGCCGCCGATGCGGAGGATGTCGTGCAGGAGGCGTTCATCAACCTGTGGAAGAAAGCGGACGAAGGCAGCCCGGTGCGCGATCACGCAGCCTACCTCTTCGCCTGCGTCCGCCACGGTGCGCTCGACTGCGTTCGAGGCCAGTCGCGCAGGCGGCAGCGCGAAACGTCAGCCGCGCAGGATTCCGCCGAGACGATCGACTTACTCTTTGAGAATAATGCGGAACAGGAAGAACTCGCCGCCCGTGTGCAGGTGCTCCTGCATGACCTTCCTGATGAACAGCGTGAAGTCGTGGTGATGAAAGTCTGGGGCGGTCTGACCTTCGCGCAGATCGCCGAGGCGACTGAGCAGTCGCCCCACACGGTCGCCTCGCGCTACCGCTACGCCCTGGCCGCAATGCGCGGCCTGCTTGCGACGGAGATGCAGACATGAACGATTCACACCATCACACCGACAACCGGAACGACGGCACCGACACGCTCGATGATGACGAACGGGTCGCCGTCGAACGGGAACTCGCCCGCCTCGCGCCGCAGGCGGTCTCCAGCGCGGTCGAAGTCGCTATTGCCCGCGCCATCGCCCCGGCCCCTGCGCCGATCCCGCTCGCCTGGCGTCCGGCGCGGGCGGCATGGGTGGCGATCGCGGCGTGCGCAGCGCTCGCCTTCGTCTGGTTTGTGAGTCGGCCTTCGACGCTCACGCCGCCGCTGCCGCCTTCGCGCATCGTGCAAGTGCCTGACAAGGGCGATTCACCGGCACCTGGGCCTTCGACATTATTTCAACTGCATCAGGCGCTGGCGCATTCGGATCAGGCTGCGATGAAGGCCATCGATGCGGCCGCCCATCCACATGGCTCCAACGCGGAGCAGGGCAAGAGTGTCCTGCGGGCGTGGAGTGTGGATGACGTCAATGCGCTGCTGGAGGAGCTGTGAAGAAGGAACGGAGGCACGAAGGCACAGAGGGACGGAGGGAAATGGCGCAGTGGCGCGGTGTGTGTGAAATGAAATCGAACTCAAATCATAAAGGGAATCGATCATGTTGAAGTCAGCAGACTCACTCGTGTGCAACGCACTGGCCGTGTTCGCGGTCGTTCTCATTTCGGCACAGCATGCAGGGGCGGCGGAGGCTGAGGATTCGCCAGGGTCAAAGAATGCCGCGCTGATGTACTGGCTCGCGTTCGATCAGCTCGATGCGACGATGGCTGACGAGAAGAGCGCCAACATCATCAGCGACTACGCCACGGTCGAGCTTGACGACAAGGTGAAAGGCCTGGTCGAGAAGAGTGAGACGCTGGCCATGTTTCACGTTGCCGTCGCCTTACCCGAATGCGACTGGGGCACCGGCCCGCTCATGCGCATCCAGGGCCCCGCGCTCCTGTTGCCGCACCTGAACAAGACGCGCACTCTCGCTCGCCTCGCACTCCTTCGGGCCCGCTGGCATCTGGCGAATCATCGTGGCGAGAAGGCGGTGGATGATCTCGTGGCCGTGTACGCCCTGAGCCGGCACGTCGAGCAGGAGCCGATTCTCATCAGCATGCTTGTGGGTCACGCGATCAACGGCATGGCCAACATGTTCATCGCTGACCAATGGAACCGCTTCAGCGCCGACGACCTCAAACGCCTGCGCGAGAAAACGGCAGCGATCGCCCCGCACATCACCATGAAGACCGCCATCGCCGCCGAGGGCAGGAGCATGGCCGCCTGGCTGAAGAACTTGGTCGAAGGCGCGAAGGGGAAGGAGTTCGACGAGGCGGCCCTCGAGTTGCTGGGGCCGCAGGCGGCGCTCCTCCGCGCGGGCGGCAAGGAGATGATGCACGGCCTGATCAAGGATCTGGGTTCGTTCTACGACGAGATGGTTCCGCTCTTTGATCTGCCGCGCGATCGCTTCTTCAAGGAGATGGATGCGCTGGAGGGTCGCGTGCAGGAATCGAAGAACCCGCTGGTGAAGCTGCTCATGCCCGCGCTGGGGGTGACCTATGACGTACAGGCCCGGACGCAGACGAACGATCTGATCGTTCAAGCCGCGATCACGCTTCGGCTGGAAGGCCGCGACAAATTCGATGCGATCAAAGACCCGTATGGCGAAGGCCCGTTCGCCCTGGAGCAGAGCGCTGACGCGATGGTGATCAAATCAAAACTCGTCACGCGGAAGGAGCAGGTGATGCTGAAGTTCGTGACGGCGAAACTGAAGTAGCGCTCGTGTGAAGCTGGGGGCCACGGGTCGGTGAGGCTTGGCGAGCAGCCCCGTGCCGGATGCAGCCGCTTGATCCGGATCACAGGCGGTCGCACGGGTCTCGTCGGCTGACCTCCGCGACCCGTGGCACCCGACGCTGATTTACTTGCTCTTCTTCAGCTCCTCGACAAACTCCGCCCACAACTCTTCCGCTGATTTCCCCGCGTATTCCTTGAACAGGTCATCGCTGTACTTGCCGCCGCGGCAGGCGAGGTTCAGCCGCTTCACAAAGGTCTTGTCCTTCGTCTTCACGATCCAGTTGAAGAACGCGGCCGTGGTCTGGTAGCTGTCCGTGTGCTTGGCGCGATCCGGATTCCGCACGCGAGGCCGCTTGTTCTCCGGCTCGTACACAAACCAGCGCACATAATCCGCCACGCCCTCCACCACCCAGCCCGGCGGGCGGTTCGTGCGACTTCGGTACGCCTGAACCACGTGACACATCTCATGCACCACCGCCCCCACATCCTGCGGCTGATTCTTGAACCACTGCGAGATCAACGTGATCTTATTCCCACTCGCAAACGCCACGCCTTTCGTCTCATTCTTCACATAGAGATTCACCTTCTCCGGCTTGGTGTAACCCTCCTCGCCCAACTCCTCGACAATGCGCGGATAAAATTCCTGCACCACCTTCGCGGCCTTCTCCGTCCACTCCTTCATCTCCGGCACTTCGCTCACGTCAATCTCCACTGCGATCGGCGGCTTCTTCTCTTGAGCGAAGGCGTTCGAGATTATGAGCAGCGCGAGAACGGGCACGGTGATGGAGAAAATGGCTTTCATAGAAATCAGAACGAGTGAATGGGCTGCGTTTATGCCTTGGGTTGCCGCGGCCCTGAAAGGTCGAGACCTGCCGCCTGTCTCCTGTCTCCTGTCTCCTGTTTCCTCATTCCTGCACCAGCATGATGTGCACCGCCTCAGGCCCGTGAACACCCGTGACCAGTTCGCCTTCGATATCCGCCGTCTTGCTCGGGCCCGTGATGAACACCATGTTGCTCGGCAGATCCGTGTGCGGAATGCCCTTGAGCCTGGCCCAGTAGTCGAGCATGTCCGGCAGAATGTCGCTCTCGCGCACGATCGCCACATGCAGCGGCGGCACCAGCGACAGCCCGCGACTCGTGTTCGCCGTGGAACAGATGACCAGCGTGCCCGTCTCGGCGAGGGCGGCCGCGACGCTCGTGATGCCGCAGTCCACATCGAACTGCACATCCAGCCCTTCGCTCGCTTTCCAGTCCACGATTCTGATGTCCGCCTTGCGCAGCTTCGCTTCCAGATTGCTCAGTCCCGGCAGCGCGGGCAGGGTGCCGAGCACAACAGTCTTCGCATTCTCCTTCTTGAGAAACGTGATCAGGTGATCCGCCAGTTCCGTCGCCTTGGGCCGATGTACGAACATGCCCGTGCCTGCCGCGCGGGTGTGGAACATCTTCACGAGATCATCATCATGATCCGCCAGTCGTGCGATTGATTCATCCACCGCCGGCGGCTTCTCGGTGGGAGTCGCGGTGGCGGAGCGGTCCAGGGCCGCGTGAATGCGGGCGAAGAACGCCTCGCGCGAAGTGGGCGTCGAAGGAATGGAAGAATCAGACATGGGCGGAGTTTAGCGATTGCACTCAAAGCGGGGTAATCGGAGCTGAATCCCTTCCGGTTTCCCCGCCCTCGCGGTACACTTCACTCCCCGCCTCCGGAGCCTTCACCATGCGACTCTCCTTCCCCGCCGCTCGAGGCGTAACAGCATTCATCGCCGCGACCCTCCTCATTCCCGCGATCGCTTCCCCCGCCCCCGCCGCCCCCCACCGGCTCCCGCCGGGGGCTATTGGGGGGGGTTGCATCCGCGTGTCCCTCACTGCTTCGATCAGCGCGCACAAAACGCACGCCTGACGCGCAAAAACGCGAAGTCAACGCCCCTCGCGCAACCCCTGCAATCACAACGGCTCACGTCGTAATCACACGGCCCATGTGCGCTTTCGCGCGCGCAAAAGTGAAACATCAGCCCATGACAAGGAGCCGATGCGCTGAGGATCAATGCGCGATCATGATTCGAATGAACCGCGGCGGGCAGAAATGCGCGCCGCGGTTATTTTCATGAACCCACCGGTTAGCGGTCGGGCCGAGTCCGCGAGGCCCACCCGCAAGCGCACGGCGAATCAGCCCGTCACAGCGAGCGCATGCGGCGGGAAGCGCGTCGATGTGCGATGGCGTTGCGATGATGATCCCTGTGTGAACGGGTGGGCCTCGCGGACTCGGCCCGACCGCTAACCGCGGGGGTCACACCGGTGCCTTGATGCCCTTGAGCATCTCATGCCCGCTGCGCACGCCGACGAGGAAGCAGTCGAAATCGGAAAGGTCCGCCAGTTTCTGGTCGGCGGTGCCGCCGGGGCCGGTGGCCATGATGGCGGGGGAGCGGGAGAGATGCGGCTCGTTGGCGAGGTGGCCGGTCCAGCCGCGCTTCAGGGCGTCAGCGAGAATGTCAGCCGCCCGGCCGTTGCCCGTGCCGATGGGCACGTGCGTGCATTCTTTCGTGCTGTCCTTCAGATGAAACGCATCGGTGTAGGGCTGCAATCGCTGCCACGCAGCCCACACGTCTTCGCCGACCTGGTTGTAGTTGTCGAAGTCGAAGATGCAGCGGAAGTGAATGCCGGGGCCTTCGCTGCCGGGCGCGCCTTCATCGCGCAGCGAGCGGGCGATTGTTTCGTTCTGCCAGACCTTATCGCCGAAGATGATGTGTTCGTTTTCGTGGTAAAGACAGAGGTTGAGCTTAGCCGCCTGTTCCTTCAGGGCGCCTAGCCTTCGCAAAGCCTCGGCCGCCCATGCGTACATCGGCTTCGCCTTCGTCGCGTCGTCCTTGCTGTTGAAGTAGGAAAAGATGCGCACCTTCCGGCAGCTAAAAATATCCGCGAGCTTGCCGAGGGTGTCGAGCTTCTTTTGGTCGATGGCGAAGTCCTGCGTGATGTCGATCTTGCCGATGGGCGAGCCGAACATGCCGACGCTCAGGCCGGCCGCGTCGAGCTTCTCTTTCACCTGCTTCGCGTGATCGAGCGGGAGTTCGCTGATGTTGAAGCCATCGAGATTGCGCAGGTCGATGGTCTTCAAGTGGCCTGCCGCGGCGGCGCGGATCTGGCCGTCGATATCAGTGGCGGCTTCATCGGTGAATGCGCTGAGAGTCCACATGGGAAAAACTCCAAAGACGAAATCTTCAAATCACAAACAAATCGCAATACACAAATTGCAACTCAAGAGTCGCAACGATGGCAGCGCGTCAAGATATCAAAAACGCCGAGGCGATAGCGGACGCGACCGTGGCGGCAGGTTCAACATCGCCGTCGGCCGCGCTTCGCTTCTTCCCCTCTTGCTCTTGAAGCATCTTTGAGATTTGGAACTTGTGGCTTTGAGATCTCGCCGCCTCAGTGCCCATCCGTCGTCGCCGGCCCGCGCCGTTCCTCATTGCCCTGGGCCCGGCTCTTCTGAAGGGCTTCATCGACGGGGAACTGCCAGGTGCGGACTTCCTGTGCGTACCAGCCATCGAACGGCGCGTACTTGAGATAGGCGGTGACAAGCTGGCGGGGGGCGGCGAGATTGGCAGGGTCGGAGGGTTTGACGACATCGACCTGCGCGTACCAGCCGCGCACGGTGATCTGTCGGACCTCGAGCGTGGGCACCCCGCCGGCGCCTTCGACGGGCGGCGGCGCGACAGGGCCGGGCGGCGTCGAGGTGGCCAGGTCGCCGAGCTCTTCCTGCACCAGCGCGTAGCTCTCGGCGTTGGTGCCGGCCGGGAGCGCGAAGACGTACTTGGCGGGCTTGCTCTCGGCGATCACCATCTTCAGCGCGCGGGCTTCGATAATGGCGATCTTCTTGTTGTTGGGATTGCTGCTGGCCACGTCGCCGGTCTGCCCGGGGATGTTGACGTAGGTGGTGCAGCCGGTGAGAAGGGTCGCGGCGAGAAGGAAGAGAGCGAACGACAGGGTGGCGATGCGGGGGGTCATCATGACCGAAGCTCCTTGGACCATCATGGTCGGCGGGTATTGTAGCGAATGGACGGGCCGTGCAAGGGCGATGTTATAATATGAGCTTTCTGTTGCTCCATGGACCCGGGAGTCTTCACATGCGCGTGTTCGTTCTTTGTGTCGTTGCCCTGCTTGTGGTGGGATGCGGCGAGTCGGGTGACACGGGGGCCGGCGGCTCCCGAGGGAGTCGAGAGGACCATTATTATGTGGATTCCACCCGGAAGATCCTCGAAAAGCTGAGTGAGAGCCTGGAGCAATTCAAGAAGGATAAGGGGCGCTATCCCACGGAACAGGAAGGTTTGAAGGAGCTTAGGAAAATGACGCCCAACGCCGCGAAGCAATGGAGCAAGCCCTATACGAACAACACGATGTTCGTAGATGCCTGGGGGCTGAGTTTGGTTTACTGGACCATTGGCGATACCGGCTTCGAGCTGAGATCCGGCGGTCCCGACGCCAGGGGGGACACCGAGGACGACATTGTGGTCAGGAAGTAGTCGTCGACGCGCCAACAATAACCGTTCACTCCACCGTCACACTCTTCGCCAGATTTCTCGGCTTATCCACATCATGCCCGCGCAAAACAGCTGCGTGATACGCGAGCAGTTGCAGCGGGACCACGCTCAAGAGCGGCTGCAACGCTTCGGGTACATCGGGAATATGAAACACGCTGTCGGCGTAGCGCTCGATGTTCGTATCACCTTCGGTCGCCACGGCAATGATCCTTCCGCCGCGCGCCCGCACCTCCTCAATGTTGCTCATCGCCTTCTCGTACTGCGAGCCCTTGGGCACCACGAAGACCACGGGCATGCCCTGATCAATCAAGGCGATCGGGCCATGCTTCATCTCCGCGGCAGGCATGCCCTCGGCGTGGATGTAACTGATCTCCTTCAGCTTCAGCGCGCCTTCCAGTGCCACCGGATAGTTGTAACCCCGGCCTAAAAACAGCCAGTTTTCACGATCGACGTAACGCTCGACGCAGTGGCGGATGTGGTCGCTCTGCTGAAGCACCCGGCGGAAATAATCCGGCAGCTTCGTGATCTCCTGCAAGTACTTGCCCACGACTTCATTCGACAGCAGCTTGCGCTTGCCGACGTAAAGCGCGATGAGCGTGGTGACGAGCACCTGCCCGACGAAGGCTTTCGTGGACGCGACGCCGATCTCCGGGCCCACGTGCAGGTAGACGCCCGCATCAGTCTCTCGCGCGATCGTCGAGCCCACAGCATTGACCACGCCCAGCCCGATCGCGCCGCGCTCCTTCGCTTCGCGCAGGGCGGCGAGCGTGTCAGCCGTTTCGCCGGATTGACTGATGGCGATGCAGACGCTGTCGGGTTCGATGATCGGGTTGCGGTAACGAAACTCGCTGGCGTAAGCGCAGCGCGCGGGCGTGCGCGCCAGGTCTTCGAGCAGGTACTCGCCGATGAGGCCGGCGTGATAAGCGGTGCCTTGCCCGGTCAGGATGAAGCGTGACGCGCGCACGAGGTCGCGCGAGAGTTTGGACAGCCCGCCGAGTACGACGCGGTTTTCTCTTTCATCGATGCGCCCGCGCAGGCAGTTGGTGATCGACTCGGGTTGCTCCATGATTTCCTTGAGCATGTAATGTTCGTAGTTGCCCAGTTCGATCTCATCGAGCTTGAAGTCGAGTTCGCGGATTTCCTGCGTGACCGGCGTGTTGTCGATCGTGGTCGTGCGGAAGTCGACGGCCCACGGCCCGCCCGCGCCGCCAAGCTTGTCCTCCGGGCCTGCGCACAGCCGCGCGACCTGATAATCATCGAGGTTGATCACCTGCGTGGTGTGGCTGATGATCGCGCTGGCGTCGGAGGCGACGACGTAGCTTTTGTCGGCGATGCCGATGATCAGCGGCGAACCCTTGCGGGCGCAGACCAGCGTGTGCGGCTCGGCGTCGCAGATCACAGCGATGGCGTAAGCGCCGGTCACTTCGCGCAGGGCCGCCTGCACGGCTCGCTCCAGATCGCCGCCGGTGGCAGCGGACGCGCCGTCGTAGAGTTCGGCGATGAGAATCGCGAGGACTTCGGTGTCTGTTTCGGAGCTGAAGGTGTGGCCCTGCGTTTCGAGGTACTTGCGCAGGGTGGCGTAGTTTTCGATGATGCCGTTGTGAACGACGGCGACGCGGTGGCCGGATTTGGTTTTGCCGGTGTGCGGATGGGCGTTGGCTTCGGTGACGCCGCCGTGCGTGGCCCAGCGCGTGTGGGCGATGCCCATTGAAGCGGTGGTCTGCGATTGGGGCGCGTGATCGATGTGTGATTCGAGCACGCTGACGCGCCCGACGGCTCGATGCACGTGCAGACCGGTTTCATTGACCAGGGCGACGCCCGCCGAGTCGTAACCGCGGTACTCGAGGCGTTTGAGGCCTTCGATGAGCAGGGGGGTGACGGGTTTGTTGCCGACGTATCCGACGATGCCGCACATGGGAGAATCCTTAGGCGAAGGCGCAAGCGAAAAAGGGACCGCGCTTCATTACGCACGATCATGGAAGTTAGATCGACCAGATTATGGGTCGGATTGATTGGTAGCGTTAACGTTATCAGACGATTGTCGTGACAATCGATCAGCGGTCGCACCGACAGGTGCACCCGTCACGCGGATTCCACACGCGTTTCCCATTCGATCGTCGCCGCCCCCGGTCGTGCCCCCGGTGGTGCCCCCGGTGGCGCTCCCGCGTCGTAATTCACACCGATCGGCACGTGATGCGTGAACGTCACCGGTGACGGCGGCGATTCAGGCAGATCGAGTTGCCAGAATCCCTGCCCGTGCGGGTAGCCCGTTCGCCGCATGATCGGCGCGCCCACGTTCAGATCGATCATGCGTTCCAGCCCTTGTGCCGGCATCTCGATGCGCCAGGGTTGATGCACATGACCATGCAGATAAATGATCGGCGCGGCACACTGGCGCAGAATGTTGAGCAGCGCAGGGGCATCGGCGAGGCGATGGTTCCACAACGTCGCGCTGCCGTCGGGCTTGGGAATCGCCGGGTAGTGACACATCACAATCAGGCCCTGCTCGGCGGTGAGCGTGCTGATGTGAGCGGCGATCGCTTCGAGTTGTTTGCGACCGATGACGCCGCGGGCCGTGAGCAGGCGGGGCATCGCCGCATCAATCGCCAGCAGCTTCCATCGCGGCGAAAGACTCGTGAAAAAAGGAAACGCATCAGGCACGAGACCGGGCAGATGTTTCTCCATGATCTTTCGCCGGCGCGAGAAGGGCGTGTAACGATCGTGATTGCCCGCGATGGCGAGCATGGGGGCTTTGCCTTCGATGATGGAAAGAGCTGCGCGCACATCTTCAAACTCTTCGCGCAGGCCGGTCATGGTGAGATCGCCGGTGAGCAGGAAAAGATCAGGCGCGACGGCGAGCACGTGCTCAAGCATCGGCCGGAGCAGGCGACGATCGAATGTCTTTCGCCGATCCCACCACAGGTTGATCTGCCCCATGATCCGTTTGGAAAGCAATCGCCACGGCGGCACCCACAGGCGATACATGTGAAGATCGCCCATGACGGCGAGGCGCATCGAGTCTTCGCGCTGGCGCGCGAGTGGGGTGGTGAAGGGGGAAGTTTGCGAGGCGACGGACATGTTCGGCAGTGTAGCGGGCTCCTCGACCCGTGAGAACGGAGCGCTTCAATCAACACGCCCGTGACTGCTCGCCCTCATATTCGTCCATGAGGCCCCGTAACGATTCGGCGTCATACCAGTTGGGGCCTGCCCCCATCAGAGAATCCTCAAGCCTGCCTCGATCCGCCAATGGCGGATAAATGGCACACTTCCTCCGAACGAGACGGAGAATATTCATGGCGAACCATCCGAGCGTCAGTGCAAACGTGCGCACATGCTCACCCCACCGGAGCTGCGCTAGTGCGTAGACCTCTTCGATTTCCTCAACGTGGTTCGGCTGGTGATACCTGGATTCTTGGACGAATCGAGTCCACCGTTCACGCGTGCCGTCAGGTAACACGGGCAGACCTGCTTCAGTGAATTCGCCGGCATTCAAGATCCCGGCTGCCGTGGCGAGGTGTTTGTGAATGCTGGCCAAGTATTGGCTCGATACGTTGGCTCTGTCACCTTGTACGTCGTTCACGACCGTTGTCCAAATGCTCGCAATCGCGCGGTGTGCGTTCTCCAACGAGACAGGTGTCAAACCGACTTCCATCACAGCCAGCGCTTCAGCGAGGACATCGGTGATCTTCCGCGCCTGGTTGATGACCGACTGAGCTTTCTCTGCTCTGACGAAGTCGTCTGATCTGAAGAAGCCAGTAGACATTGTCATCTCACTTCTTCATCACCAACGCCGCCGTCACCTCATCCGGAAACACGACCGCCGCCATCAGTGCGTTGCCGTATTTTTCCCACAGCGTTTCCTCGCTGTCCTTGTCCGCTGCGCGGGGCAGTTCGAAGGTGATGATGGGCACGCCCAGATCGCCCCCGACGAACGCGCCCATGGAGCCGGGGCGGGTGCCGAGTTTTTTCACGGGGAGATTGCACAGGTCGCCCATGCGCCGCGCCAGCTTTTCAGCGGGCCCGTCGTAATCGATGCAGCCCAGCGGCTGATGCATCACGACGATGCGGTCGGGCTGATAGATGTCCATGAGCTGGGCGAGTGCTTGCGACTCCGGTTCGCTCAGGCCGGACCAGCCGAACTGTTCGTTGTTGGTGCGGTTGGCGGCTGGGAAGTTGCGGTTCAGGTCCACCCCGTTGGCGTTGCCGCGCGTGCTTTTCAACATGCCATCCGGATTGGCGACAGGCACGAGCACGACCTGCCGCCCGGCGAGGCGATGAGAGTGAATGAGCAGATGATCGGAGAGTCGCCGCACCAGCGCGGTGCCTGCCGCTTCGTCGCCGTGAATCGTGCCGACGATCATGACCACATCGGGGCCGTGGCCCAGAACGTGACACTCGATCGGGCGCTTCTGCACGGAAAGGCCTGCGATGAAGTGATTGCTCCGCGGCGGACCTTCCGCGCCGCTGGGCGCGGACTGACAGCCGGGGAGCATCGCGAAGAGAATAACTCCCATCGCAACGACCTTGATCGTCGAGTTCACAACAAAACACAACACGTCATCCTCCAGACGAGCAGAGCCATGGCGCCATTACCGCATCAGCAATGCATCACGCCTGCGGCGGATTCTGCGGCGGCTGCTGGGGCGGCATCGCAATATTGGGCTTGGCGCTGGGATCGATCGAAAGCAGCATGAAGAAAATCGACACGGCAAACGCGGTCGCCTGGATCGCGGTGATCCATTTGGTGAACCCGTCGTTGATCGCCGCCAGCAGCGTCACCGCCAGGGCACCGATGAAGATGAACCAGGCAATCATCAGGTTGATCTTGGCCTTCACTTTGGAAGGATTGACTTGAAGGTAGAACAGGGCCGCGAAGAGGGCTGCGGTGAAGAAGTCGCCGAAAAGCAAAACACGCATGGTGGCCTCCTTGTTACCGATAGAAGGAATCGAAACACGTGGCGATCAGAGTGTACCACAGGCAGAGGGCTGTTCGCAGGAGTCCTCGGGCTCGCCGCCCCCGCCCGGCCGCAACGGCTGAGCGCTCATGTCCGCGACGATGCCCGCCATCGCTTCATCGCCGTAAAACGTCTCCAGCACGCGCTGCCAGTCATCGAGTGACTTCACCGCGACGAAAGCCTTGGCGACTTCGGGGCCTTGCGGATGGTGACGTGAAAACTTGATGCCGAACTTTCGCATCATGATGCCGGTGCGGTTCTCGCCGTGTTGATCGACGGAAAGTTGGAAGTGTTCGAGCAGCACCTGCCGCTGCTGGCCGATGGAAGGCGGGCGTGTCGCGCCGTCGAGGTCGCCGCGCATCAGGGCGCGGGCCTGGTGGAAGATCCACGGGTTGCCGATGCAGCCGCGCGCGACGCTGACGAAGGCGACGCCGGTTTCTTCGATCATGCGGAAGATGTCGTGAGCGGTCCAGATGTCGCCGGAGCCGCCGAGGAGGAAGTCCTGAGTCCTGGGTCCTGGGTTCTGCGTCCTGGGTCCTGGGTCCTGGCTCCGAC
>JBBDXA010000118.1:0-31289 GCA_040902585.1 Phycisphaeraceae bacterium
TGCTTTCAAGCCCCCCCCGGCCCCCGGCCCCCGGACACCGCCCATGCTCTTCTCGCTCACCAAACGCATGCTCACCACCGTCGATAAACGGTGCCTGTGGAAGTTCATCTGGAACTTCGGGTACAGGGGCATGCGCTCGGTGATGAAGTTCAAGAAGCGATTGAAGCAGGGCGTCTACTTTCCGCCGTTCCTTTACATCTCCATTATTAATAGCTGCAACCTGCGCTGTCAGGGGTGCTGGGTGAAGGTCGATGGTCCCAGCCACAAGATCAGTCTGGGCGACATGAACCGCGTCATCAACGATGCGAAGGCCCACGGCAACGCGTTCTTCGGCATCCTCGGCGGGGAGCCGACGATGCACCCGCAGCTCATGGAGATTTTCCGGGCACACCCCGACTGCTACTTCCAGCTTTTCACCAACGGCATGCTCATCACCGATGAGATGGCGGAGGACCTGCGGCAGTGCGGCAACGTCAGCCCGCTGATCTCCATCGAAGGCAGCGAGATTATTTCCGACGAACGCCGCGGCCGCTTCAACGTGCTGAATAAGACGATGGAAGGCCTGCACAACTGCATGCGCCGCAAGCTCATCACCGGCGTCGCCACCAGCGTCTGCCAGACCAACTACGAACTCGTGAGCGAAGGCTGGCTCGATCGCCTGATCGAGATGGGCGTTCACTACTGCTGGTTCCACACCTATCGTCCGGTCGGCGCGAATCCTTCGCCGCAGCTTGCCCTCAATCCGGATCAGCTTCTGAATATTCGGCGGTTCATTGTGAACATGCGCAAGCAGAAGCCGATCGGGATCATCGATGCGTACTGGGACGATGAAGGCAACGCACTGTGCCCGGCTGCGACGGGGATCAGCCATCACATCAACCCGTGGGGCGAGATCGAGCCTTGCCCGATCGTGCAGTTTGCCCGCGAGACGATTCATACGAATGACAGCATCTATAAAACGATGACCGAGTCGGCCTACCTCGAAGACTTCCGCAGGACGGCGGCGAAGGCGACGCGCGGCTGCGTGGTGCTGGAGCGGCCTGATCTACTGAAGCAGGTGATCGATCGTCACCGCGCGACAGACTCGACGCACCGCGAAGCCGGCGCGGGCATGCAGGAGATCGAAGCGATGAAGCCGCGTATGAGCCAGCACCAGCCTGGCAAAGAGATTCCCGAGGAACACTGGATGTACCGGATCGCGAAGAAGAATTTCTTCTTCGGGTTCGGGGCGTATACGTAAGGAAAATCTTGAAATCCTGAAATCAGGAAATCTTGAAATCAGAGGCAAACATTGGAGATTTACGTACATGGGAAGCCGCCTGCGAGACGACCTGCTTGAACGATTTGTTTCTTACGCAGTTCGTATCGTGGACTTGGCCGAAACACTGGACGAATGTAGGCGACCGCGTAGGGTGATTGACCAGATCATTGGCAGCGGCACTTCGCCGGGTGCCCAGATGTTTGAGGCGAGCGAAGCACTGAGCCGGCGTGACTTTTCAAAGATGCTGGGACAGGCGGCCAAAGAACTGAGTGAAACCCGATTCTGGTTGTTGCTGTTACAGAGAAAGAATTGGATTGCCGAAACGATTCTTATGCCGTTACTTGACGAGACAAACCAGTTGTTGAAGATCGTAAAGGCGATGCGTTCGCGAACCCGGCGAAACGAAAGCGGCGACTGATACCACGCCTTGATTTCAAGATTTCCTGATTTCAAGATTTCAAGATTTAGGACTCCCTCATGCAGTTACCTTTGACGACGCTTCCCGTGATCGCCCCGCAGCGCCCCGAGCGCCCGCCGCAGGCGAATGTGCCGCCGACGCGGGGCGAGCGCGAGTACCTGCACCGGCTGATCGCGTCGTACGTGGCGAAGGAAAAGCCCGTCCCGCCGATGCCGCTCCAGGAGCTGCGCGTCCGGGCGGATGACATCATCAGGACAGCCGACATCGCCCCGGTTTTTCGCGAATACATCGCCATCCTGATCAACAACGAAGCGTGGAAGGAACACCTCGCCCCCGTGCCCTTCGAGCGGCGGCTGCTGCTGCTGCCCAAGTGCCTTCGCGATGAGGAACGCTGCCCCGCGCCGTTCGATGAGTTCGGCCTGCTGTGCAAACAGTGCGGCCTGTGCTCCATCCAGGACTTGCAGAACGAAGCGGAACGCCTCGGCTATGCCGTGCTGACGGCTGAAGGCTCGGCCATCGTCACCGCCATCATCGAGACCGGCAAGATCGACGCGATCGTCGGCGTCTCCTGCCTCAGCGTCCTCGAAAAAGCCTTCCCTTATATGGAAGCGGCCGCGATCCCCGGCGTTGCGATTCCGCTCTTGCAGGACGATTGCAAGGACACCAATCTCGACATCGAATGGCTCTGGGACATGATTCACCTCACCAGTGAAGACCAGACCCGCCGGCTTGATCTCGACACGCTGCGCGACGAAGTAGATAGTTGGTTCACACTCGAATCACTCGAACGCATCATGGGCAGAGCGACGAGTCATCCGGAACAGGTCTCGCGTCAGTGGCTGAGCCGCGCGGGCAAACGCTGGCGTCCGTTTCTCGCCGTCTGCATGTGGAAGGCGATGCAGGGAGAAAAGGGCCAGGGGCCAGGGGCCAAGGGCCAAGGGGAACACCAGCCCGAGAATCCGCAATCCGCGATCCGAAATCCGACATCCCCTGGCCCCTGGCCCTTGGCCCTTGGCCCTACCTTCCCCCTCGGCCTCATGAAACTCGCCGTCGCCGTCGAATGCTTTCACAAAGCCTCGCTCATTCACGATGACATCGAAGACAACGACGATGTGCGCTACGACGAACCCACGCTGCATGCCGAGCTGGGCATCCCCATCGCCCTGAACGTCGGCGACCTGATGCTCGGCGAAGGTTACCGTCTCATCGCCGAGTGCGGCAGCGAGGCCCCGGCCATCGTCCAGATGCTCAAGGTCGCTTCCGAAGGCCACCGCCAACTCTCCATCGGCCAGGGCCAGGAACTGAAGTGGCTACGCGATCCATCGCCGCTCGAACCGTCGCAGGTGATCGACATCTTCCGCCGCAAGACCGCGCCGGCGTTCGAGGTCGCCTTGAAACTCGGCGCGCTCTATGCGTGGAAAGAAGAGCCGGAGACAGGAGACAGGGGACAGGAGACAGGAAACAATCCGCAATCCGCAATCCCCGATCCGCAATCCCTCGACGACCTGCTCGACACCATGCACGACTATTCCGAAGCCCTCGGCATCGCCTACCAGGTGAAGGATGACCTAGACGACTTCGAAGGCTCGATTGATTCCAACGACACCGAAGCGATGCGCCTTTCCATCTGCCTGGCGATCGCCCATGAACGTGCCAAGCGTGACAACAAAGCCTTGCTCGCCTCGCTGTGGGCCAAGGATGCGGCGCCTGATGCCGCGGCCCTCGCACAGGTGAAGACCATCTGCGATGAAGTCGAAGCGAGCACGCATGCGAGGCAGTTGCATGATGTGTACAAGGAACAGGCGATCCGTTCGCTGCGGTCGCTGGAGAACGCGAGCGTGAAGGGTTTGCTTCGTCGCGTGATGACGAAGATTTTTGATGACCTGAAGATCGAGGGCTGGTGCCGTGACGATGAGACTGGAAACGCTGCAGGTAGCGAGGCTGTCGCCGAAGCTGCTCAGTGAAGCCCGCGATCTGGTGGCTGATTACGTGCGAAGTCAGTTCCGGCTCGACCCCGCGACCGGTGAGGGGGCGTTTATCAATCGCGCGGAAAAGCCGGACCTTTACTACACGGTGTTCGGCATCGACTGTCTGCTGGCGTTGCGCGAGGATCTGCCGCGCGGGGCGCTCTTGAAATATGCGGAGTCGTTCGGCGAAGGCGAAGGGCTCGACTTAGTCCATCTCGGCTGTCTCGCCCGGCTGTGGGCCGCGATGGACGTGACACCCACCAACGTCAAAGGCTCCATCCTCACCCGCATCGAAGCCTACCGCAGCGGCGATGGCGGCTACTCGCAATCGAAGAAAGCGACGCACGGCTCCAACTACGCCTGCTTCGTCGCGCTCGGTGCGCATCAGGATCTCAAATCTGAAATCTCTCATCCCCAAGGTCTAATCACCTGTATAGCCTCGCAGCGCACGAGGGATGGGGCCTACTCCAACGGCCCCGATCTGCCGCTGGGGACCACGCCCACCACCGCCGCCGCCCTGACCATGCTGCGCGTCCTTCAGCAGCCCCATGACCGCGCCGCCGGCGACTGGCTGCTGGCGCAACAACACCCGCAGGGCGGCTTCCTCGCCGTGCCCGATGCCCCGATGCCCGACCTGCTTTCCACGGCCGTGGCCCTGCATGCCCTCAGCGGTATTCACGTCGAGATCGCTCCCATCAGGGACAAAACGCTCGATTTTCTGGACAGCCTCTGGGTCAACCGCGGCTCCTTCTTCGGCACCTGGTCCGAAGACACGCTCGATGTCGAGTACACGTACTACGCGCTGCTTGCGTTGGGGCACCTTAGCCTGTAAACCACTGCTTTGGCCGACATCGATGTTCCGCGAGGTCCGCTGTTTTCCATGACCTTCACCACGCTCACCTTCATTCTCTTCCTCTGGCTCGTCTTCGCGCTCTACTGGACGCTTCGCTATCGCACCGCTCAGAACATCCTGCTGATCGTCGCCAGCTACAGCTTTTACGCGTGGTGGGATTATCGCTTCTGCGCCCTGATGCTCATCTCGAGCCTGATCGACTACATCGCGGCCCTGTCGATCGACAGATCGCCGAAGCGCGGCGTCCGGCGGGCGTGGATGTGGGTCAGCGTCGCGATGAACCTGGGCATGCTCGGGTTCTTCAAGTATTTCAATTTCTTCGCCGAGAGTTTCACCGCCATGATGCGCAGCCTCGGATGGGAGGTGGGCGATGTCACGCTCAAGATCGTCCTGCCCGTGGGCATCAGCTTCTACACGTTCCAGACCATGAGCTACACGCTGGATGTGTACTTCGGGAAGATGCGGGCGACGCGGAGGCTCATCGATTACATGGCCTACGTGTGCTTCTTTCCGCAGCTTGTCGCGGGGCCGATCGAAAGGGCGACGCAGTTTCTGCCGCAGTTCACCGCGCCGCGCACGTTTGATGATGCTGAGGCGACCGACGGGTGCCGGCAGATTCTCTGGGGCTTTTTTAAGAAGATGATCATCGCCGACCGCATGGCGATCCTCGTCGCCAAAGTTTACGGTTCGGACGGCACCGGCGTCACGCTGGATCAGGCGTCGGGGCCGACCGTCATCTTCGGCACCATCGCCTTCGCGTTCCAGATTTACTGCGATTTCTCCGCCTACTCCGACATCGCCATCGGCACCGCCAAGTTGTTCGGCTTCCGGCTCATGCGCAACTTCGCGTATCCCTACTTCTCGCAATCCATCCGCCAGTTCTGGCAACGCTGGCATATCTCACTGTCCACCTGGTTTCGCGATTACGTTTACATTCCGCTGGGCGGCAACCGGGGCAGTTCGCGGCGGCTGGCGATCAACTTGATGATCACCTTCATCGTCAGCGGCCTGTGGCACGGGGCTTCGTGGACGTTCATCACCTGGGGCGCGCTGATGGGTCTGGCGATCGTGGTGAGCACCTGGCGGGCCCGCAGGGCCGCGGCCGCGGGGCTCGCGCCGGCGGACCGCAGCGACACGGGGCCGGCCGGTCCGCGCCTGATGCGCATGCTGTGTACCTTCGCGGTCATCTGCCTCGGCTGGATCTTCTTTCGCGCCCCGACGATGGCCTCCGCCACCGCCGCCGTCGGGCGGGTCTTCACCGATGTATGTACGCTTCAGGGCTTCGACTCCTGCTGGGAGCTGATGCGATCTAACGCGGGGGCCATGATCTTTGTGCTGATCCCGCTGCTGCTGGCGATCGAATGGGTCCAGCGTCACCGCGATCATCCATTGGACGTGGGGACCTGGCCGCGCTGGGCGCGATGGACGCTGTACACCGTCGTGATCTGGGGCATCATCCTGTGGATGCCCAAGGTGCGGGCGCCGTTTATCTATTTCCAGTTCTGAGGAACGCGGGATCATGTTCAGGTTCGTCGTCAAGTTGTTCGGATTCGCGCTGGTGCAGGCGGCACTGGTGGTGGCGCTGATTGCCGCGACGGAGATGCCCGTGGCGTTCTGGGGCACGACGCGCGGCAAGCATGAGATTGCGGATCGCGCCCCTTCGCCGCGCATGATCATCTCGGGCGGCTCCAGCGATGTCTTTGCCTTTGACGGCAAGGCCCTGCGCGAAGCGACCGGATACTACCCCGTCAGCCTGGCGGTCTACGCCGGGCTCGGCGTGGAGTATTTCCTCAAGGAAGCGGAGCGAGAGGCCCGGCGGGGCGATGTGATCTTTCTGAGCCTGGAGCCCCATCATTTTGCGACCTTCGGCATCAACGAGGAAGTGCTGGTTCAGATGGTGGTCGAGCGTCCGCGGAGCATCTTCCACATTCCACTGCGCCACCTTCCGCTCGTGCTGGATGAATTGCTGAATCACATCCGCGTCCACCTGGATGCCCGCATCAGCAGCCTGTTTCGCCGCCGCAGAGCGCACGAAGTTCCGGTCGAGCTGGACGAGTACGGCATCATCATTCTGGATCGTCCCACTCCCAAGCCGTATAAGTCCCCCGCGCCTGAGGAGATGGAGGTTTTGAAGGCGAAGCCGCACGAGCTGCCGGAACTGATCGACCGGCTCAACGCGTTCGTGCGGAGATGCCGATCGCGAGGCATCGAGGTCGTGCTGGCGATGTCGCCGCACGATCGCGCGTTCTACGATTTCAATCAGGCGTACATCGACCGCGTTCACGACGAACTCGTAAAGCACTTTGAGGGACTGCTTCTGGGGCCGCCTTCGCAGTTCGCCTGGCCGGAGTCTTACTTGTACGACTCCATGCTCCACCTGAACCTGGAAGGAAGGCGCATCCATACGGAGCGGGTCATCGAGGAATGGAAGAAGCTGAATCTCAAGGCACCATAACGCCATGTTTCAATTCCTGACCAGGCTGTTCGGCTTCGCCCTCCTGCAAGGGGGGTTGCTGTTGCTCGTGTTCGTCGTCAAGCCGATGGACAAGGCTTACTTCAGCATGACGAACCAGAAGCACGTGCTGGCGGAATCGATCCCTTCGCCGCGCATCATCATCGCGGGTGGGTCCAACACGCTGGCCCTGATCGACGGCAAGGATCTTCGCGAAGGCACGGGGTATCACCCGATCAGCATGGGGTTGTACTTCGGCGTCGGCCTGGACTTCATGCTGGCGGAGGCCGCGGACGTTGCAAGGCCGGGCGACGTGCTGCTCCTGAGCCTGGAGCCCGAGCACTTCAGCGATCCGCGCAGCGAAAATGACACGCTGATGCAACTGGTCCTGACCCGGCCCGACAACGCCCGCTATCTTCCGCTGAGCTACATGCGGTTCTTCGGCGACAACTTCCTGGACATGTTCTTCCAGTTCACCGGCAACCGCTTCCGGGCTCTGCTGCGGCGGAACAAAGGCAAGTACATCGTCGATGAATTCGGCATCCTGAAGTATCCCGACACGGCGCCTTCGCCCTATGAAACGCCCGACCTGAACACCCGGCGACACATGCCGATCGATCCGGCCCTGATCGATGCCCAGATCGACAAGATCAACCGCGTGGTCCGGGAATGCAACGCGAATGGCGTTCGCGTTGTGCTGGTCATGTCGCCTTTTGATGAGGCGATCCATCGCTTCGATGCCGCGTTCTTCAAGGTGTTTGAAAAGCATCTGGCTGAGCGATATGAAGGCATTCTGCTGGCCCGGCCTGAGGAATCTCTCTGGCCCGCTGAATACTTCTTCGATTCTCCGCACCACCTGAACCACGTCGGCAGGGCCAGGCACACGCAGATGCTCATCGACCGTTGGAAACTTCTCCCGCCGCCGGCCCCGTGAACGCTTGTCGTGGCTGCCTTTCGCCTACAATCGTGGCATGAAGACTCCACGCCTGTCCGTCACTTTCTTCATGCTCCTCGCCGGCTTCAGTTCACTTCCGCCGGCCCTTGCCCAATCAGGCGATTCCACCCCCGTCTACATCGAAGACTCGCCCGATGCGGACGAGCAGGTCAAGCAGGCGCAGCATCTGCTGGAACAGAAGCGGTACACCGAGGCGGCTGCGCAGTTTCAGAAGATCGCGCAGGAGTATTCGCGCAAGCTGATGAAGTGGGAAGAGCCGGTGTACTTCGATGTGCCGCGCTGGGTGCGCATGACGATCGCGCAGGATGCGCCGCTGCTGGAGGCGTATCGCAAGCTGTTCGAACCGACGGCGGCGCGAGGCCTCGACGAAGCCATGAAGCCGATGCCTGATCTGGCGCGGCTCACGCAGGTGGGGGAAACGTATTACCTGTGTGAATCCGGTCTGGAGGCGACGCTTGCCGCCGCGTGTCTGTTGCTTGAATCGGCGCGCTGGGCCGAGGCGGTCAAGGCATTGGATGATCTGGGCGATCATCCCGACCTTGCCGCGCACCAGCCGCGCTGGCACATGCTCCAGGCCGCCGCGGGACTCTACAGCGGCGACGAAGATCGGCTCGCTGCGCATCGGACCGCGCTGAAGGATGCGGCTCAGACCGCGCTGGTGGCGAAGATTGATGAACTGAAAGCAGGGCGCCAGGCGACGGCCGTCGATCCTGTCCTTTCCGCGCTGCGTCCGTTGCCATCGGTGACCTCGCCCGATCCCTTGGGCAAGCCGCTTTATGTGCGCGAGGCTCAGGGCGAAGCGGATGAGACGCGCACGGTGATCACGATCGATGGTGTGCGCCGGATTCAGTCTGATCCGGAGCATTTCGTCCTGCCGACGGTCGTGGGCGAGACGATCTACATCAATACGGGGCAGACGCTGCGTGCGATGGATCGCAGTTCGCTGTCGGATGTCTGGAATCAGCCGTACGTTCCGACGATGGCCGACGGGAGCACGGTGGATCGCTTCGCCTTGACGCGCGGGCAGTCCAAGGGCGACCAGCGCGGCGTGCTGGTGCAGGGTGACTACGCCGTCGCGGTGATGGGCCGCGGTTCGATGGTGAGCCGCGGGCCCTGGGTTTCGACCACGCCTGAGACGGTGATCGCCTGCGTCAACCGCGGCGATGGCAAACTTCTTTGGCGCCGGAGTGCTTTCGATCTCGATGAGACATTGGGAGCGGCGTTCTTCCACGGGACGCCTGTCGGCGAAGGCGGCATCGTGTTCGCCCTGATCCGTCGGACGCAGAACGCGGGCTTTCGCGATGCGTTTGTCGCGGCGATCGATCTGAAGAACGGTTCGCTCCTGTGGCGCAGGCATATTTCAAGCTGCACGCTGCGCTATCCCCTGCGCGGTTATGAACAGCTTCTGCTCGCGGGCGGCCGGCTCTTCGTGGCGGATCACCTGGGCGCGATCGCCTGCCTGGACAGCCGCACCGGTGCCATGCTGTGGCTGCACAAAATGAGCGATCTGAAGTTGAGCGAGAACGGCCCCAGCAGCATGAACGAAGCGCCCTGGCAGATCAGTCCGCCGGTGCTGATCAAGGCCGGCCTGCTCACGCCGCCGTTGGAAGCGAAGAACACGGCCATTCTGCTCGACCCGCGCACCGGGAAGAAACTTCAGGACATCGACGTGGCTGCGATCTGCGGCGCGGCGTACCTGATGGAAGCGGGAGGCGATCTTCTGTGCATCGGTTCGACGATCCAGCTTCGCGACGGCAAGACGCTCGAAGTGAAATGGGAGCACAAACTCGGCGAATCGACGCCGCCTACAGGTCGCGCCGCGGTCACCGCCGACCGCGTGCTCGTTCCTTCCGATGGCAAGCTCATCACGCTGAATCTCGTTGATGGAAAGAAGCTGAGCGAATCGCAGATGGATGTGTCAGGCAATGTGATGGCACTGGATGGCCAGGTACTCGTCACCAGCGGCGCGACCGTCCGCAGCTACATGACCTGGCCCGTGGTGTATGCGAATCTGACCTCGCGCATCCGCAGGGAGCCGACCGATGCCCGCGCCGGCCTGGCGCTGGCGAACGCGGCGATCGCTTCGTCGCGCAACGCTGAAGCGCTGGAAGGCGTGGATCATGTCGTGGCGGTGCTGCGGCATCGCGCCATCACCCGGCCCGATGGCGTTCGCGCGGAAGCGGATGACGTTCACGCCGAACTCTTCCAGCAGCTCCTGCGGCTGGTCGACAGCACGCTGACGCCCGACGCCAAGCTGCGCGGCGAGATCTTCGAACGCATCGCCAAAGCCACGGTCACGGCCCGCGATCAGACGCAATATCACCTGGCCTTCGGCGGACACCTGATCGAAGTGGACTGGCCCAAGGAGATGCGCCTGGAACGCTGGCGCGAAGCGACCCGGCAGTTTCAGACTGTGCTGGAAAGCCCCGTGCTGGCGTCGCAGCTTGTCCCGCGCAGCGGAAGCTGGCAGCAGGCGGGTTTGGAAGCACGCATGCGACTGGTGGTGATGATCGAGAAGCTCGGCCGCGAGGTGTACCAGGAATACGACGACCGCGCGGCTGAACAGTTCGAGCGTCTCGCGCGCGGCGGCGAACCTGATGCCACCGCCATCATCGAACTCGCCCGCAAGTATCCGCTGGCCAGGAGCGCGCCGACGATGCTGCTGACCGCAGGGGAGCAGCTTGCGAAGATCGGCCGGCATGTCGATGCCATCACGCAGCTTCGCCGCGCCTATCGCGAGAAGCCCGCCGCTGCGATTCAAGGTCGCGTCATCGGACAACTCGCGCAGTCGTACGTCCAGCTCGGCAAACCGCGCCGGGCGATGCAGTGGCTCCAGCGCGCCGAGCGCGAGAACGTGCAACCCATCCGCGAAGGCAAGGCGATTGCGACCCGGCAATGGATGGCGGAACTGGGCGACAACGCGGTCACCGGCGCGGGCGTGTTGCCGGTGATGTCGGCGGATCTCGGCAAGCCGGTGCTGATCGAAGGTCGCCTGATGACGCCGGCGTTTCAGCCGCGCGATCAGTGGCCGCTGGATCGGATCATCACGTCGAACCATGACATGGTTCAGCTTCGCGGCGGCCCTTCGCTGGACAAGGTCTGGGAAGTGAACGTCGAGGCCGGGCTGGAGATGCTGTGGATCAACGAAACCGCCGCGGTCTTCTGGCACGAACCGACGCGACGCCTGCTGGCGCTGGACATGCGCACCGGCAAGCGGCTGTGGACCGATGTGAAAGCGGAGGCGGTGTTCAAGGACATGATGGGCGGCCTGCCCGGACCGCGCGCTCAGGTGGCCGTGGATGACAATCCCTTCGCGCCTCGCCGCGCGGGCATGCGCGTCATCGTGCGCGATGGCCGCGTCATCGACCTGGGCGATGGCCCGGCGGCACTCGCTGATGATGGCTGGATGGCCCGCAACCGCGGGCTCTTTACCCTCACCGTCCAGGGCCGGCCCCTGCTCGCCGAAAGCCTCTTCGCCGAGCGGCCTATTCGCCTCATGATCAGCGACTCGATCATCTGCATGGCCGACAGCACCGGGCGCGTCGTCGGCATCGACATCGACAACGGCCAGATTCTCTGGCGCTTCATCTGCCCCTTCGATCGCCTCGAACACATCGCCATGGGCGGCGAATCCATCGCCCTGGCCGGTGCCATTCGCCCGCTCGCTGGTGAGCCTGCCTACGTCATCACCACCATCGATGCCCTCACCGGCGATCTGCTCACGCAGGTCGAACCGCCCGGCCCGCTCATGTGGGTCGGCCTCAGCGACGCGGGCAACCTCATGTACGTCAGCGACAGCACCGACCCGCGCGTCAGGCCACGCATCTCCGTGCATCAACTGCCCGACGGCGGCCTGCAATGGCGCGGCGATCTTCCGCTGAATCGCCTCAGCGCCATCGGGCAGTCAGGCGATGCGGTCATCATCCTGGGCGATCGCGGGGATGTCGTCATCGCCGACACCCTCAACCGCAAAGTCCGCGGCGTGGCGGCGGGCTTCGCCCTGGACCGCGGCGAACCGGTGGATCTGTTCACCGCCGGCGACATGTGGCACCTGCTCAGTCCGCGGCAGAGCATCGCCCTCGCCGCTGACTTCGCCACGCGCTGGCACGATGGGCTCGATGAAGCATCAGGCGAGCGGGTCACCCAACTGGTCAGCCGCGATCACGTCCTCATCATCACCTTGCCGACGGATGCCAGCATGATCGCGCAACTTCGCCGCAGGCTGGAGTTCCAGGGATTGCCCAATCCCAGGCTGGAGAATGATCTGCCCGTGATCTTCAACCTGTCGTTCCTGAACCGGCGCACCGGCCTGATTGAAAACGAGTTCCACCTGCCGCTGAGCAGCGGACGCCTGGACCCGGTGCGGTCGATGCTGCTGACGCATCGCGTGGTGTTCGGCGTGGGGGCGCAGACGATCGTGATTCCGGATCGCACGCTGGGGAATTGAACTGAGGTTCATCCGGATCATGCGTACCCGGCTTGCCTGGTTCCCGCCCCGATAGGGGCGCAAGTGTGTAGCCACGGGTGGAGCGACGCTGCTCTGAGCGCCGCGCAACCCGTGGGGAACGGACGAGCGCAGTCCCTCGCCCCGGCAGGGGCGATAGCGGCGTGCGAACTTCGATCGCGGCACTTTCGGCACCACTGTCGCCCCTGCCGGGGCGGAAAAGCACCACCCTGCCGGGATGGTGCTCCAGACTGCACTCGTCATATAACTTCACGCCGACTGTCGTATGCTCAATGGTTGCATCGCAGCCGCGCCTTTGCCGATCATGCGCGGCCTGCGCTGAAGCACGGCGCGAATGCTGGTGGGCACCGTGTTGACCCCGTTGGACTGAACAGCTTCCGTCAGTTCCTGTTCCTCGGCAGGCAATTCTTCCGCAGACTCATGGCGTATCACGCCGAGCGAAGGGGCGGGTTCGTGTGCCTGCTCTTCGTGTGAAGTCTCCTCCGAAACCGCCGCGATCGCCGGCTCATTCTGTTTAGGTGGTCCTTCAACATCATCTTCCCCAACAGCAGGCTTGCCCGTCAGTCTCTCATCAAGCTGCGCCCACGCCGGCGCTTCCGCCAGCGCCTCAGGGCCGACGAAGACTTCCGCGCGAAGCGTCGCGCCCTTGGCGGTGAGCAGGCGGGTGCTGTAGATGCGGCCGGTGACGTGTGCCCCGGCGATGACCGCCACGCCCTGTTCGCCGACGATGTCGCCATCGATGGTGCCGCTGATACGCGCCGCCCCCGCGCGGATGCGGCCGTTCATTCGCCCGGCCTCGCGCACTTCCAGCGTGCCGTCAACGAGAATGAGGCCATTGCATTCGCAATCGACCTGGAGATCGCCGCGAATGTAAAGGTGGCCGTTGAAACGGCATTGCGGGCCGAGCACGGTTCTGGAGTTGGAAGGTTCAGACATCCTTGTCGCACCTCGTTAAGAAGGTCTCTCCACCGTTATCAGCATCGGCAGGGCGGGGCGATTTTCTTGTAAAACATGGCGCGGAATCTGCGAAAATCAGGCATTTACCCCGATCGGTCATGGGCGTTATCCTATGGAGCATCATGGACGACGCACGCTTGCAACGCATTCTCAGGCAACACGTGGAGACCGATCGCCTGCTGGGCATCGAGTCGGTGCCGGTGGGCGAGGGGACTGGGCCGATCTCAAATCTCCCATCTCAAATCTCAAGTTCCTCGCCGCCACTGCCGGCCTCTTCCCCCGCGCGGCCCCCATCTCCTGCAATGCCGGATCGCAATCTCGTCGGTCAGCCTGCGGCTCAGCAACCTGGGCCGATCATGACCGCGGGCGATGAACTGGGCAGCGAACTGCCGCAGCCGCCGACCTATCCGAAGGTGCTCACGAGCAAGGAAAAGAAAAGGACGCTGGAGGAGATGGACACGAATGAAGTCCGTCCGTGCAACAAATGCGTCCTGTGCGAAACGCGCACGCAGACCGTCTTCGGCAACGGCGATCCGGATGCGAAGCTGCTGTTTATCGGCGAAGGCCCGGGCGAACAGGAAGATTTGCAGGGCGTGCCGTTCGTCGGCAAGGCGGGACAGAAGCTGACGGAGATGATCAAGGCGATGGGCCTGTCGCGCGAGACGGTGTTCATCGCCAACGTGGTGAAGTGTCGCCCGCCCGGCAACCGCACGCCGTTGACCGGCGAGATCGAAGCCTGCTGGGATTACCTGCTCCGGCAGATCGCCACGATTCAGCCACACGTCATCGTCACACTCGGCGGCCCGGCTACCAAGACGCTTCTGCAAACGCAGCGCGGCATCACTTCCATCCGCGGCATCTGGCATCATTTCAACGGCCTCAAACCGCAGGGCCCCGCCGTGCCCGTGATGCCCACCTTTCACCCGGCCTATCTCCTCCGCGCCTACACGCCGGAGAATCGCAAGAAGGTGTGGTCCGATCTTCAGGCGGTGATGAAGCTGCTTCAGACGCACAAGTAAACCATAATTTCGGCCCCTCCAGGGCGGAGATGTGACATGTTTAAGAAGCATATGTTTGTAGTGCTTACTGCCTTCGGTCTCCTCCTGCTCCTGGTGTTCTACTGGAGACCAATTGACGCAGTTGCTGTAAAACGGCGGCTAGATCGTTGTCAGACAAGTCAGGAAGAGGAAGCGGTTTTTCGGTCTCTTCATGCAACGGCGGTAGGGTATGGTGTGGAGTTGTTCGACAATCAAGGTCAGGAGTTGGATAATGGCGAGTACAAGCGGGCAACTCGAATTGTAATAATTTGGCCCGGCGACCCAAGCATCGAGGGTACAAGAATTGAACATGACGCCATTGACGCAAGTAATTTAATTCTATTGATTGGAGAATAGATCCCACAAGTTCCTATTGGCCCCCTCCGAGCCGCTTGCGGCTTAGCACCGGCCTCCGGCGTCATCGGCACCACCGCTCAATCCTTCGAGAACGACGGCCTCTCGCGCCGAACCTTCTCGTCATTTCAACCCGCGCCCTTTTGCGAATCGCCCCTGCAAGTGACCGCGCCCGCGTTGGCTTACATCAACCATCCAACTGAACATCGTTCCGTCCCATAACTTCCAATCGTCTACGCGCGAATTCCCTGTTTCGCGAAGCTTTCAGCAAGTCCCGGATTGATCCTGTCGATGCGCTTCACAGGGGGCAGCCGCGCGGCGCTTTGTGTTTCAAGCGGCACCTTGGACCCGGTCGATAGCACACGGGGAGGCCGGCCCGATAAGCGGTCGGCCCTTGTCCTGGAGCTTCATGATGGACAGGATGGCAGGCATCATCGAACGGGTGACCGACGAACGGGCCACGGCTCTCTATCGGCGTGCGATCGCCCTGTGGGCGCAGGACACGCTGACAGGACCGCGAGGCATCGAATGGCCCGAGGACGAGCCGACCGCCGACTATCGCAACCGCGATTGGCGAGAGCTCTACAGCGGCAGTGTGTTGGATGATTGAGACAGAGCCGTCAGCGTTCAGCTTTCAGCTATAAGCCAGAACCGTTCGTCGGACACGAGTCCGACTGAAGTGGAAGGCGAAATCGACTCGATGCTGATAGCTGAAGGCTGAAAGCTGAAAGCTATTCATGGGACAAATCACCAGCGGCATCGGACTGATCAGCGGCATCAACACCGCTCAGCTCATTGAGCAGTTGCTGGCGATCGAAGCGCGCCCCAAGGCGCTGGTACAGCGGCGCAGCGCGATACTCACCAGCCAGCAGGTCGCCTTTCAGGATGTCAACGCCAAGCTCCTCGCGCTCAAGGGCTCCGTCAGCGGCTTTCTCAGCGCGACCGGTTTTAAGGCGACGGCCGCGACGAGTTCTGACGACAAGATTCTCTCCGCCACCAGCAGCGCCTCGGCTGTGCCCGGCACCTACAACTTCACCGTCAGCCGACTCGTCTCTTCGCAGCAGACCATCACCAAAGGCTTCGCCGACAAAGATGCCACCGCCATCGCTCCCACCGGCGGCACGCTCACCTTCGAATTCGGCGATGCCCGGCTCGACAGCGACTCCAACCTGAGCAACTTCAACGGCGGAGCCGGCATCACCCGCGGCAAGATTCGCATCATCGATCGCAGCGGGGCGTCAGCGGTCATCGACCTGAGCCGGGCGACGAAGGCCAGCGATATCCTCGATGCGATCAACAGCAGCGACGGCATCAACGTCACCGCCTCAGTCGATGGCGATGGTTTCGTTCTCACTGACAACACCGGCCTGACCACCACCAACCTTTCCGTCAGTGATGTGAACAACTCCGGCACCGCCGCGACGCTGGGCTTGAACATCGCGGCTGTCGGCGACACGCTCACCGCCGCCGCGGTCAATACTGTTGGAAACGACACCAGCCTTGCCGCCTTGAACGACGGCAACGGTGTCAGGCGCAAGTCGGCGCAGCCTGATTTTCAGATCACCACGCGCGATGGCTCGGTCTTCGCCATCAGCGTCGGCTCGGCCGCCACCCTCGGACAACTTGCCGATGCCATCAATACCGCCACCGCCGGCGCGGTTACGCTCACCGGCAGCGGTGCCAGCGTGCAGCTTACTGACAACACCGCCGGCGGCACGACCTTTGAAGTCACCGCGCTGAGCAGCTCCAAGGCCGCGGAAGATCTGGGCATTCTCACCAGCGACGGCAACGGCGACGGCATCATCACCGGCTCGCGCGTGCAGGCCAACATCAACTCACGCCTCCTCAAGCACCTCAACGGCGGCACGGGTGTGGGACTGGGCACCATCAGCATCACCAACCGCAGCGGCGCGGCCACGGCAGTCGATCTTTCCACGGCGGTGAGCATCAATGATGTCGTGAGTCTGATCAACGCGGCCGGCGCAGGCGTGACCGCATCGCTGAATCAGGCGAAAAACGGGCTAAAACTCAGCGATACCACCGGCGCGATCGCATCGGACCTGATCATCAGCGATGTCTCGGGCACCGCAGCCGCCGACCTTGGCCTCGATGGTTCGTTCGCCAAGAGCAGCGTGGACTCGGGCAATCTTCAGTTTCAATATGTCAACGATGGCACCCGCCTTGCCTCGCTGCGCGGCGGGCTGGGCGTCGCGCAAGGCAAGTTCATCATTCGCGATTCCAACGGCGCGACCAGCACGGTTGATCTGACGCAAGGCAATGAAGTCACCATTGGCGACGTGCTGGCGGAAATCAACAGCCGCGGGCTGGCGATCAATGCACGTGTGAATGACAACGGCGACGGCATCCTGATCGAAGACCTCGGCGGCGGGGCGGTGCCGCTGAAGATCAGCGAGGAAGGCTCGACCACCGCACGCGACCTGGGCCTGCTCGGTGAAGCGACCAACCCCGGTGACCACATCAACGGCTCCTTCGAGAAGACCGTGGCCATCGAAGCGACCGACACGCTTCAGCAGATCAACGACAAGATCAACGCGGCCGGGCTGAATGTGACGGCGTCGATCATCAACGACGGCTCACCCGCCAATCCCTTCCGCCTCAGTCTGGCCGCCAAGACCGCGGGCAAAGGCGGCGCGTTTGTCTTCGATGACGGCGGCACCGGCCTGGGCGCGGTCAACTTCTCCGAGGCCCGTAACGCCCTCGTCTTCTTCGGCTCCGAAAACCCGGCGCAGGCCATCGCCATCGCCAGCGCGACCAACACGATTTCCTCCGTCGTGCCCGGCGTCACCATCGGTCTGAAAAACCCCAGCACCACACCTGTGACACTCTCGGTCACCCGCGATGACAAAGCCGTAGTCGATTCGGTGAAGAAGTTCGTCGAGGGCTTCAACGCCGTCGTGACCACCATCAAGAAGTACGACAACTTCAACAAGGAAACCGAAGAACGCGGCCTGCTGCTGGGCGATTCGTCGCTCTCGCGCATCCAGTCTTCGCTTTATCGCCTGCTCAACAACCGCAACACCGACCTGACCGGCCAGTTCAATTCCCTGGCGCAGGTCGGCATCAAGGTCGGCAGCGGGGCGGTACTCCAGTTCGACGAAGCCAAGTTCAGGGCGGCGCTGGAAACGGATCCGGCTGCGGTACAGGCAATGTTCACCTTCAAGGAAACGGAGCTCAATGCCAAGGGCGAAACGGTCACCAAGGCCGCGGGCATCGGCGTGCGCATCGATGAACTGCTGGGCACGCTGACCGACTCCGTCGTGCAGAGCAAGCTCGATCAACTCGGCGACCAGATTACTCTGAACACGAAGCGGATCGCGAACCTGGACAAAGCCCTCGAAGCCAAGCGCGGCCGCCTGGAAGCCCAGTTCGTGGCCATGGAAAAAGCGCTCGCTTTGCTTCAGGACCAGAGCAGCTCGCTGACGGCCCTGTCGAACCTCGCCTCGCAGGCGTCGGTCTTCCGCAGCAATCGCTGACACCCGACCCCTGACCCCCTGACACCTGACTCCTGATCTAAGGTCACCCCGTCGATCTGACCGATACAACCGTTGTCACCCGCACTTCGCGCCGGTGACGGAGGGACTTGTGTTTCGATGCAGCAGGGTGCTCCCAATCCTTACCTGAAGACCAAGATCCTCACGGCCAGCCCGCAGGAGCTGCGGCTGATGCTGTACGACGGCGCGATCAAGTTCTGCCGGCAGGCGTGCGACGCCATCGCTCAGCACCAGTACGAAACGAGCTACAACGGCCTGATGCGGGCCCAGAAGATCGTGCTCGAACTCTCCACCAGCCTGGATCACAACGTCGAGCCCGACCTGTGCGGCAAGCTGGCCGCGCTGTACACCTACATCTACCGCCTGCTGGTCGATGCCAATCTCAACCGCACCGCTGAGAAGGTCGAAGAGGCGATCAAGCTGCTTGAGTATGAAAAGCAGACCTGGCAGATGCTGATGAAGCGCATCGCTGAAAAGGGAGAAGCCCCGGCGAACACCGGCGCCCAGCAGACCGCGATGAGCAGCCTGTCCACCAACGCATGAACGACGCCGCCGGTAGCCGCTCGAGGGTTCGCGCAGCCGTATGCCTCACCACAAATCAAACAACCCCCGGCTTCCGCCAGGGGCTGTTGTTGTTGTCACTGCATTGAATGTGTGATTGCGCGAACTCGACTCACCCCGCGGCCTTCGCCGACGCCTTCGCGCCGGCGACCTTGACCTTCTTCAGAATCTTTTCCAGTTCCTCCACGTCATCGGTCTCGTCGAGAATCTGGTCTTCCAGCAGCGTGCTGTACGCGTAGTTGCCCTCGGCCAGCTCGCGGGCTTCGGTGTACACCTGCACCGCCCGGCGTTCCACGGCCAAGCTGTTCTCCAACATCTGCGTGAGGTCGTTGGTCTGCTTGACCGCGGCAGGCTCGACGCTGGGCACGCCGCCGAGGGCGACGACGCGAGCGCCGAACTTGCGGGCGTGATCGAGGGATTCCTTCATGGCGTCCTCGAAGAATTCGTGCCACACCTGCCGCTCAGGGCCGAGCAACACCTGCGAGTATTGGTTGTACTGAAGCAGGGCCCCCAGTTCGAGGCTGACCGCTTCGTTGAGTTTGCTGATGAGTTTGGCTTTATCCATTTGAAATCCTTTCGTGGCGAAGAGGCGAACCAGCCGCACCCGGTGCGACATTCAAGCATACTTTAGGCACGCCACCGGCTTGATGCAATGGTCATTGGAGCACCATCCCGAAAGCGTGGTGCTATGGGCGCACGGGCTTCATTGATCGCGTTGGCATCAGGAGTTCGTTGAGCCACAGCACCACCCTTTCGGGATGGTGCTCCCGCAGTCACTCCTCAACCGTAAACTCAATCTTCAAACTGCCTGATCCGCCCGTGCCGGTGAGCAAATGCTTTCCCTTCCCCGGCGTCCATGCGTTGTACTTGCCCTGCGTGTCGCCCGTCAGCGAAAAGGGCGCGGCGCCTTCGGTGCGGAAGTTTTCCTTGTCATTCAAACCGAAGCGCACACTCTTCACATCGCCTTCGACATTGGCGCGGATGCTCAGGTTGCGCGTGGGCAGTTTGCCCAGCTTGATCACCGCGTTGTCGGCGAGCGGATCGAAGCCTTCGATGGGCTTGCCGGTGTCGGCGTTGATGAGGGTGAAGCTGACGACTTTGCCGGTGCCTTCACCGCGAATGGGGACGACGGGAAGAGTGGAACTTGTCGATACCTTGTAATGCGCTGCGACAGCCATGGATGCCGCCAGCAGTGTGCGGCCTTCAACAATCACCACCGCGTTAGCATCGTCACTGCTAAAGGATTTGCGGTTGTCGTTTGGAACCAAGGACAGTATGCGATCGCCCTGTTCATGCCAGCCGTCAAAATATTCGTGCGGCTTGCCCGCGTAGGCATGGATTGGCACCGCCGCCCCGCCAGGATACTTCCCGCTGCCATGACCGTTGTGAACGATCAACGAGACGCGCTGGGGCGATTCACCGTGACCGATGAGCGTGACCCAATCCTTGTCTGCATCCGCGGGCGGTTTACCGATCGACACCATGCCGGGGCCTTTGATCTCGCGCACGGTGCCAGCGACCAGGTTGCCGCCTTCGCGCGGGTTGTACCACAGCACGTTGAACTTGAAATCCATCTTCCCGAGGTTCAGGTCCGTGGTGCCGCCCTTGGGCAGGTAGATCACGTAGGCATCGCCCGGCTGGGCGAAGCAGTAGCCGTCCTTCGCGCTGATGAGTTCATCGGCGTGGCGCATGTTCGTGAAGGGCACGTGCTTCTCGAAAAACTCCCGCGCGATGCGCGTCTGCTTCCACAGGTTCTCGCGCGAACGAAAGTCTTCCAGGTTCAGATCGTTGTGGGCGTACTTGTAGCCGAAGTACCACTCGACGCCGGCGCTGCCCGCCATCAGCGCGCCCCAAAGATGCTTCGAGCGCACCTCGAAGTGATCGGGATCATCCTTGTCCGGTTTCACGCCGGTGTCGGCTGGGCCGATCTCGTCGAGATGCACCACCCAGGGCCGACCCGCCTGCGCGGAGCGGTTCACCCATCGCTTCACCTGTTCGTGCGTCGCATTGGTCTGGAGCGACGGGCCTTCAAAAGTCTTGTGGCCCAGCAGCGGTTCGTACACTTCGTCGTACTTGCCGGGGAAGGTGTGACACACGACCGGGTGATCGTACGCATCGAGGCCGTGTAGAAAATCGCAGAAAGCCTTGCGCTGATCGTGGGTGTTGGTGTTCTCCTCGCCGAGGTTCCAGACCACTGCGGGGTGATGAGCGAAGCGGGCGATGAGCTCGCGGTAGTAGAGCTTGCGTTCGAGGCCGAGATCGCCCTTGTCCAGGAGCTGATCGTTTTCCTGTTCCTGCGTGATGATGTGCAGTTGGATGCCGCGCGCGGTCGCGTGGCTGAAGACGAGTTCCCATTGGTCGAGCTTGGAGCAGTCGAAGCGATCGCGCCGATCATGCTTCGTCCAGGGCCAGGCATCGCGGCCGTCACCTTCGACGTTCATGGTGAGAAAGTAGATGCTGTTGACGCCCTGCGAGCTGAGGTAATTCAGGCCGCCGATCAGGCCCTTGCCTTTGCCGCGCTGCCAGGTGGGGTCACCTTGCTTCCAGTCGCGCAGGTGCGGCTCGTAGCGGTGCAGATCATCCGTGGTGTTGGGCCCCTTGGAATGGTTCGCCTTCGGGTGACGATAGGTGCCGTCGAAGTCGGCGTAACCGAGGAGATTCTCCGGGCTGTCGGTGCCGCCCTTGATGAAGAATTCCTTGGAGCCGGCGAACTGAAGATAATGTTTGCCGACGTAACGCAGCGCGCCCTTGCCGCGGAAGTCGGGACCGGTCTTGTCGCTCTTGCCGATGGTCAGCGCGCCCTTTTCGCCGTTGAAAGAAACCGCTTCACCGGCGAGGCGTTCGCTGTCCACTGCAATGTCCTTGCCTGTGCGGAAGGAAACGACATAGTCCCAGCGACCCTCGGCAGGCGGCGCGAAGTGGACGCGCCACTTGTTGCCCTTATCCGCGCCGGTCTCGCCGGCGTTGCCGTCGGCGGCGTAGAAGCCGGGCACTTCGATGGAGAGTTTGGCTGCGTCATTCGTGAAGGACACGCTGAGGCGATAGTCGCGGAAGGGATTGGTCGCGGCGTCCTCGCTGGTGTCAGGTCCGGTGAAGGTGAGCGAGACGCGGTGCCATTGTTTGAGTTCGCCGGAGAGGGTGGCGTCGGCGTGTGCATGCGAAGGCGCAAGCGATGCGAAGAGGATCGCCGGGAGGATGAAACAGAAGGGTCGTGCGGGTCGCGTGGAAGGACGAGTCCGAGTCATGGATTCCTCCTGCGATGAATCGAGTTTGGTTGTGTCGCCGGACGGGCGGGCGGGCCTCGCGGACTCGGCCGCGCCGCTAACCGGGATGCCACGGCATCACTTCACGGGGACTTTGGGGGCAGACTTCTTCCTGCCGGGTAGGAAGCGGTCGATGGACAGCGTGCCGGGGCCGGTGATGACGAGCATGATGGCGAGGGTGGCGAAGACGATGTTTTTGTCGAACGTGCCGCCCGCACCGCTGACGCCCATGGCGAGCATGAAACTGACGAGGAGGGCGGCAACGAGGAGGGCGGCGATGCGCCCGAAGAGACCGACGGCCAGGGCCGCGCCGGCGATCATTTCCAGGAAGGGCACCGCGTAGCCGTAGGGCGTGGCGATGAACTGCGGGAGCCAGTCGGGGACATTAGGCTTGTAGGTCTTCTCGAAGAACGTGCCGACGCCGACGTTGAACACCTTCTCGTAGCCCGCGAAGAAAAAGTACAGCCCCAGCGCGAGGCGGTTGATGAGCAGCACGAAGTTGATGCGAAGCGGATTCATGGGAACTCCGGAACGGGAAATCGTCAGAACATGATAGCGGTCACTGCCCCAGTTCAAGGCTCCTGCGCTGGGCGGCTTTCATGGCGTCATCAATGGTCTGCATCATCTGCTGGCTGTCCATGTGACGGATGGCTGCTTCGGTCGTGCCCCCGGGGCTGGTGACTTTGCGGCGAAGCTCGGCCGGCGTGTCGGTCGAAGCGAGCAGCATGGCGGCGGCACCGGCGATGGTCTGCGATACGAGCAGCCTTGCGTGTTCGCCCAGGCCCAGTTCGGCGGCGGTCTTCTCCATGGCTTCGGCGAGGTAGAACACGTAAGCCGGCCCGCTGCCGGAGACCGCGGTGATGGCGTCGATGAGCCGTTCCTCAACGCGCACCGCCTTGCCGCCCGCGCTGAACAGCTTCATCGCCAGGTCATCATCGCCGGGATTGCATGAGGGCCCGACCGCGATGCCCGCCATGCCTTGCGACACCATGACGGGCGTGTTGGGCATGATGCGCACGATGCGCATCGCCTTGCCGCCGGCTGCTGTGATCACCTCATTGATCTTCTCCACGCGAAGGCCTGCCATGATGGAAAGCAGCACGTGATCCGTCGTGGCGTGAGCGGCCAGATCGGCGACGACCTTATGAAACATCTGCGGCTTGACGGCAAGCATGATCTGCTTCGAGCTTCGAATCACGTCCGCGTTGGACTGCGTGAAGGTGATGCCGAGCTTTTCGAAGATGGGTTGTCGTGCGGGTGAAGGGTCGGCGGCGATCATCTGCGACGGCGCGAGCACGCCTTTGTCGATCGCGGCTTTCGCGATCGCTTCCGCCATGTTGCCTGCGCCGAGGAAGCCGAGTTCGTGTTGCATGGTGATCTCTGCCGTCGAAGGCACCCACCCACTGCTGTGGGTGGGCTTTGGTGGGTGATGTTCAGATCAATCGATGATTCCTGATGCCTGTCCCCTGACTCCTGACTCCTGACTCCTGTCCCCCGTCCCCCGCCCCCTCACTCGCCCCACGTTGCCTTCAGCCAGGTGTCGCGGGCGTGCTTCGCTTCCTCAAGGAGTTGGGTCAGGGCGGACTCGTCGCCGCCGTCGATGACTTTGCGGAACTTCGCCAGCTCCGCGGTGAATTGATCGATGGACTCGAGCATGGCCGAGCGGTTGCTGGTGAAGATATCCGTCCATACGCGCGGGTCGCCGCTGGCGATGCGGGTGGTGTCCTTGAAGCCGGTCGCGGCAATGCTGATGGCGGTCAGCTCATCGGCGAGTTTCACCAGCAGCACGGCTGCGGCATGCGGCAGATGACTGATCGCCGCCACCAGCCGATCGTGATCCTCCGGCGTTTTCACCGTGAGCTTCATGCCCAGCGTGAGCCAGAAGTCGTTGACGATGCCAATCGCTTCGTGCTCGCACTCGGTGCCTTGCGGTGTGAGGATGCAGAGCCGACCTTTGAAGAGATCCCCTTTCGCATGTTGAGGGCCGTGCAGTTCGCTGCCGGCCATGGGGTGGGCGCCGACGAAGCGCGTCGGGTCAGGCAGCAGGCGTTTGGCATCGGCGCAGACCTGGGCCTTGGTCGAACCTGCATCCGTAATGAAGAGATTGTCGTGATCCACCTCCGCGATCGCTTCGAAGAGCGAGGCGAACGTACTCAGCGGCGTGCAGAGGACGATGAGGTGATCCAGCTCGTGCTCCTTCTGCATCGCCACGGCCTCGGCGATATCGCCTGCGATGGCGTCGATGCAGCCGCGGCTTTTGGCCACTTCCAGCACTTCCCGCCGCCGGCCGACGCCCACGATCCGCCCTTCATAGCCCGCGGCGCGCAGCGCCAGCCCGACGCTGCCTCCCAACAGGCCCACGCCCGCAATGGTCACCTGTGCGACCGAAACCAGCGGTTTGGAAACGACGGACATAGGGGTGTAACATATCACGAATCGGTTGCGGGACTCAGGACCCAAGACCCAAGACTCAGGACCCAGGACTCCTCGCAGATGCCCGACGAACCCCTCTCCAGCTACACCGGCTCTTACGAGCTGGAATTCGAACGCCCGCTCATCCAGCTTGAACGGCAGATAACCGAGCTGGAGCTGCACATGAAGCAGACCGGGCTCGACCTTTCAGCCGAGCTGCGCAAGCTGCGCGACAACCACACCGCCATGCTGCGCAAGACCTACGACAACCTCACGCCCTGGCATACGGTCCAGGTCGCCCGGCACCCCGGCAGGCCCAAGACGGTGGACTACCTTCGGCTCATCGTCAAAGACTTCTGCGAGCTGCACGGCGATCGCCGCTTCGGCGATGACCGCGCCATGCTCACGGGCTTTGGCCGCATCGGTCAGCACAAGTGCATGATCATCGCCCACAACAAGGGCCGCGATACCAAGGAACGCATCACCGCCAACTTCGGCATGCCGCACCCCGAGGGCTACCGCAAGGCGATGCTCAAGATGAAGCTGGCGGAGAAGTACAAGGTGCCGGTGGTGACGTTGATTGATACGCCCGGCGCGTATCCGGGCATCGGCGCGGAGGAGCGCGGTCAGGCTGAGGCGATCGCGGTGAACCTGTTGGAGATGAGCCGGCTTAAGACGCCGATTGTGGCAATTGTCATCGGCGAAGGCGGCAGCGGCGGGGCCCTGGGCATCGGCGTGGCGGATCGCGTGGCCATGTTGCAATATGCCTGGTACAGCGTGATCAGCCCCGAAGGCTGCGCGGCCATCCTCTGGAAGACCGGCACCGAAGCAGCCAAGGCGGCGGCGGCCCTGAAGCTCACCGCGGCGGACAACCTCAAGAACGGCATCGTCGATGTCGTGATCGACGAACCGCTCGGCGGTGCCCACCGCAACCCTGCCGCCGCGGCGGACGGGCTTGAGAAATTCATCACCAAAAACCTGCGCGAACTGAGCCGGCTTAAAGTGGACACGCTTTTGGAACGGCGCTTCCAGCGCTTCCGCAAGATCGGCACGCCGGTGGAGGCAAGCTGAGATTCGCGTGGCTGTGTCTGAATCGGGTGAGTCGGGTGAGTCGGGTGAGTGGGGTGAGTCGGGTGCCATGGGTAAGCGAAGTCCGCGGAGCTTACCCGTGCGATGAACCCATGGTGCCGACACGGGCAAGCTCGAAGACTCGCTTGCCCATGGCACCCGCAGACACCCGCAGAAAGACTCCGATGATCGATTGAACCCCATGAGCCGACGCCCGCATCCAACCCGCGCCTTCACCATCGTCGAGCTTCTGCTCGTCATCTCGATCATCGTCCTGCTCATTTCCATCACCTTGCCCGGCCTGCGCAAGTCCCGCGAGTCCGCCCGCCAGGTGCAGTGCGGCATCAACCTGCGCGAGGTCGGCGTGGCCTGCGGCGTCTACGACAACGACAACCTCAGCTACCTCCCTTCCCACAAGGGCGGCGGCGCGCATCCTTTCACCACCTACTGGATGAACGATTCGAACGCTTCCAAACTCGTGCGCGTCAACCTCGGCCTGCTGCTCGTCTATGTCAAAGACTATCGCATGTACTACGACGTCTCCCTGGAGGAAGACCAGCAGTCGGCGCTTTCCTACAACGGCCCCGATAATCCCTGGAACGACAGCAAAGGCAACAACCCCGCGGGCAATGACTTTCGCTTGCGCTCCAGTTACCCGGCCCGGTCGCTGGAAGTCGAAGTGGGCGGGGCCGGGCTGAAACAATGGAAGGTCGAAAAGTACCGCACCAAGGCGATCTACTCCTGCTTCACTGGCGTCGACAACTGGAACGGCGGCGGCATCATCAACGGCCGAATCATGGCGGCGCACTATCGCCGGGGCAACAACGTGCTCTACGGCGACAACTCGGTGCTCTTCCTGCCCATGGCGGTGTTCGAGGCTTACCGCGCCGTCGGTACCAGCACGCCGACGGCGACGGACATGCATCAGTACTACAAGCGGATGGATGAGGAGCGGTAGGGCGAGAGCGGGCATTATGGCTGCGCGTGTTCTAGTTCCTTTACCGTTGGGCACAACGGGAAACGTTGAGAGGGAGTGGGATTCCGCCGGTTTCAGGCCTGAACCTTGGGCCGCAAAGAGAGCGCTTGTCGAATGGCGGAATTAGTCTTATACTGGCGATTCTGTTGGTCACGTTGAGTTGTGGGCCTTCAGTGAAATCATCAAACCTTGCCCCGGGTGGAATGGAGGAATTGTGCTATTTTCAGCTTTGCATCGTCGCACTCTCACCCTGTCACTAGCGTTGACGGCAGGCATCTGCGTTCTCGTTGCGGGAACCCAGGCCCACGCAGTGCTTTACGCCAGCGACAATTTTGATACCTATGCGCCAGGCTCGAATCTGATCGGCGCGTCCGACGGATCGGGATGGGATACAGCCTGGGCCGGTGCCGCCAGTCCCGCTTCCACGGTCGAAGCATTGAATCTGAATCCCGGCAGCGGCAATGCCGCCCAGGTCGTCAACGGCACGACTGCCAGCATTGACAGCATTCTCAGTCGCGGGCTGAACGACATCTCCGGTTCGCCCGTTTATGTCAGCCTGCTGGTACAAGTCGCGAACTTCAACACTGGCAGCGACTTCGTCATGTTTCAGTTAACCGATGGTGCCATCGGCAATGCGGGACAGGCTCTGGGCTTTGGTGTTCTCAACGCGGCGGGAAACCCCTTCTTCGCCCGATCGGGATCGTCAGCCGGTGCCACCGATCCTGCGAGCACCCTGGCCGTCGGCGGACAGACGTACCATCTTGTCGCGAAAATCTCCCAGCAGGGGGGCGAGTACGAGCGGATCGATCTGTTCATTGATCCGGCGAGCACGGTCGAGCCCGTCACACCCGATGCGACCGCGATCAACACGGGCGTCAACCTCACCAATCTCAGCCTGTTTAACATCCGCACTGCGAACCTCGAATCGGGTGACGTCATCCGCTTCGACGAAATCCGAATCGCCAGCACCTTCGCCGAAGCGGTCGGCGTTCCCGAGCCGGCCACGCTGGCAATGATGGGCTTCGCGGCCCTGAGCGTTCTCCGCCGTCGCCAGCGAGCCCTCTGAAGCAGATCCTGTGAATTCGAATTCAAACGAAACACCCTGGCCTGATGCCGGGGTGTTTTCTTTTTTCACAGGCGAAACACGCCCAAGAGCTGCCGGCCCTGGGTCAACCGCGCGACTGTCCCCTTGCGTCTGAACTGTGAAGCGGGAGCGCGCGGATGGCGCGATCACGCGAAAGCTGGTTTCATCGGCGTTGCCACGATCAACCACCCGCACCTTCGCGAATCTTTCTTTTATGCAACAGGTAGGGATACCTGATCGCCGCCACGACAAACGAAAACACGCCCGCCACCATCAGTGATACAAACATACTCTGATGTTCCCTGGGGTTGAAGGTGGTGTCCAGGAGAAAATACTCCTCCGCCGGCGGCGCATCGGATCGATTGAACGATTCACGAATCATGCCCGGCAAGCCGGACCAGGCCACGCGCCCGCTCCAACGGGCCTCGGCTTCATGCGCCCGGTTCACCTTTCCCAGATCAAGGTACACATACACCGGCTGCCCGCGCTCCCACGTACTGGAAACCAGCGGCACGAACACCGTCTCCTCTTCCTTCCCTCTCTCCTTGACAACTTCATGGATCGCTTCGCTCGGCAGGGCGCAACCGGTGACATCAAGCCACCCCGATGAAGGGCGCACGCCCGCTTCCAACTGCGATGCTGTGATCGCGGTGCGCTCGCCCGCGGTCCACAACTGGGAACCGTAGTAGAGCGATGCACCCAGGCAGATGATACCGATGCCAAGAGGCCACCAGGGAATCACGCTGTCATCGCTGTATAGAACGATGTTGTAAGGAGAGCCCGGAGTCGTGCCCTCGGGCACCTTAAAGAGGTCCAGGGGGAATCGCCGTTTGACGGCTGGGATTTCCGAAATGAGAGCAACCGGCAACAGTACAACAAGACCTGTCAACACGCCGATGAACGTCGGCTCGTAGCTGCCGCGCCAATTCAGGGACAGCTCCGCCAGCCACATGTAGGGACCCGAGTAGGTGAACCAGAAATAACCCGTCAGCAAAACCACGATCGCGATGACGATTCCGCGCCGCTGCTTCAAGGTGAGATTCATAAGGGAGGCCTCCGGCTGAGATGGATTCTCGCACAGGGCTTGCGAGGATTCAAGAGCGGACGGACGCGTTTGCGCGAATTGATCGCACTCTTTGCAATCACCCCTAAGTCCACCCTCTTTTGTGCCGATGTCAAATACGTTCGGGTTTTCTCGGCGGCAGACCTATCGGAACCGGTCCGACAAAGGGAGACGCAGGTGGCTTTGCTCTGGTTCACCTTTCTGGCGGCGCTGGCGGCGGGAGGCTTCCTCTTGGGAAGGCGCCTCGGGCGCGAGGATCGCCGGGCCGTCCTGACGATGCTCGTGGCGTTCACCATGATGGCGGTGTGGAGCTGGCTGGTGCATCATCCCGCGGTGATGGTTCAGATCCTGCCGCTGTGGATGCTCAGCCATATCGAAGGCGTCGGGGCCGTGCCGATCTTCATGATTGTCACCGGCGTCGCCTGGGCCCGCGCCACGCTGCCGGGCCACAAACGTCTGACCATTCTCGCCGCGTTCTTCGGCGGCATCTTCTTCCTCCAGGGTTCACTCTGGATGCTCCAGCCCAACTCCGCAGCCGCCCTGAGCGGACGCAACGGTGATGACTTCGTCATGCAGTCGCAGGAATACTCCTGCGTTCCCGCCGCCTGCGCCACCGCCCTGAGGCAGCTCGGCTTTCGCGCCACCGAAGCGGAAATGGCGCAGCTCACCGAAACCCGCCCCGGCACCGGCTCCACCCTCATCCGCGCGATGACCGGCCTGAGCGAACGACTCGCGGGCACGCCTTACAAAGTCGCCCTCGTCGAAGCGAATGTACACGACCTCAAGAGTCTGCCCATGCCCGCGCTCACGCCGCTGCAACTGGACTCTAATCAGTTGCACATGGTGGTCATTCAGTCGGTGACTGATTCGTGGGTCTGGATCATCGACCCGATGGTCGGCCGCGTGGGCTACCAGCGGGCGGAGTTTGAAGCGGTGTATCTGAAGCGCGTGATCTGCTTTCAGCGCGAGTAGGCGGGGCCGCATTGCCTGGGTGCCTTGGGTGCCATGCGTGCCTTGCGTGCCATGGGTAAGCGAAGTCCGCGGAGCTTACCCGTGCGATGAACCCAGGGCGCCCGAACGGGCAAACTCGGCAGACCTCGCTTGCCCATAACACCACACCACTCTCACCTCATCCGCCTTTGCTGCGCCTTTCGCACCGCGCGCCAGTAGAGCAAGAACAACACAACCGCAATCGCATAAGCGATACCGCCGATCCAGAACAGGATGCGGGCGAAGCCTCGGTTGAAGTCAGGATCATATTTGTTTACCAGCATCAGATACCCGTCGGCAGGCGGCGCGCTCGATCGCCGGTACTGCTCGCGGATCACGCCGGGCAGCCCCATCCAACTGACGCGTCCGCTCACCGTCGCCTCGCCCGACGTAGCCGTCTTCTCCTTGCCCAGGTCGAAATAGACGGACACGGGCTTCCCGCGCTTCCAGTTCTGGGACACCATCGGCACGTAGGAGCCGACTTTATCCTTCGGCGTGCCTTCGTGAAGCTGCGCCATCTCGCCAGCCAGCAGCACGCCCTTGACGCTGATCCAGCCGGAGGTCGGCCGCTTGCCTGATTCGAGTTCTTCGATGGTCATGGAGGTCAGCTCACCGGCAACCCAGACCTCCGTCATGAGGAACAGGCCGCTGCCGAGCGTAACGGTGCCGATGAACAGGGGCCACCACGGGATGATGGTGTCTTCGCCGAAGAGTCGGGCGAAGCGGCACCAGTCGGGCGGCTGCGTGCCGAAGTATCTTTTGACTGCCGGGATTTCGAGCAGGGCCGCGCCGACGAGGACGTGGATCAGAAGCACCACGATGAGCGTGATCTGGACCTCGTAGCTGCCCAGCAGACTGACTTGCAGTTCCGCGATCCACTGGAACGGGCCGGTGTAGGTTACCCACCAGAGCAACGTGAGGAAGATGAACAGGCCGATGGCGAGGGCGTATTTCGCTTCGTTGGAAAGTTTCAGTCGCGGCATTGGATTCGTCCCGGGTTGCGAGGGAGTCGATCATACCGCGGCATGCGGGCGACCCTGAATCAGCTCAGATGCAAGGTTGCGGAAGGCGTGCCCATCTTCTGTGGCGGGCGCAATCGGGTGCCATGGGTAAGCGGAGTCTTCGGAGCTTACCCGTGCTGTGCGCCGAGCGCAGAGGGTGATCCGCACGGGCAAGCTCCGAAGACTCCGCTTGCCCATGGCACCCCAACTGATCATGCCACATAGTATGGTCACGCCCGTTGCGGAGCGGAGCGCTATTTAGTATAATGTACGGTATCTCCCGGCGGGCTGCGCGATCGGCGCGCCCGCCCTCCCAAAGGCCGCCTGGAGCGGTCGCGGCGATGGGTACGCGCGGGTGACGATCGACATGCCCCTGATGCCGTGTCTAGTAGACACGAGGTAGACACGGGGTAGCCATTTTGGAAAGTGTTTTCAATGCAGAACTTATCTTCAAATGGCTACCAAGGGGGTAGGGGGGTGGTAGACAAATGTCTACCCTTGGGAAACCCTGAAGTCCGGCGGTCGCGCTTTCCTTCCAGCGCGGGGCTGAGGGAGATCGTCGCGGCGTTCGGTGCACTTGGGTTCGCGCTTGCTCGACCCTCCCCCGGCCCCTCCCTGGGAGGGAGGGGAGTTCCATCCT
>JBBDXA010000119.1:0-6661 GCA_040902585.1 Phycisphaeraceae bacterium
GTTGACGTACCAGCCGTAGTTCGGCGCGCCTTCGGGCGTGCTCACGGCATTGGATCCCCAGCGCGTCATCTGAAGCGTGCCGCTGGCGCGGATCTGAATTACGTCGCCTTTCTCGATGCGCAGGCCGGTGCTCTTGAAGGAGCGCGGGGCCAGTTCATTATCCGTGAGGGTCAGGGCCGCGCGCATCTCTTCGCTGCCGCCGTCGCGCTCGGCGCGGACCACCGCCGAGAGCGGCAGGGCGAAGCTGCCGTACTCCGTCGCCAGCGCGAACTCCTTCTGCACGATCGAGCCGGTCATGGTGAAGTCCTGCGTTTCCAGCACATCCTTCATCGACATGATCTTGTTGGGATCGACGTTGAAATCATCAGGACCGGCCATTTCGTTGAGCTTGCTCAGGATCGTGCGCAGCTCCGCGGCGCGCGGCCCGTCCTGCGTCGAAGCCGCCAGCGGCAGGAGCACGTCGCGGATGCCGGGGCCGAACGTGAGCAGTTCCTCGCCCGCGTGCTTGCGCGTCGGCGCATCATCGGAGGCGAGGCCTTCGAGGTAACCGGCGATGCGTTCCTTCACGCCCGGCCGACTCTCAAGGCCCGGCTTGAAGCGGCGAATCTTCTCGATCGGCACTGTCAACCTGCCGAAGCGGGTTTCGATATCCACGCTCTTGACCTTCAGCTTGCCCGTCAGCACCGTGCCGTCGGACAGGAAGAATTCGATCATGTTCGGATCGGTGGATTTTTCAGCCTTGCGCGGCGACTCCTCGGGTTTCGGCTCGTCGGTCCTTTCACCTGAAACGACCGCCAGCTTCTTCTTGATCACGTCAATCTGCTTCGCGGCTTCCTTCGCCTGCTCGATCACCTCCGCCGGATCCTTCACCTCCTGGGCAATCGCCTGCAACTTCGCCAGCACCGCCTCAGTCTGCGCGAGCTGTGCCTTCAGTGCGGCTATTTCCGCGGCCTTGCGCTCCTCCTCCGCGCCAGGCGGCAGGGCCGGGCGCGGAATCGCCACCTTCACCTGCTCCAACTCAACCACATCAACCAGGGCATCCAGGATTACCTCCTCACCACCCAGAATGATGACATCACCGCGCACACTCGGCGTCCACATTGCGCCCAAGAGCAGCGCGGCCACAGCGAATTTCACACGCACGTCGTGCATGACGCCTCCTTTGGAAACGAACGAATCAGGAATCAAACCCCGATCCTACATCGAAAGACGCGGCGAGTCACGGAGTTTCTGCCAGGTTGTTACTTTCCCAGCAGTTTCTTCATCGCCTCGACCAGCACTTTCTCGACAGCGGGCGAGGTGCGCGAGACGATGCCTGTCTCATAACCGCCCTGTTCGTAGGCGATCGCGGTGCCGATGTAGCCGGGGCCGTAGTCGCCGTAAGCCGCCATGGCGATGAAGGCATCAGGGCGAAATTTCTGAGATTCGAGCTGATATTCGACGAAGAGTTCGCCGGGCATGTGCAGCACCCGCGCGGGGCCGAGCGCGAGCAGGCCGATGTCAATCGTCTTCTTCGCGCGGACCCGGCGGGCATACGCCAGATCGCGGGCCGCACGACTGATCGCCACCAGCGGGGCATCGGCCTTCTTCAAGGTCTCGATCATCGCTGTTTCATCCTCCAGGCGCGGGCTCAATGGCAGCAGCACGCTTTCGGCTTTCCATGCGACATCCTCCGCGCTGATCGGCATCCTCTTCGCGCCTTCCCACGCGCCCTTCATGCCCTCGGCCAGCCGGCCCGCCAGTTCATCGCGGCGAGGCGGTGAGCCATCGTTGTATTTCCCTGCCGCGACATTCCCGCCCGCGCCGTTGAAGTGAATGTGCGTGATGCCCGTGTCCTTCTCGCGCTGGTTGCGCGCCAGGCCGACGAAATCACACGAGACCCCACCCTTGCCGTAGTGGCTCTGCGGATGCGTGGCGTACCAGGTGAGAACCGCCACGGGTTTGTCGCCGTCGAAGAAAGTCACGAGCCTGAGCAGCGGATCGATCACGCCTTCGGGCGCGGCAATCGCCTCTTCGTTGCGCGTCGAACTCATGCGCCCCAGCGACACGCGCCCCAGCGGCCCGAGGATGCGCCGGTTGGAAGCAACGCGATCCACCTTCGCCGTGCCGAGCGCGATGTGCGTGATGGCGCGGGGCGATTCCATCGCCCCGGCTGCCGCGGCTGCCGTGCGCTCGATACACTCCCGGGCGAACTTCACATCAAAGAGCTTGTCGCCGTGCCCGTACTGACGGGCGATGTCATCAGCGGAAAAATCGCAGCCCGGGGCATCGTGCGGATGCAGAGCATGAATCGAAACGCGATCGGCCGTCGTGCCCGCAGCCTTGGCGATCGCTTCGACAAACGCATCGTGCCCGCTGTTGCCGATGCCGATCCAGTCCACCGCGACGAGCACGATGGGCTTGTCATTCGTGAGGAACACAATCCCGCGCAGGCTGAGCTTATCGACGATCTCCTTCGCCGGCGGCACCAGCCCGTCACACAGCGGCGTGCCGATCGGCGGGGTGACATCAACTTCAAACGTCGCAATCTTCAGCGGCGCGGCGAAGGTTGATGCGGCACAAAGAAGAATGACCATCAACACGCTTCCACGCCCAAGCCCGATGGCGAGTCCGCGAGCCGTCGGGGTATCGGCCGCCGGTCGTCGGAAGTACCCCGACGGCTCGCCGAGCCTCGCCATCGGGCTTGAGGGATTCACTTTCAACATTATTCACCTCGCCTTCATCAGGTATGCGATCAGATCCGCCATGCCTTGCTTATCCATGCCCTGCTCGAGTGCTTCGGGCATCAGCGACAGGCCGGTGCTTTGGATGGATTCGATGTCGACGCGGAGGAGCGTGTGTTTTTCCGCCTTGGGGCCGACGATTTCGAGACTGGTGCCGGTTTCGCCGGTGATCAGGCCGGTGTGAATCTCGCCGTCCTTCATGCGGATCGTGTAGCTGGTGAAGAGCGGATTCACTTCGCGGTTGGGGTCGATGACGTTGAGCAGGATCGCCTCGGCTCCGCGCGCCGCCATCGCGGCGAGGTTGGGGCCGACTTCGTTGCCGGTGCCGTCGAGCTTGTGGCACACGGCACAGCGCTCGGCGAAAAGCTTGCTGCCTTTGTCCACATCACCTTCAAGCTTGAGCGCGGGTTCAAAGGCTTCATGTTCCTTCTCGCGGCGAGGTTCGTTGTTGATAGGTTTGGGCGCAGGCGTCGCGGGCAGGGCGGCGAGCGGGTCTTTCACGGCGCGGGCGAGGCCGTCGGCGAGGGCATCCGTAATTGCCCTGCTGAGCCTCTGATCGGTCTTGGCAATCGTTTCGGCGGCCCGCTTGACGGCTTCAACCTGATCCGCGCGGTTGAGTCGCCCTGTCATCTGCGCCAGCGCGGAAAGTACGCCCTGATCGTCCTTCCTTTCCACGATCAGTCCGAACTCACTCGCCCGCGCCAGAAGCTCACCGCTGACATCAAGCGAAGAACTCAGCACCGCCAGGCGCATCCATTTGTCCAGATAGTCGCTCCTGAGGATGGTGGCGAGCGGCTCGATCTTCTGCTTGTCGCGCCGCGTGCCCAGCGCCCAAGCGAGCTGATATTTCACGTCCGCGCTCGGATGATCGGCCAGCTTGTCCAGAGCGGTCCGAAGCGCGGGTGAGTTCGGATTCACCTCAACAGCCAGATTGATTGCATGCTCCAGGATTGACGGCCATTTTGACTCCAGCGAGCGGAGCAGAGTCGGCTCATCCAGCGCGTCGAGTCCACGCAGAACATAAAGGTCATGAACGGCCTCGGTGAGCCTTCTAAATTTGCCCGCTTGCTGCCGAAGGATCGGAATCGCGGCCGGGTCCTGTCGCGTGTAGAGCAGTCGTGCCGCCGTCTCGCGTTGCCATGCATTGAAGTAGGCCAGCGCGTAAGCCAGGTCCTCGGTTGCCGCCTTGCTCATCGCAAGGGTCACGCGTCGCGTGTAGTCTTTGGCGGGCACAATCCGCCAGATGCGGCCCTTTCCCTGTCCGCTCGTCAGATCCAAGTGCTTCTTGATGGCAGGCGGCAGGCTCGCGGGGTGCTCGATCACCTCACGATACATGTCGAGCACATACAGACAACCATCCGGCCCTTCGCCGAACTGCACCGGACGGAACCAGATGTCGGTCGAGGCGAGGAACTCCTTGTTCCCATCGATGCGTTCTCCACTGAATACGATGCGGCTTTGAGTCAGTAGCTCACTCTTGGTGAGTTTTTTTCGGTGCACGATGTTCGATCCGACATCGCCGATGAACGCCATGCCGCGCAGCTCCGGCAGCGCATCGCCGCGATAGATGGTGACGCCGGTGGAGCCTGTGAAGTAGCCGGCCGCGCGCCCGCCGCCCTCAACAGGCCCGGGCACAGCGCCTTTCACGCGCAGCTCCGTGCGCAGGATGCGCCAAGGTTCGACGGGGCTGATGCGATACACCTCCGCCTGCGGCCCGTCCTCGGCAATACTCACGCGCGGCCCCGGCGCAGCGAGAAACGGATTCCGCTCCACATCTTCAAGCTCGAACATGACCTGTTGAAGATGATCGCTGTTGGAACACACAAACTTGCGACCGAAGTCGTCAAAGCACATGCCGTGCTGCGCTCCGCCGCTGGTGGCTTCGAACTTAAGTGTGCGCGGGTCGAAGGCGAAGTCGCGCCCGCGCACGTTGACCGCCGCTTGCGGCTTCGCGCTGGGCGCATCAACTTCGTTCTTCAACGTCGTCGCCACCGTCTTAATCGTCCCGCCATTCGAACTGGCCGCCCCGTGTATGCGATTGTCCAGCCCCCATCTGAAACTGTTCAGCAGTCCCTGCACGTTCTGCGTGCCGAAGCCGGTGTAGATCACTTTGCGGTAATCCGCGACGCCATCGCCGTTGGTATCTTTGCAGTAGAGAATATCCGGTGCCGCGGCGACGAAGATGCCGCCGTCCCAGCAGAAGACCGCAGTGGGCCAGGCGAGCTTGTCTATATAGATGGTGGATTTATCGAAGACGCCATCGTCGTTGGTGTCGATGAGCAGGCGCACGCAGCCGCCGTCTTTGGGCTGGGATTCGGGATAGTCGCGCATCTCGACGACAAAGAGTTTGCCATCTTCATCGAAGCACATGGCGATCGGATCGCTGACCACCGGCTCACTCGCGGCGAGCTCGACGGCGTAGCCCGGCGCGATCTTGAAGGCCTTGATTGCCTCGGCGGGCTCCAGCGGCTTGATGCGCGGAAGCTGATCGGCGAAGTCCGGCTCCGCCGCCTTCGCGGGCAGCAGCGTGGCCAGTATCATCAGCGCCGACAGCAAGGCTCGGTAGGTCATGGTCATATAGTAAACGTCCCGGGGCGAATTCGAGTCGATCGCGCGAGTTCCCCGATGATGATCCTACCCGGCAGACTATGATTCGTGTCATGCCAAATGTTGTTCAAGTCATTCAGTTGCTGGTTGCTCCCGTGGTGATGATCTCCGCGTGCGGGTTGCTGTGCCTGGCTCTATACAATCGATTAGGCACGATCGTGGGCCGGGCCAGAGCGTTTCTTAAGGAACGGTTTGATGCGGTGGATAGGCTTTCCGCGATGGAGCTGGACGAGCAGACGTCGGCTGAGGCCCACCTCATCCGCAAGCGCCTGGGCGTGCTGGAAGCGCAGGTCCGACACATCGTCGCCCGCGCCAGGCTGGTGCGCGCCGGCTTGTTCTGCCTGTTGGCCACCGTGCTGTGCATGCTGGCCTGCTCGATCGCCCTGGGGCTTTCACTGCTGGTCCCGATCCAGTGGGCGGCAGTGGTGTTCTTCGCCATGGGCGTCGTCGCCATGGGCGCGGGCACCACGCTGGCGATGATCGAGCTGATGCGGGCGCTGGATCCGCTCGTGATTGAGCAGACAGGCATGATCGAGTGAACGGTGCCGGGCGGCAGGACCATCGGAGGAGGGCCTGAGCGATGAAGGCCGAAGCCGCTACAATGCCCAGCCCACTAAAAGGAGTACACCATGCAACTGTTACTGATTATCGCACTCATCACGCTCTGTCTCTCGGGCGTGTCGTTCGCCGCGGACACCGCCAGTGACGGCGCGGTCACCGCCATCGACAAGTTCATCGCCGAGCAGAAGGAAGCCGGCAAGATCAACACGGAGAAGGAAGGTTGGAAGACCCGCCTGCCCAAGCCGCCCAAGGCGACGTTTGACGACAAGCACGAATACTTCTGGGTCATGGAAACGAGCAAGGGCAAGGTCACCATCAAGCTCATGCCCATGGTTGCGCCGATGCACGTCTCCAGCACGATCTACCTCGCCCGCCTCGGTTTCTACGATGACCTTTCCTTCCACCGCGTCATCAGCGACTTCATGGCGCAGGGCGGCTGCCCGCTGGGCACCGGCACCGGCGGCCCCGGCTACAAGTACGATGGCGAGTTCGACAAGAGCGTCAAGCACGACAAGCCTTACCTGCTCTCCATGGCCAACGCCGGCCCGGGCACGGACGGCTCGCAGTTTTTCCTCACCTTCGTGAAGACGCCGTGGCTCGACGGCAACCACTCGATCTTCGGCGAGATCGTCGAAGGCACCGATGTCATCGACACGCTCAACAAGCTCGGCACGCAGTCGGGCCGCCCGAAGGAAGCGCTGGGCATGAAGAAGACGTACATCGAAGTCAAAGAGAAAAAGTAAACGCGCGGCCGGGGGGGGGGGGGGCAA
>JBBDXA010000119.1:6671-31142 GCA_040902585.1 Phycisphaeraceae bacterium
CCCCCCCGCCGAGCGCCATCAAATCAACGCATGTCCAACCGCTCAACCAGCGAAGAGAAATGGACCACGCGCAGGCTCTTGGCGTGGACGGCTGAGCATTTCGAGAAAAAAGGCATCGACTCGCCGCGGCTCTCGGCGGAGATGCTGCTGGCGCATGTGCTCGGCGTGAAGCGGATCAAGCTTTTCATCGAGGCGGATCGCCCGGCCAGCGAACTGGAGCGGGCCGCCTTTCGCGATCTGGTCGAGCGCGCGATCCAGCATGAGCCGGTGGATTATCTCGTCGGCCACGCGCCGTTTTTTTCGATGATGTTCAAGGTCACGCCGGCCGTGCTCATCCCCCGGCCTTCGACCGAAACCCTCGTCGAACACATCATCCAACACGCCAAGCGCACGCCCGGCTACCGCAGCCCGCTCATTGCCGATGTCTGCACCGGCTCGGGCATCATCGCTATCGCCCTGGCGAAACATCTGCCCGGCTGCCACGTGATCGCCACGGATATCAGCGATGAAGCACTCGCGATCGCGAAGGAAAATGCGCAGGCGCATGGCGTGACGCAGCACATCGATTTTCACCAGGGCAACCTGCTGGAGCCTTTGGGCGTGCAGCGCGTGCGGTACCTGGTGAGCAATCCGCCTTACATCAGCGACGCGGAGTGGGCTCAAGTCGAGCCGAATGTGAAGGATTACGAACCGGAGCGCGCCCTGCGCGGCGGAGCGGATGGCTTGCAGTTGATTAGACCGTTGATCGCGCAGGCGAAGCGGTTTATCGAGCCGCCGGGACAGTTGGTCTTGGAAATAGCCGCGTCACAGAAGGAGGCGGTGCTGGCCTTGGCGCAGGAGGCGGGGTTGGAGAACGCGCACGTGCTGGCGGATCATGAAGGGTTGCCGCGCGTGCTGGTGGCGGAGGTGAATGAGTGAACCTCACAGCTTGACAGTACGCCCTGGCGAGCAATCACGTGAGAAATCCAATCCGCACAGGTCAGGCCCATCGAGGAGGAATTGTTTGAAGTCGGCTGGCTTTCCAGTGAGTGCCTCATAGTCGCGCTCGGAGACCAACACGACAGCGTCGTTTCCGCGGACGATACGTTGAGGGCCTTTGGTCTGGGCGAGATTGAAGACCTCGCTGAGCTTGTTCTTGGCGTCGGCCAGTTTCCATTCCATCGCGAATCTCCACAGGGCTATTCAGTTTAGCGCCTCTTCACGCTGCGATCCTTTCCTCCCTCGTCTTCTTCTCGCCCGTCAGCAGCTCCGCCAGCGGCGCAAGGCACTTCTCCCAGGGATAAATCGCTTCGACCTGCGCTCGTGCTGCGGTGGCGATGGCGGTGCGCAGGTGGCCGTCCTGAAGCACCTGCGAGAGGACATCGACCCAGTGCTGCGGTTCGGTGGCGATGAGCAGATGCTTGCCCGCCTCGGCGTGAATGCCTTCGGCGGCACCGGGCGAGCAGACGGCGACGCGCCCGCTGGCCATCGCTTCGAGCACCTTCGTCTGCACGCCGCGGGCGATGCGCAGCGGGGCGATCGCGGCGGAGGCGGAGCGCAGGTACTTGCGCACGTCCGGCACGGGGCCGACGACTTCGACATTGGGTTCATCGTTCAGCGCGAGTACTGCCGGCGTAGGCGCGCGGCCGACGATCTGAAGCTTCACGTTGGGCAGATGATGTCTTAGCAGCGGCATGACATTCTTCACGAACCACGAAATGCCTTCGACATTGGGTTTGTAGTTGAGGACGCCGACGAACACGAGCGTCCACGAACCGGCATCGGGCAGGGGCTTGAAGTAGTTCGTATCCACGGCATGACGCAGGACGGTCAGGCCTTCGTGCTCGCCCACTTCGCGGCGATAGGTTTCAGCCTCGGCATCGCTGACGACGGCGATGGAATCGAAGTGATCGCGCTGACCGGATTCGATTGCGGCGATGCGCTTTGCTTCGGTGGCGTAAAGCCACTTCATCGGCGCGCGGGCATGACGGGCGTATTCGTTCCACTTGGCGCTGTCCACATCGACGAGGTCGATGACGTGGCGTGGCTTGTGGCCGGCTGGTGATGAACGAATCACATCCCGCGCGTAGTTGATCATCCCGGTGCAGTAGGTGAGCACCGCATCAAAGGGTTGCACCGCATGCCAGTTGCGGATCGTGCGTGAAAGGGGCTTGCGATAGAAGTAGGCGGGCGTGATCGCGCCGCCGGTGGCGAGCGAGAGCAGCCCGCGGATCTTGCCCCAGCGCGGCGAGATCGGCTGAATCGCCACGCGGTCCGCCAGGCCTTCCAGAATGTGCATCTGCCCTTCCGTCACCGGCTCGTCACTGGCGCAGGCGAGCGACACATCGAAACGCTGCGAGAGATACTTCAGCATGTGATACGCGCGAATGCGATCCCCCCTGTCCGGCGGAAAAGGCACACGATGCGTGAGAAACAGAACACGCTTGCGCCGACCGGGAGCCGAATCGCCCGCCAGTAAGAGCGAGGGGCCCGATAATGTCGCCTGCTGAAGATGGGTGAACATGCTTGCTCCTGCATGGTGATCGCTGCGACCGTTGTTACCGTTACCATCGGCACAGACGAACCTCGACTTGGGTCCGTCTGTATCGGTTATGACGAATGTCCGATGTAGGAGTGGAGGGAAGGGCCAAGGGTGGAGGGCCAAGGGCCAAGGGAAGAGCCGGAATGAATCGAGGATGATGACTGTTGCACAAGCCAATGCGAATGAGGTGACGCCGCTAGCCAAGGTGAAGGCGGCTGCGCGCACGCGTCTCATTGTCTTCTCCGATGACTGGGGGCGTCACCCTTCGAGCTGTCAGCATTTGATCTCGCAGCTTCTGCCGCGCTACGAAGTGTTGTGGGTCAACACCATCGGCACGCGGGCCCCGCGCCTGTCGCTGGAAGACATCGGCAAGGTGTTCACCAAACTCTGGCAGTGGGTGCGGCCGCCGAAGAAGGCGGCGACGGCGAGTGTGAGTCTGCCGGCGGATATCGATCAGGCCGCGGCGCTGAGGAACCTGACGGTGGTCACGCCGCGCATGTATCCCGGTTTTCGCCGCGGGTGGCAGCGCAGGCTGAATGCGAAGCTCATGTGCAAGGCGATTCACAAGGCGCTCGGTCCGCGTGCCGATGGCGAGCGGCGCGTGGTGATCACCACCGTGCCCATCACCGCCGACCTGCCGGGCAGGCTCGATGTTGATCGCTGGATCTACTACTGCGTCGATGACTTTTCCGTCTGGCCGGGGCTCGATGGCACCGTGCTGGACACGATGGACCGCGAGCTGGCGACGAAGGCGGATGCGATCGTCGCAGTTTCGCAAACGCTGCGCGATCGCATCAAAGCCTGGCAGCGCGAGTCGACACTGCTGACGCATGGGATTGATTTGAAGCATTGGGGACAGGAGACAGGGGACAGGGGACAGGAGACAGGGGACAGCAATCAGTCAAAGCCCACCCACTCCCGTGGGTGGGTTTCCGAGCTGCCGCAATGGTGGGATGCGCTTGAGCATCCGATCTTTCTCTTCTGGGGCGTCGTCGATCAACGGCTTGATGTCACCTGGTGCAAGGCCATCGCCGAGCAGGTGGGCACGCTGGTGCTCATGGGCCCGCAGCAGTCGCCGGATGAATCGCTCATGCGCACGAAGCGGATCGTCATGCCCGGTCCGATGCCTTATGCCCAGTTGCCTTCGCTGGCGCAGGCGGCCGATGTACTCGTGATGCCTTATGCCGACCTGCCTGTGACACGGGCGATTCAGCCTTTGAAGTTCAAGGAATATCTCGCGACGGGTAAGCCGGTGATCACGCGCAGGCTGCCCGCGACGGAAGAATGGTCCGACGCAGCTGATGTGCTCGACACGGTCGAAGCTCTTATCGAAGTCGCGAAGAGTCGCGTCGCTGAAGGCACGCCTGTAGCGCAGCTTGAAGCGAGGAAGCGGCTCATCAACGAGTCATGGTCCGCGAAGGCGGCGGTGCTGGAAGAAGCGATTCGGGATGAGGCGTCATCGCGCGAGTAGGTGTGAGGCAAATGCTTGCATTTGGAGCACCGTCCCGGCAGGGCGGTGCTCAGGGGCTGCGTGACCATCAGCAGGCACCACCCTGCAGGGATGGTGCTCCAACCTACTCCCATCCGTTCTCACGCATCGATCGTCATCACCTCATCGGCCCAGCGCATGGCGCAGCGGTAATGATCGGCTGCGATGATCGAGTTCATCGACAGGCTCGCGGCGATCTTGTCCATTTCATTCCACTCGCCGCGCTCACACGCTCTGGCCATCGCCAGCGGCGGGTTGAGCGTGGCATCCCTGCCGGTTAATGCATTCTTCATCGCATCAGTCAGCGCGAGCTGTTCCACAGCCTGCGCCATCTCCTGATCCAGCATCGCATCCAGCAGCGAGAACAGGCCCAGCAGAAACGGATCGACGCCCGGCGTGGTGTGCCTTGTCAGCGGCGCGACGGATTCAAGAAACCTCGCCCGCACCATGCTCAAGCGCGCCAGCTCCGTGGGCTTGTCCTCCACCAGCATGGTCATCGCCACCAGTGAAACCCATTGCCGGAGCTTGATCTCACCCAGCAGCGCGACGGCATGACGGATCGAAGTGACTTCGTGCTTCAGACCCAGGCCCGCGGAGTTGAGATAGGTGAGCAGTTTCAAAGAGAACGTGACATCCTGTTTGAGGATCGCCTCAGCCGCGGCGAAGTCGATCGATTCGCCCGCCAGCATCTTCATCAGCCGCATGCTCTGCACCCGGCCCGTGCCCAGGCGCGACGCCTTGAGCACCTGCGGCCGAGCGAAGAAAAAGCCCTGAAACATCGTGCAGCCGAGCTGCTTCATCTGCGCAAAGACCTCATCGCTCTCCACTTTTTCCGCCAGGTATTTCAGCCCCGGTCGCCGCGTCTGCGCCATCAGCTTCCGGCAGCCTTCGATGCCGCCCAACAGCAGATCGAGCTTGATCAGATCCGCCATCGCGACCAGCGGCTCGGTGCGCGGCGTGAGCACGAAGTCATCCAGCGCAATCGTGAAACCCTCTTCCTTAAGTTCCGCCAGCGCCGCCAGCACTTCATCATCCGCCTCGATCGTTTCCAGCAGTTCGATCACCACCTGCCCCGGCGGCAGCATGCGCAGGGTCTGACCGATCAGCAGCTCGCGCGTGACATTGACGAACGCGAGCTTGTCGCCGACCAGGCTCCGGAGTCCGACCACATTGAGCGAACTGTTCAGCGTGGCGAGCGACGCAAGGTCCGCATCCGTGGCCGGGCAGTGGTTGTCGCTGTCGCAGCGAAAGAGCAGCTCGTAGGCCACGACCTGACGGCGGGCATCGAAGATCGGCTGGCGACCGATGAAGAGCGATGCGGGCGAAGGGCGACCGGCGCGGCCGACCGCTGAGGCGGATTGTGACTCCATCATCTCCACGCGATTCTTCCTCGCTTCAATGCCCCGACGCGAGCGATCAGCCTGTCCTATAACTCATTCGCAAGCGCGATAATCCAGCCCCCGTTCTTCATCGGCGGAACCCGCGGCGAACTTGCGAAGGGCGGGGAAGGGGACAGGAGACAGGAATCAGGAGACAGGAATCAGGGGACACCACGAGCAACCGCCACTCGGCGCGTTTCTTTGTATCTCCCTTGGCCCTTGGCCCTCCACCCTTGGCCCTTCCCCTACTCATGCACTTCCACCACATCCGCCTTCATCGCGTCGGTGTCCAGCAGGGCCACGGTGCAGCGGTCCGTCAGCCAGCCGCAGCATTCGCCGGGGTTGAGGAAGAGTTTGCCGTCTTTCGTTTCGTTGACCACGTGGTGCGTGTGGCCGGTGATGATGATGTCCGCGCTGGCGTAGTCAGCCGGCTTGAGCCAGTCGATGAAATGATGCATCACGATCGTGCGCCCGCCCAGCTTGATCGTCAAAGGCCCGTCGACAATATTCGGAAGCACGGCTTTCAATCCCTTGCGTTCGCCATCGTTGTTGCCGTAGATGCAGTGAAGCGGAATCGAAAGGACTTCAGGTGCGATGAGCCTGGCGGCGAAGGGCGCGATGTAGTCGCCCGCGTGCAGGATCGCATCGACCTTGAGGCGTTGAAAAAGAGAGACCGCACGTCGAAACGTGGGCAGCCGGTCGTGCGTGTCGCTGATGATGCCGAGTTTCATTGCGGAAGCCGCTGGCGGAAAAAAGTTGATGGGTGCCACGGGTCGACGAGGCTTTGCGAGGAGACCCGTGCCGGACACCTGCGATCACCGAAGCTGCCGCGCTCCCCTGCGCCGCACGGGTCTTCGTCGGCAACCCTCCTCGCCCCGGGGCACCCGGACACACAAGGCCCTTGCCCCTACAATACCATGCTGCACCGGAGCAACCACATGGCCCTCTATCATTTTCATCGCGTCCTGATCGCCGCAGCGATCCTCTTCGACTTCTTCTTCTCGCTGTTTTGCATCCGCCGATACAACCTGCACGGCGAGGTGATGGACCTGGTCTACGCCATCGGCTCCAGCGCGATCTCCGTCGGCTTCATCCTCTACCTCATCCACTTCAACCGCAAGGTCGCCCGCTACCGCGCCAACCTCGACAGCCTATTGTGCCCCAACTGCCAGTACGATCTGCGCGGCAGCCTCGCCCGCCACGCCGCCACCTGCCCCGAATGCGGCAGCCCGATCAGCGAAGAACTCCGCCGCCGCGCCGCCACGGCGTGAGCGGTGAGCGGTGAGCTTTGAGCAGTGAGCTATCAGCTTTCAATCATTCCCAACTCTTGAACCCTGAACCCTGAACCCTGAACCCTGAACCCTGAACCTTGAATCTTGAACCCTTCCCCATGTCCGACCGCCTCACCAAACTGACGAAGCTCCACCAAGCCGACCCGCGCGATCCGTTTCTCACCTACGGCATCGCCCTCGAACACGGCAAGCTCGGCGCCTACGACGAAGCCATCACCTGGCTCGACCGTACCCTCGAAGCGGATGCGAAGTACTGCTACGCGTACTTTCAGAAGGCAAAAATGCTCGAAGGCAAAGGCGACAGCGCCGCGGCCGTGCAGGTGTTGAAGCATGGCATTGCGGCGGCGCAGAAGGCCGGCGATGGGCACGCAGCCGAGGAGATGACGGGGTTGATGGAGACGATAGAACAGTAATCACCAGCGTCCAAGCCCGATGGCGAGTCCGCGAGCCGTCGGGGTATTCGGCATGCTTGGGGCTGAAGGCTTGGCGAAACCCCCGACCGTGCGGCGCTCGTTGCTCCTGTCGCACCCTTTCTCACACCACGCCGGGCCGGGGCTTGCGCAAAGCCTTCAGCCCCAGCCACCGAATTCAGGCCACCGCGCACGCCCCGCCGCAATGCCTGTCGCGTGTCAAGCGTTGAAATGAACACAGGCCGCACGAATTGCCTCACGAAAGGACCGGTCATGCGACACGCGCTCATCACTTCTTTTTCTGTTGTAATCGCACTCTCACTCTGCCTCCCCGCGCACGCCCAGTTCCGCCCCGACCGCCCGCAGATTCGCCAGGGCACTTTGAAGGACGGCGACAGCGCCCCCGACTTCACGCTCAAGGATGTGGATGGGAAAAATGAAGTGAAGCTCGCGGACCTCAAGGGTAAGCCGGTGGTGTTGATCTTTGGAAGCTGCACCTGTCCGCCCTTTGTCAGTTCGATGAAAGCGATCGAGAAGCTTCACGCGGCCTATAAGGAGAAGGTGCATTTCCTGGTGATCTACATCAAGGAAGCGCATCCGACCGATGGTCGGGTGCAGCCGGGCAATGACTTTGAAGTGAAGTCGCCCAAGACCGACGAAGAGCGGCGGGAAATCGCGAAGGAGTTCGCACGCCGGCTGAAGGTGTCCATCCCCATCCTCGTCGACGCGATCGATGACAAGGTGGAGAAGGCATACGCGTGCTGGCCTAATCGTTTGTATATACTCGATGGCGAAGGCAAGATCGCCGACAAGGGCGCAGCCGGCCCGCGCGGCACGACGACCTCGGCGAGCAAGGCCGCGGGCGTGCTGGACAAGCTGCTCAAGCCGGCGGAATGATGTGGAGATTCTACGGAGCCCTCACAGCAGCCGGGTGTATTCCACCGCCCGGCGCAGCTCGGCGGAAAAATCCGCACTCGTCGCGTTGATCAACTGGAATTGACTCAGGACCAGCTTCAGGCCGTGCTTCAGTTCCACGTCCTTGTCCAGCCGGATGCCCAGGATCGGGCGCTGCTCGCTGTCGGCGAACTTGATCTCGCGCCGGACCCACTTCGAGTTCACCGCCGCCTCGCTCAGGAACACCAGCAGAGCCTTGCACTGGGTCACCTTTTCCTCGATCAGCACATCCCACTCCGCTCCGCCGGGAATCCCCCGGTCGTACCAGATCGGATAGCCCCAGCTCACGATGCGATGCAGGTAGGGCGTGATGCGCGACAGATCCTCTCGCTTGTAGCTGATGAAGATGAATCCGGTCTTGTCCGATGTCGGCTCAGGCGGCTCAGGCGGCGCGGTCGGCGCGTGAGGCGCGGCCTGCGCCTCTCGTAGTCGGGCGGCCCCTTCCACGGCGGTGTGATCGTCGGGCGCGCCTGCATCGGTTGAAGCGGGTGTTTCTACTCGTGGATTGGGCGCGAGCGCGTGAAGCAACGGGCAGACAGAGTGATCCAGATCCTTCAGCCGGTAGATGTGGTAAACCCGCGCGCTGTGCTTGACTTCGACCCACTTGCGATAGGCATCCTGGAGATGGCGGAACTCGTCCGATTCATGCGGCGAAGAATCCGCCGGAAAAGTCGAATCCATCAACATGTAAACCACTTTGCGTCCGACCTTCTCGGCGTAGAGCCCTTCGAATTGCGCATAAGACACGCGCCCGAACTCAGGCGACGGTGCGAGCGGGCCTTCGCCGTACTGCGCGCCGACAAGCTGGATGAACAGGGAACAGGATTCGATGTGCTTCCGCAGCTCGTTCAGCAGCCCACGATCACCGGTTGCAAAGGGATGATGCTGGACGCCCTCGCAGCCCATTGACGTGACCAGTCTGGTGACGTGATCACGGGCGGAGTGTAGATCGCTGGTGCAAGAGATGTAGACCACGGGATGGCGAAGCATTGTCACCTCGGTAGGGCGATTGTAGCAGGCGCGCTGAGCAGGCCGGGCCATGCGAGCGGGGCCGCGTACGGCGAAGCCCGGGAACTCGCAGCGGAAGAGCGGCCGGCGATCGATGGCGACGGTCCTTGCGAAGAGCACCTCCTGTCCGCCGCGCCGGATGCAACAATATAGTTTGGTATACGTTAGGACATCATCCGCCCTCGGCGGCGGCGCGATCGGTTCGCGCTCACCAGGCCGCCCGCGACCCAAAACCCGTGTCTAGTAGACACGGGGTAGACACGGGGTAGCCAAAATGGAAACCATGATGAACGCAAGAGTTATTCACAAATGGCTACCAGGGGGTAGGGGGTATGGTAGACATGTGGCTACTTCCTGTCGGCCTGTGCAGGAATCGCGGGAACTCGGGGCGGGAGCCGGATCGCAGGTGCGTCGAAGGTTGGCCCGGCGTGCCTGTTGCAGGGTCGGCAATTCCGTTAGCATGCGGCCGCGCCGACCGAAAGTTGGATTGAACATGAACCTGATCGATATGACAGTTCGCGACCTGCTCGCCGCCCTTGCCGAAGGCAGCGTGACCAGTGCCCAGATCACCGACGCCTGCCTGAAGCGGATCGCCGCGACCGATGGCGAGATTCACGCCTTCGTCTCCACCGCCGACGCCAGCGCCGCCCTCGCCGCCGCGGAGCGGATCGACGCCCGCCGCCAGAAGGGCGGACCGCTTGGCCCGCTCGCCGGCCTGCCTGTCGCCATCAAGGACAACCTCTGCACGACTGACTTCGCGACGACCTGCTCCTCGAAGATGCTTGAATCATTCAGGCCGCCTTACGACGCGACTTGCGTTCGTCACCTTCGCGCTGCTGACACGATCCTTCTCGGCAAGACCAACATGGACGAGTTCGCGATGGGCTCGTCCACCGAGAACTCCGCCTTCGCCATCACCCGCAATCCGCACGACCTTTCGCGCGTGCCCGGCGGGACCAGCGGCGGATCGGCGGCGGCGGTCGCGGCGAAAATGGTCCCCTTCGCCATCGGCTCGGACACCGGCGGCTCCGTGCGCCAGCCCGCGGCGTTCTGCGGCGTCGTAGGGATGAAGCCTACGTATGGTCGCATCTCCCGCTACGGTTTGATTGCGTATGCATCCAGCTTCGACCAGGTCGGCATCCTCGCGCGGTCCGTCGATGACACCGCACTCGTGCTGCAACAGATCGCCGGGCACGATCCACTCGACAGCACCTCGCTCAACGCACCGGTGCCGGACTATGTCGCCGCCGTGAAGGCTGCGGGTGATGCGAAAGACGGACCGCTGCGCATCGGCCTGCCGCGCGAGTATTTCGCCGAAGGCTTGAGCGATGAGGTGCGCAGGCCCATCGAGTCGCTCATCGCCGCGCTGAAAGCGGAAGGGCACACCGTCGGCGAGACGAGCCTGCCGCACACGGAGTTCGCGCTGCCTGCGTATTACATTCTCACCTGCGCGGAAGCCTCGTCGAACCTGGCGCGGTACGACGGTGTGAAGTACGGCTACCGCGCCCAGGGGCCGTTCACCGGCATCATCGACATGATGATGCGCTCGCGCACCGAAGGCTTCGGCAAAGAGGTGCAGCGGCGCATCCTGCTGGGGACTTACGTGCTCAGCGCGGGGTACTTCGATGCCTACTATCGCCGGGCGTCGAAGGTGCGCCGGCTGGTCGCCAATGACTTCACGAAAGCCTTCACCGAGTTCGACTGCCTGCTGCACCCGATCACGCCGACGCCTGCTTTCAAGATCGGCGAGAAGAAGGATGATCCGATCACGATGTACCTCTCTGATATCTACAGCGTGATCGCCAACCTCGCCGGCCTGCCCGCCATCAGCCTGCCCTGCGGCTGGTCGAGTGACAAACTTCCCATCGGTGTGCAACTCATCGGCCCGGCCTTGTCGGAAGGCCGCCTGCTGGCGGCGGCGAGTCGCGTGGAACAGACGATCAGCCGCAGCGGGCTTTGGAAGCAGCGCTAAGGAAATGAGGAAATGAGGAACAGAAAGAGAAGCAAGAGAACGCGGACAGCTTTGGATTGATCCCACTCTCCTTTCCTCATTTCCTTATTTCCTTAGCAATTCACTCTCTCGCATCGTTCAGATGCACGTTCAGAAACTCGATCACCTTCTTCTCGTACATCCCCGGCGACACCTCGAGCAGATCCACATGGGCCGCGCCTTCAACAACCATCATCGCCTTCGGCTCGACCGCCGCGTCGAACATGCGTCGCGACTCGGCGAGCGTCGTGTGTTCGTCGGCGCTGCCGGCGATGACGAGCAGCGGGCAGCCGAGATCGGCGATGTGATCGATCGGCCGCAGCGCCGAGCGCGGGATGCCCAGCCGCGGCTCGATCTGCATCAGCAGCAACTCGGCGAACATCGGCGCGACGAATCCGAGCCGCATGCGCACGCGATTGGTCACCGCTTCATCAATCGTCGGATAAACGCTCTCGATGATGACCGCGTCGACCTCGAGTGGGGATGCGAGCAGGATCGCAGCGCCGCCGAGCGAGATGCCCAGCGCGGCGACGGGTTTGCCGGGGCATCGCTCCTTCGCAAAGGCAACCGCGGCCTTGGCGTCGAGTCGTTCGAGCCAGCCCGCGGTGATGTGTTCGCCGGGGCTTTCGCCGTGCGCCTGCATGTCGATGAGCAGCACGCTGTAGTGGTGCTTGAGCAGCAGCCGCGCCCGGCCGAGCATGCTCAGGCGCGAGCCGCGATTCGGATGCAGCAGCACGATGACACCGCGCTCATTCACCGCCCGGCCGAACCAGCCGGCGAGGGTCGAACCGCTTTCGCTCGGGATCGTGACAACTTCAAGCGCGAGGTCACCCGGCGGCGACCCGACAGCGCTCGGTGCCGGCGCGACGAGTTTGCTGCCCATCCAGAGTGCGCCCGCACCGATGGCGACGATCAAGACCACAGCAATCGCACCGCCCCAGCGGAGCAGTCGTCGCAGGCGTCGCTTTGCGGGGGTTACAGGCATGACTCACCACTCGCACAGACTCTCCACATGCGCCGCCGAGCCGTCGCGCAGCCAGCCGTCGAGTTGCGCCTGGTCTTTCAGTTGCTGCCCACGCCGTCGCGGCACCACGGCGAACGCGGACTGCACTTCAGGCAACGCCGTCATGTCGCTCCACAGCTTCTCGAACTGGGCGACGGGGAAAATATCTTCCTGCCCGTGGCCCCAGCGCTTCTTCACGTCCTTGAGCGTGATGTAGGTCGGCATGCGGGCGGCAAGATGGCGGATCGCGGCCGCGACCTTCGCCGCATCGTTCAGATCACCGCGCGAAAGGTTGAACGCGGCAAGCAGGGCATCGAGATCGATCCATGTCGTCATCGAGTTGTAGTACGAAAGGGAAAACTCATCCTCTTCGCGCGGCATTGCCAGGCCTTCGAGCAGGCGCGGGCGGCCGTCGATGCGGGCAAGGCCGCCGCCGCGGTCCTCGACGCGCCGCGTGATGGTCTCAAATGTCAGACACGCGCCGCGCTGGATGTGCAGGCCGAGCATGGAGGGATCGGCGTTCGCACCGAGCGTGTCGATGTTGTGGAGCATCAGCCAGCGAAGTTGCGGGCGATCCTTCAGCAGATCGCGCAGCACGCCGTTGCGGAACAGGTTGGGCAGTTCGAACCAGTGCCCGACCGGATGCATGCACTGAAGCGGGAGATTATCCGTGTAATCGTTGCCTTCGCCCGCGCTGCTCGCCCAGTTGATCAGGGCCGCGTGCAGGCTGTCGCGCATCTTCTGCTTCTGCTCATCGAGCAATTGCTGCGGCATCTCTTCCCATGCGAAGCGAAGGTCGCGCTCCATCGGAATGAGTCGCTGACCGACGGCTTTGCCGGGCGAGAGCAGCAGCGGCCCGTCGAAGCTGAAGTTACCGCGCAAGGCGAGGTATTCCCGCATCGGGTCGTGCGTGAGGTAACTGGTGGTGACGACATGCGGAATGGTCGCACTGTTCGCCTTCGCGATGCGCCGGTTCTTCGCCAGATGCACTTCAAGGAACGAGCGATGTCTACCTTGCACCTTCCAGAACGGATGCAGCGCCTTCACGCAGCCCGCGCCCTGTGTCCAGCGGCTGCCCGCGCCGGCCGCGAGGGAGATGATCCCGACTTCGCCCGCCCTGATCGCGGCTTCTCCCGCGCGCGTCCATTGCGGATCGATTCGCTCCGGTGTCGTGACATCGATCACATCATCCGGTCTCACATCCTCGATCGTCGTGCTGGCGGGCAGCCGGTTCTGCGCCAGGCCGATGCGGCCGGCGCGGAGGTTGGCGCGAATGTGCTCGTGCTGCTCGCGGTCGAAACCATGACGATCGAGCAGTTCGCCGAGACTCTGCTTGCCCGATTGTTCCTTCACACTGCGCGGAATGAGGCGATCGAAGATGACGCGCGAGAAGCCTTCGAGGGCTGTGTCCGTGCGCACGGCGGTGCCGAAGCGTTCCAGCTCGCGCCGACTCTGCGCGGGAAGCTGCGAAGGGTCACACCGCAGCCAGCGCGGCACCGTCATCGCATAGTACGACGCGGGCATCATCGCCTGATCATCCGTGAGCAGATGGGCATCGGTCCCGCGCGGGTTGATGGCGAAGTCGTAAACCACCGGCTCCATCGCGAAGGGCAGTGCATGTTCCAGTTCACATTTCACAGCGAGCATCGTGTCGTGCAGGAACTGCTGAGCCTCGGCCTTGCGATGCGGGGCGACGATGAAACCCATGCCGCCGCCGGACATGCCGCCGAGCATCCAGAAGCCCCAGAAATCAGGGCCGAAATGGGCCTTGCAGCGATTGATCAGGGTTTCGGTGAACAGGTTGCTCGCGGCGGGGATGATCGTCTGGATCGGCTCGAAGAAGTTGTGCGTGGTTGCTTCGGCGATTGTCTTGACATCACCGCGCTTGAGGGCATCAAGCACGCGATCGAGGACTTTCAAGGCTTGCTCACGACCGGTCCATTCCGCGCCGCTGCGCAGGAGATATTTCTCGGTGACCATTTCGAGGATGGGGCCGACGTTCTGCGCCATGCCGCCGTGAACGAGGACGAGCGAGTCCTGGAGTTGCGTTCGCGTGGCGTGCGATGCTTCCTCTTCGGTGAGGATGTGATGATTGGGCAGCAGTCGGCCGCGCGAGATGCCGAACTCCGGATCGCCTTCGACAGCGGGCGCGCCCTGAATGAGTTTCATCGCCGGCCAGACGCCGCCGGAGTCCTGCCACCCGCCACCGGACCCGCCGATCCACTCGCCCAGGATAGCTCGCGCGGCCACAAGGCGGCGTTCACCCTCATCGAGCGCGCCGGTGAGGTTCTTCGCCTGTCCCGTCGCCCGCATGCACAGGGCGATGAGCGAGGCGAGCAGATTGGTGGAGACGGCAAGTCGCGAGCCCTTGGGAATGTTGTTGACGCTGCTGACAATCTCAAGGCCGAGGCCAGGGCCGACGGACTGTGCGAGCAGGTCTTTGAGATCTTGCCCCGAGCCTTCGAGTCCTGCTGGAACGATGCCCGCCGCGATGATCGCGGCTTTCAAGAGGCCAAGATAGTCACGCGCGAAGTCGAACACTTCTGGCAGCGTGGTGATGTCCGCACTCGCGCCGAGATCGACGCTGACAAGCCGGATCACCGGTTCATCAATCACGCGCAGGTACGTTTCAATCGGCGGCTTGGGTGCGGAATCCCGCCCGCGCACCGCCAGATCGATCGAGACGTTCAGCACCTTCGCGCCCTGCGGATAGTCCATGCCGAGGAAGAAGATGTCGCTCCAAGCCGAGTGCGTCAGGTCCATGCGCACAGGCGTACGCTCGGTGAGGATTGGAAATGGACCTTCATTGCCGTTCTCCCGGCGTTCGAGCAGCTCCTTTCGCAGGCGCAGCGGTTGATCAGCAGGATGCCCCATGCGAAACATCCATTGATTCCCGCGCACGCTGCGCACGCTGCGGCGAACCTGATTCGCCAGCGTCTGAAACGCGAGATCGCGATAGGCAATGGCCAGCGCGCTGGAAAGGCCGTCGCTGGGGCCTTGTCCCTTCTGCTCGGCGAGGAACAGGTTGATCGCCTCTTCGAATCGCCGCGAAAGCAGGTGCGTGTAGCCTTCAAAGGGAATGAGCGAAGCGCTGCCCGCGGACAGGCGATCAGGCAGATGAAAGCGATGGATCGCGTAGAGAAAGAAGAGGGCGCGTACGCGGTGATACAGGTTGTCACAATGGCGGCGGAAGGCATCGAGAGCTTCGCACTGCGCGAGCAGGTCCTGCGCGGAGAGGCCGGCACAGGCTGCTTCGAGCGCGGTGTTGCGCACCGTTGCATCGTCGGAGGTGATGATGTCGATCAGGTCGGTCATGGGAACTCTATTGAAACCACAGATGAACACAGATGGACACAGATGGGTTCAAACCTTCTAGCGCTCACAACAGGATTGGATCGCTTCTCTTATCTGTGTGCATCTGTGTTCATCTGTGGTTCATGGATTGCGCTGGCTGGTCGCGAGCAGTTCGACGATCTGTGCGAGGACTTCATCGCGGTCCTGTCCGCTGAGGGCGAGGGCGAACTGGGCGTTGAGCAGGCCGTATTTGACGCCGATGTTGTAGCGATCACCGTGGACTTCCAGGGCCAGGTGTCGTTCCCGCCGGGCGAGCTGATCGAGCGCGGGCGAAAGCTGGATCGATTTGCCTTGCTCCGTTTCAGCGATCTGCTTCGCAAGCACCTCCATCACCATCGGCGAGAGCACGTGCATGCCGAAGAGGCAAAGATAGTGTCCCGCGCGAAGGCCGGGCACGATGAGCTTCTGCTCGGCCTCGGTCGGCGTGGGCTTCTCGACGATGTGCTCGATTTCGTAAAGGCGATTCTGCTGCGGCACGCGACGGCCCGCGACGACGCCGTAGTAAGGCAGCATCGCTTCGCGCGTGGGCTGCACGGCGGAAACAGAGCAGTCTTCAGCGGCGGCGATCTCGACGAGCTGTTGGGCGCAGCGCTTGGCGGTGCGGCTGAGATAAAGATGATCGCCCACCAGATGCACGAAGGCATCTTTGCCGACGAAGGCCGCGGCCCGATGCAGGGCGTCGCCGTAGCCGCGCGGATTGTTCTGCTCGACGAAGTGCAGGCGCGGGGCGTGCTCCTCAGCCGCGGTCTGATACACAGCCTGATCGCCGGGGCAGATGACGAGAGCGATTTCCTCGACGCCGGCGCTGACGACTTCTTCGATGATGATCTTGAGCGCAGCCTTCTCGACGCCGTCACGATCGACGAAGCGTTGGAGCGGAAGCGAACGCTGGTTGGGGGCCGCGGAGGTGATCACGGCTTTTCGCAGACGCATGGGCACAGGCCTCCTGGGCCGCGCGGAAAGGGCGCGGTGATGGAGATGTTATCGGCAGATGGGCGAAGGGTGTTTGATGTGTCTGATTCCCTCCCTTTCACCGGGGGACAGGGAGGGGATCGTGTCTTAGCCTGTCACTTGCGCGCGCCGAGCCCGCATCTTTGTATTCACCCCTGGCCCTTGGCCCGTTTCCCTTGGCCCTTGCGGCGGAGCCGCATTAGGGGCGGGTCGAGCGAACAAAAACTGTTGACTCGCCTTGCAGCAAGTTGGAACGGGATCAAGTGCGCGAGCGATCCCGAACTGAAATATGACATCAGGACGCAGTGCGCTCGACCCTCCCCCAGCCCCTCCCTGGGAGGGAGGGGAGTCAATCACCTCACCATCGCTGATACCCCAGACTCGCGCCGCCGTCGGGGCAGATCGCCTGGCCGGTGATGAAGCGGGCCTCATCGCTGGCGAGAAACGCGCACACTTCGCCGATCTCTTCGCTCGTCGCCATCCGGCCCAGCGCGTGATTCGCATCTTCCTTCTTCAAAGCCTCGACGGGATTGTCCAGCGTGCCAGCCCATTCCTTCATCATCGGCGTGAGTACGCCCGCGGGGCAGACTGCGTTGACGCGTACGCCGTCCTTTGCGAGGTCGAGCGCGAGGGCTTTCGTCAGGCCGATCTGTCCCGCCTTGCTGGTGACGTAGCTGACCGCCTGCGCCTGCCCGACCATGCCGACGAGACTGGCGATGTTGACGATCGATCCGCGCGTCCTGCGCAGGTGCGGCGCGGCCAGCTTGCAGCCGAGAAACGTACTGGTGAGGTTCAGGCGGATGATCGACTCGAACTCGCCAAGTGGAATGTCATCGATCGCGGCGGCAGGGGGATGCCAGCCGGCGTTGTTGATGATGATGTCGAGCTTGCCGAAGCGTGCGAGGGTTGTGTCGATCAGCGCGGCGATCTGTGCTTCGTGTTTCACATCAGTCTTCATCCACATCGCCTTCGCGCCGCCTTCGATGAGGGCCTTCTCCGCCGCTTGCCCGTCCTCTTCAAAAGGCGAGGCGATGACGACGGTCGCGCCGTGTTTCGAGAACACCTGCGCGCAGCCGAGGCCGATGCCCTTGGAGCCGCCGGTGATGATGGCGATTTTGCCGGTGAGTTTCATGCGTGATACAGGATAGCGAAGCTCCGGCCCTCTCCCTTTCAGCGAGAGGGCTGGGGCGAGGGTGGAATCGTTCGACGTTTCGACGCCACCCATTCACGCGACTGAGCCTTCACTCGCAACGTAGAAGTCCGATCGCGATGACCCTCACCCGGACTCGCGGACTCGGCCCGACCGCTAAACGTACAAAACGCACGCTGTTATCATCCCGCTATGGCTTTTGAGTTCCGCACAACCCGCCTTGTCGAATTCAGCGAGACCGACATGGCCGGGATCGTTCACTTCACCAATTTCTACCGCTACATGGAGCAGGCTGAGCATGCCTTTTATCGCGAGCTCGGCCTGTCGGTGGTGATGGAAGTGGACGGGCAGCGGGTCAGCTTTCCGCGCGTGCATGCCTCGTGTGATTTTCGCAGACCGCTGCGCTTTGAAGACACGGTCGAGATCCGCGTCGTCGTGCGCGAGAAGAAAGCCAAGGCATTTACGTTTGATTTTGTCTTCACCCGGTTGCCGCGCGGCAGCACGGATCAATCTGAAGAAGTGGCCCGCGGTCGGATGACGGTCGTCTGCGTCGCAAAGGATGCAACGGGCACGATGAAGGCGGTGGACCTGCCGCGCGCGATCAGCGAGCGGATCGAGGCTGCTCCGCCGCAGTTGCTCGCATCGCTCGATTCTGACTCCTGACCCCTGACTCCAGTTCCCCGGAAGGATTAGTACATGCTTGCACAATCGTCACCGCAATCCAGCGCCATGAGTTGGCTCGTCTTCGCCCTGATGACCGTCGGTTGCTGGGGCGTCTACGGCGTGTTCCTCCACAAAGGCTCGATGGGCATGAAGGCTCCGGGCGTGAACGAAGCGCCGGACATCCTCCGCTACAAGGCGTTTCTCTTCGTCGGCATCGCGTACTTTCTCGTGGCCATCGTCGGCCCGGCCGTGCTGCTGATCATGCGCGGGGCGACATGGTCGTTTCCTTCCTATGGATTATGGATGTCACTGGTGGCGGGCATCGTCGGGGCGCTGGGCGCGTTCGGCGTGCTGTTGGCGTTCGGGCGGCCCGGTTCGTCGCCAGCGGTGGTGATGACGATCATCTTTGCCGGCGCGCCGATCGTGAACGCGCTGGTGGTGATCTTTCTGATCGACAAGACCGCCAGCCAGGTCAACTGGCAGTTCATGCTGGGCATCGTGCTGGCGGCGACGGGCGGGGCGATGGCGACCTACTTCAAGCCGCCGCCGCCGAAGCCGCACGGCGCCAACAAGCCTGTGCCGCAGGTGCAGCCGGCCGAACCACCGGCGACGGCCTCCGCTTCGTCCGCCGAGTCGACGCATAAATCATGATGATCGGCGAACCACCAGACCGAGCCGCGATCCGCAGCGATCAACTAACGAAGCTGCGCGCCCTCATCGCCGCGATCGCCGGTCGCAATCGCTTCTACTCGCCGCGCCTCCAGAAGGCCAATATCACGGCTGACCTCGAAAGCCTCGACGCCTTCTCGCAGCGCATGCCTTTGACGACGAAGCAGCAGCTCGCGGAGGATCAACTCGCAAGTCCGCCGTGGGGTACGGTGCTCACCTATCCGATCGAAAGCTACACGCGATTCAGTCAGACCAGCGGCACGACGCGCAAGCCCATCCGCTGGCTGGATACGAACGCGAGCTGGGAGTGGATGATCGGCAACTGGCAGCGGGTGTACGATGCGGCTGCGGTCGGCGCGGGCGATCGCCTGATGTTCACCTTCAGCTTCGGGCCGTTCCTCGGGTTCTGGGTCGCGTTCGATGCCGCCTCGCGCCGCGGGTGCCTGTGCATTCCCGGCGGCGGCCTTTCGACCGAAGGCCGATTGCGCATGATGATCGACAGCGGGGCGAACGTGCTCTGCTCCACGCCGACCTATGCGATCCGCCTCGCCGAGTCGGCCCGTGAACTGAAGATCGATCTTTCCAGCGTAAAGATTCGCGCGATCATCGTCGCCGGTGAAGCGGGTGGTTCCATTCCCGCGGTGCGCCGGCGCATGGAAGAACTCTGGCGCGGCGCGAAGGTGTACGATCATCACGGTATGACGGAAGTCGGGCCGGTGAGTTATCCGAGCCGCACCTGTGCCGACGCGCTGCACATCATTGAAAGCTCCTACTTTGCGGAGGTGATCGATCCCGCGACCGGTTCGCCGGTGGAAAAGGGCGGCACCGGTGAACTTGTGCTCACCACGCTCGGCCGACTCGGCTCGCCGCTTCTGCGCTATCGCACGGGTGATCTCGTAAAGCCTGCGTATCCTGATCGCGGCGACATGCTGCTCGTCGGCGGCATCCTCAGTCGGGCCGATGACATGGTCGTGGTGCGCAGCGTCAACGTGTACCCCAGCGCCGTCGAGGAAGTCATGCGAACCCACGCCCAGGTGGCCGAGTATCGCGTCGAAGTGATGACGAACCGCGCGATGACGGAGCTTCGCATTCAGGTGGAGCCGCGGCAAGGCTGCGGTGACACGGCTGCACTCGCGGCTAAACTTGAAGAGGACTTGAAAGCGTCGCTTTCGATCCGCGTGCCGGTGAGTGTCGTCGCGCCCGGCACGCTGCCGCGGTTTGAGATGAAGGCGAAGCGATGGGTGAGGCTGTAAATGCTGCTATCTCTGACCCACATTGCCAAACAGTACGCCGCCGTTGACGGTGCCGCGTCGCCGCCCGTCCTGCGCGATGTGAATCTCTCCGTTGACGCGGGCAAATCTCTCGCCATCGTCGGCCCTTCCGGCTCCGGCAAAAGCACGCTCCTGCAAATCATCGGCACGCTCGACACGCCCACCGCCGGCCAGGTCCTGCTCGACGGCCAGGACCTCACGAAGCAGTCACCCGATCAACTCGCCCTCATCCGCAACGAAAAAATCGGCTTCATCTTTCAGTCCCATCACCTGCTGCCGCAATGCACCGTGCTGGAAAACGTGCTGATTCCCACGCTCGTACACGCAAAGAACAACGGCGACGTCGAAGCCCGCGCCCGCAAGCTGCTGGAGCGCGTCGGCCTCTCGCCGCGCCTTTCGCATCGGCCCGGTCAGCTCTCCGGCGGCGAGTGCCAGCGCGTGGCTGTCGTCCGCGCCCTGATCAATCAGCCGAAGCTCGTCCTCGCCGATGAACCGACCGGCGCTCTGGATCAGCACACCGCCGAGACGCTCTCGCAGCTTCTCATCGAGATCAACAAAGAAGAGGGCGTGACGCTCATCGTCGTGACCCACGCGCTGCCGCTGGCGAAGCGCATGGGCAGGGTGTACGAACTGCGCGAAGGCACGCTGGTGGAAGCAGCGAAGTGAACAGGAATGAGGCGTCAGATTTGTCTCTGTTCCTTCCTTCCTTCCTGCTCTCCTTATAGAGATTGACTTGAATGACTTCCTTTCGCCTCATCCTGCAAAGCCTCCGCCACTACTGGCGCACACATCTGGGCGTGATCGCCGGGGTCATCGTCGCGACAGCCGTGCTCACCGGCGCGATGGTCGTCGGTGATTCCGTGCGTCAAAGCCTGCGCGAGATGGCGCTGGCGCGGCTTGGCGATACGCACCTTGCGATGGTGCCGCACGAGCGGAACTATGACGTGAGTCTCGCCTCGCGGATGAGTGAGAAGCTTGATGCGCCGGTCGCGCCGGTGATGTTCCTGCCCGGCACAGCCACCAGTGACGCCTCGAAGGAGAGGGCTGGCCGCGTGCAGGTCGTGGGGATCGATCATCGCTTTACTTCGCTATTTCTGCGGGGCATGCTTGCCGCACCGCCCGGCGGCCCATCGCCGCACACGGTTATTCTCGAAGAGATTCCCCGTGAAACGGTCGCCTTGAGTCGGCAGCTTGCGGACGTTCTCAAGGCGAAGATCGGCGAAACCGTTCTCCTACGCGTCTCAAAGCCCAGCCTTCTGCCGCGCGATGCACCCTTGACGCGCAGCGATGTGAACGACATCTCCCTCGGCCTTCGCGCCAAGGTGACGCACATCGTCGATGACACTGCCGGCGGACGCTTCAGTCTTGCGGCCAATCAGGTCGCGCCGCTCAATGCCTTCGTCAGTCTCGCGTGGCTTCAGCAGGAGTTGAAGCTCGAAGGTCGTGCCAACCTGATGCTCGTCGGTCCGGCAAAGAGCGGCGAAATCACGGCCGCGCAGGCCGACGCCTCGCTGAAAGAAACCTTCGAACTCTCGGATGTCGGCATCGAAGTGCGACAGGTAGCGAATCAGCCGTGGATCGAACTGCGCACCGATCGCGTCTTTCTCGAGCAGCCTTTGCTCGACGCGGCCCGTCAGGCGGGGGAGACGCTGGGCGTGACGCCGATGGCGGTGCTGACTTACATGGTCAACGAAATCCGTTCTCCCGGCGGCGCGGTGCCTTATTCGATGGTGAGCGCGCTGGGCCCTTTGGGCAAGCTGCCGAGCGAGCGGCCTTCGATCAGTTGGCCGCAGTCGGTGATGAACCTTCAGCCGACGAACCATGGTGATGAAATCGTGATCAACGACTGGCTGGCGGAACACTTGAAGATCCGCGCGGACTCGCTGCAAGAGGAGCGAAAGGTCTGGCTCTCATATTTCGTGCAGGGGCCGGGCGGCGAGCTGGTGGAGAAGACCACGGAGCAGCCGTTCCGCGTGGTGCGCATGGTGCCCATCGAAGGAGCCGCGGCCGACCGTACACTGCTGCCGCAGTTTCCCGACATGCCGAGCCAAGGCACGACGTTCAGCCAGTGGAAGCCGAGCTTCAAGCTGAAACACAAGATCGAACCGCGCGATGATGCCTACTGGCAGGCGCACGGTGGAACCCCGAAAGCATTCATCCACTATGACACCGGCCTGAAGCTATGGGAGAATCGCTTCGGCCCCGCGACGGCCGTGCGTTTCCCGCTGATGGAAGATGTCGCCGGTCGGCCGCCCGCCAGTGTCGAGACGGTGCGTGATCAGATCGAGCGGCGAATCGTTCCCGCATCCATCGGCCTGTCGTTCATCCCCGTGCGCGATCAGGCCTTGAAGGCGAGCCGCGAAGGCTTTGATTTTGCCCAGCTTTTCCTGGGGTTTTCGTTCTTTCTCATCGTGGCTGCGCTGCTGCTGACCGGGTTGCTCTTCGTGTTCACCATCGAACAGCGGAGCACGCAGGTGGGCACGCTGCTGGCGATCGGCTTTCGGCCGAAACAGGTGCGAAGGCTGCTCCTGATGGAAGGGCTGGTGCTTTCGGTCATCAGCGCGGTGATCGGAGTTGTGCTTGGATTGATCTATACAAAAGGATTGCTCGTCGGCCTGCGCACGGTCTGGCGCGGCGCGGTGGGCACCACGGCCCTGAACTTTTACGTGCAGCCGATGACGCTCGTCATCGGCTTCGGCTCCAGCGTGGCGGTGGCGATGCTCACCATCTGGCTCGTGCTGCGCAAACAGGCGAGACAGCCGGCCCGGGAACTGCTCGCAGGTGGCGCCGGTTCGCTCAGCAAGGTCACGCCGCAGACGCAAGGCGGCGGACGTAAGGCTTTTATCACAGGGCTCGTGCTGTTCATAGGCGCGATCGCGCTGCTCGCATGGACCGCTTCCACCGGCAACCTGCGCAACGCCGGCGCGTTCTTCGGATCCGGCGCGATGCTCCTGACCGCGGGCCTGTTGCTTTCCTTCACCCTGCTGACGCGCATGCTCATCCGTACCGGCGGAAGCAGTGATACCGGCGCGATCAAGCTCACCATCAGCGCCCTGGGCCTGCGCAACAATGCCCGTCGTCGTGGTCGGAGCCTTGCGACCATCGGCCTGCTCGCCTGCGGCGCGTTCCTGGTCATCGCCATCGGCGCGTTCTGGCTGGTCCCGACGGACAACCCAACCGACCGCAAGAGCGGCACCGGCGGCTTCACGCTTTACGGCGAATCCACGCTTTCCATACTCACTGATCTGAACACCGAGGAAGGACTCGACAAGTTCGCCCTCGAACGCGACGACCTGCCTGATGTGAAGTTCGTCCCGATGCGCGTGCGCGATGGTGATGATGCGAGTTGCCTGAATCTGAACCGGGCCCAGAATCCGCGGCTGGTGGGCGTCAATCCGAAGCCGCTCGCAGAGCGTGGCGCATTTTCGGATCGAAAGGACTCGTGGGATTTGCTGCAAGGGAACTTTTCGCCCCTCAAAGGGTCCGACCACAGCATCATCCCCGCCATCGGCGACGCCAACACAATCACCTACGGCCTGGGCAAAGGCATCGGCGATTCGCTTGAGTACATCGACGAGGCGGGCAACACGTTCAAAGTCGAGATCATCGCCACGCTCAACAACTCCATCCTTCAAGGCAGCCTGTTCATCGACGAGGCGCACTTCAAAGCGAAGTACCCCTCCGTCAGCGGCCATCGCATGTTCCTGATCGATGCGCCGTCCGCAAAGTTGGATGCAGTAAGGAAGACACTCGGTGATGCGATGGGCGATGTCGGCCTCGAACTCACGCCAACCGTCGAACGCCTCGCCATGTTCAACCAGGTGCAGAACACGTACCTCTCCATCTTCCAGGCCTTGGGCGGTCTGGGCCTTCTGCTGGGCTCCATCGGCCTGGGCATTGTCGTGCTTCGCAACGTACTGGAACGGCGCGGCGAACTCGCCTTGCTTGCCGCGGTGGGCTTTTCGAAGTCACGCCTGAGCTGGCTGGTGCTGAGTGAGCATTGGTTTCTGCTTGTGGCAGGATTGCTCTGCGGACTGGTCGCGGCGATCGTGGCGATCATTCCAGCCGCGAGTTCGCCCGGTTCGCAGCCGCCGTTCGCTTTGCTCGCGGCGATCGTTGCAGGTGTGTTTCTCAGCGGCCTGATATGGACATGGCTCGCCTGCCGGCTCGCCTTGCGCGGGCCGTTGCTCGTTTCCCTGCGCGGCGAATGAGCTGAATGAAATGTTTGCGTCCGCGCAGTGGAAACCGCGCGATAGATGCTGTATCGTACTGTCCCGCCTGGAGAGGTGGCCGAGCGGCTGAAGGCAACGGTTTGCTAAATCGTCGCAGGGGAATTTCCCTTGCCGAGGGTTCGAATCCCTCCCTCT
>JBBDXA010000120.1:0-30764 GCA_040902585.1 Phycisphaeraceae bacterium
GTGGTCATCCGTGCGATACCCGAAGCCGTTCTGCGAGGTGATGATCGCCAGATCGTCCTGCTTCTGGTTGGCGCCGCTGTACTCGCCCTTGCTCCATTGCACCAGTTCCTTGTAGTAGCCCACGCCCATGATCGGTGCCCAGCCGGTCGCCCCCGAGCCGTGGCCTTCGTAGTAGCCTGTCGTTGAGGTGCCGTCGTGACTCAGGCCAAGCGTGTGCCCGGCCTCGTGGCTGATCGCCTCGGCGGTGTACTTCTCGTGGCCGTTGCCCAACTGCGCTTCGAAGACAAAGGTCGGCGTGTCGCTGTTCCAGTTGAATGAGCCCACATACGCCACGCCGCCTGCGCCCTGGCCGAACCAGTCATAACTGCTGCCGCCGATCACCACGCGAACGCCCCAGCTCGGGTCGCTGCTACCGCTCTTGATCAGCGCAGCCGAACCCGGATCCATCGTCGTCACGTTCACGTTGAACGGAATGAAGTCCTCCGCCACGCGGGCCCAGATGTACTGGATCCGCTGGAGTTCGGAATCACTGAACGAGGCGGTATTGCCATCAAAGTCGTAGGCCGGCGTGACGAAGTCGTTGCCGCCGTTGAAGTTCGTGTTCCAGATCGTGCCGCTGGTGACGTGGCCGTCAAAATCCAGGTAGATCGTGTGACTGGCCCCCGGCAGGCTCGCCAGGGAAAACGTGTCGGTCAGGGCATAGCTCACGGTCGAACCCGAGGTGCCGTCGCCGGTCGTCCCGCTGAGCTCGATCGTCAAATCGGGCGCGGGCAGGATGTGCAGGTCGTGGTCATGGTCATCGTGATCGTCATCATGTTCGACCGTGGTGGACATGAGCAGCCGTGATTCCAGGGCCTGTAATTCCCAGACCGGCAACAGCGCCTGACCTTGGATTGTTCCCCGCCTGCCGCGACGGCGGCCCAACTTGGCCGAAAGCGCATCAACTTTGCCGAATCCACCGAAAGAACGACGGGGTGAAGATGACCAGGACATTCAGGTTTCTCCAGGCTCGGGGATGAATAAAGGATCAGGTCGTCGAAAGATCGCAATGAAGCGAGCACTCTTGACGGAGCCTGAAGCTTATCAGCCGGCGGCAATCGCGCCTATGAGTCCTTCAAATCACTTCATACTGGCTTCACGATCGAGACGTATCATTCACCGAAATGAGTGTGATGTTGTGAATGAGTTCCTCTCCGTGTGCTGTGTACGGGTTCAGCCGAGTGGTTCGATTTGAACTTCCCCTCCAACCACTCCCTCGTCACCCTCACAAACGTGATCCTGCTGTAATTGTCGCGCTCGAACAGTACACCCAGATCATCGCTGCCTGCCACGCGCGTCAGGCATGAGTATGCCGCCGAGCCGGTGTACAGCTCGCGCGACACCGCCCACGTTTTCCCATCGTCATAGCTCACGCGCAGCGTCAGCTTCTCCCTGGCTTTGCTCGCCGGGTTGCAGAAGACGATGCGTCCCTTGCCATCCGCGCCCTTCTCTTGTTTCCATGTGTATCGCAGAATGCTCGCCTGGCACACCGGTTCGATCAGGGCATCATCGAGCGTGACTTCGCTGAAGGTTTCGCCGCCGTCCTTACTCACCGCCACCGCCCGCCTCTGCTTGCCGTGATACGAACGCATGTTGTCTAACACCATCCCGCCTTCGAGTTCGACGATGGTCGATTCGTTCGTCGCGGGATCGAGTACGCCGCCGATCTGCCATGTCTTGCCGTGGTCATCGGAATAGATCACGTGCGAGCGGAAGGGGTGCAGCTTCGCGTCGCGATGATCCGAGTGATTGCAGGGAATCACCAGCCGGCCTTTGTGCGGGCCTTGTGTAAGTTGAATGCCCTTGTCCGGTCCCGTCGCGTACCAGCGCCAGTAATCCTTACGCAAGCCCGGCATCTCCTTCGGCTGCGTCCACGTGAGCCCGTCATCATCGCTGTAGCTCATGTAAACCAGCCGCGGGTGCTTACTCGTGCCGGCCTTGATCGCGCCTTCATGATCGCTGCCAAGGTTCCACGTCAGCGGCAGCCAGATGCGGCCGGTGGTGGTATCCACAACCGGCGCGGGGTTGCCACAGGTGTTGTTTTCGTGATCCCAGATGACTTGAAGCTTGGACCACGTCTTGCCACCGTCCGTCGAACGTTTCATCACGAGGTCGATATCACCCGAATCGCCGCGCCCGATCTTGCGGCCTTCGCAGAAGGCGAGCAGCGTGCCCTTGGCGGATTGAATGATGGAAGGAATGCGGAAGGTGTGATAGTTTTCGGTGCCTGCGACGAAGACATCGACGGATTCAGCGGTGACGCCTGTTGCCCAGCCGGGGTCTTTTGGAGGGGCGACGAGATTGCCGTTGGCGGTAAAGGTGTAGACGCGCATGGTGCTGCGCCAGGGCCTGACGCCGAAGCGGCCCAGTGGATCGGAGCCGACCTTGTGCGAATAGATTTCCTTGCCGTCAATCGCGAAGCGCAGCACGCCGTCCTTCCGTGTGACTTCAAAGTCGAACGGCTTACCCACGGGCACCTTCTCCGCGACGCCTTCGAGATAGATGGTCTTCTCGCCAAAGAGCGGGCCCTGGAGAAACGCTGCGCCGCTGCCGCCTTCGAAGCCGAAGTGGCTCTTGCCTTCGAAGGTGAACGAAGCGGCGCTCTTCGTGAGGTTGGTGATGGCGAGGGTGAGTTTGATGTGAAGGTCGCCCTTACCCGCAGCCTGATCGGCAAAGAGGATCGGGCCTTCGCCGGTCTTTTCGAGGTAGGCATCGCCGCGCTTCCATGAGCCGCCCTCTTCCTTGACCGCCTTGGGCGCGCCGGATTCGACGTAGATCGAGTCGGCGGCGAGGGCGCAGGAAGTGGTGAGTGCAAAGAGCACGAGGGTGCCGAGCAAATGTGCGGTTCGTTGATTCGTATTCATCGTGCTTTCTCAGTCAGTTGAAGGGCGCGGGCCTCCCGTGCGATGGCCTGGGCGTCGAAGCCTGCTTCCATGAGGCGGGCGTGCAGTGCCACAGTTCGCTGGGGCGACAGGCTTACCAGCGGCGAGCGCACGGGTCCGGTGTCGATGCCCTGCATGTTCAGGATGGCTTTGCCTGCGGGTAGGCCGCCGAACTCGAGCAGCACGGCAATCATTTCGATCGTACGCTTGGACCAGGCACGCGCGGTTGCCAGATCGCCCTGGTGGAAGGCATCGATCATGCGCTGGTAAAGCGGGCCGGCGTAATTGTAGGTCGAGCCCACCGCGCCCTTGGTGCCGACCGCCAGCGCGGGCAGGAGCATTTCATCGAAGCCGAAGTAAACCTCGAAGCGATCGGGGTCGAAGGCCAGACAGCGCTGGAATTCCATCAGGTTGCCATGCGTGTATTTGATGCCCGCGAGCGTGGGGATATTTTCCCGGCTTTCGCGCAGAAGATCGAGCATGGGCAGGGTCACGCCGGTGAGCGAAGGGATGTGATAGAAGTAGAACGGCAGCTTGCCCGCAGCGGCGGCGATCTGTCTGCACCAGTCCACGAGAGCGTCGTTCGTCGCGGGCTTGAAATAGGACGGCGGCGTGGTGGAGACCGCATCCGCGCCGATGGCCGCGGCGTGTTCGCTCAGGGCGATGCAATCCGGCAGGGCGTTGGCGCCGACATGGATGATGACCCGCAGGCGACCTTGCGCCACGCGCACCCACTCGGCGGCGACCTCCTTGCGCTCCTCGACGGAGAGCGAGGATGATTCGCCGGTGGTCCCGCAGACGAAGATGCCGGTGACGCCCATCGCGAGCAGGTGCTCGGCGTAGGCGGGGATCACGCTCAGGTTCACGCGGCCATCATCATGCATGGGCGTGAAGGTCGCGGCGACAAGATGTTCGAACTGATTCAAGCGGTGAACTCCTTTAGATTTTCAAACAGGCTCTCGCAAAGAGTGCCATGGGTAAGCGAGTCTTCGAGCTTACCCGTGAGTCAGGGGTGATCGCACGGGTAAGCTCGAAGACTCGCTTACCCATGGCACCCAGCACACCCAACTCAGTACCCTATTCCAACTCCTTCTCGAAGGCTTCCACTTCAGCGAAGCGCGTTCTGCCGCGCAGCAGTCGTCCGAGGCGGGGCTTGTTTTCGTTGTACGTTTCCACCGCGTCGGCATCGGCGTAGCGCAGGAACAATACACGGCGATCGCGCGTCGTGGAAAAATTACCTTCTGATTGGTGCAGCGTGTGGCAGTGCATGATGAGCGTGTCGCCCGCTTTCATGGGCATGGGGATCGCGCCGGATTCGTCAGGCACATCCACCGAAAGGTCTTTGCCCGCGGCCTTGGCTTCGGGTGTGAGGCGGTCGCTGACATTGATCTGGCCCTGGAGGTGTGAGCCGGGGATCAGCCAGAGGCAGCCGTTGTCGGGGTCGTTGTCTTCGAGGGCGGTGAGGGTGGTGATGGCGGTGGCGGGTTCGAGCTGACCGTAGCCGTTGTCCTGATGCCAGCCGAAGGCCTTGGTGTTGCCGCGCATTTTGAAGGTGAGCTGGCTGGTGGCGGCTTTGATGTTGGGGCCGATGATTTGCTGAGCCACATCCACAAGCGGGCCGCGGAAATAGAAGTCGCGCACCAGCGGGGCGTGATGATGGATGTTGCAGAGCAGGGCGTTTTTGAGCCAGGAGCCCTCGGGGTCGTACTCGCCTTTCTGGCCGTGCCAGGCGGCCATGCACTGGTCGCGCAGGCGGGTGAGCCCCTCGGCGGTGAGCACGCCCGGGAGCAGGAGATAGCCTTGGGCTTCGTAGTCCCGCCGCTGGCTGGCCGTGAGTATTTGCGGCGAAAAGCAGGCCTGAGACGTTGGACTCGGGGTTGAAGCGGTGCTGTTCATATCGGGGTTCCACAGGGCTCGAACAGGGTCCACCTTATCGCATCGAAAAAAATCTTGCAATAGCAAAGAATACTTCTTGACATAAAAAGATCAATGGGTAAATTGGATTTCTATGAGTGTGGGCCTGAAGCAGAAACCGCGCGTTGTGAAGCTCGCTGAGCTGATCGAGTTGGACATCACCTCGCGCGGGCTTCAGCCGGGCGATGCCTATTTGAATACGACTGAAACCGCGCGGATGCTGAAGGTGAACACCACCAGCGCCAACAAGGCGATGCAGTTGCTCGTGCAGCGCCGTCGCCTGGTGCGCAGGCAGCGGCTGGGCACGATCATCGCCGACCCAGCCGATGCCCCCAGCGAGTCCGTCCTGAGCCGGGTGCATCTGCTCGTGCATCAGACGTACCTTCGTTCGGAAGGGGTCCTCGCGGACGGCGTCATTGTCGGCATGCAGCAGGAGCTGCCCGGCGTTGATGTGCAGTTCAACTTTCTGCCCGATGACAATCAGGCGGATGCGGTCAACCGGCTCATCAGCGAAGCCATGCGCTCCTCGCAGTCCGAAGGCTTTCTGCTCGTGCGTTCCTCGCTCACGGCCCAGCGCCTCCTCCTGCAGAGCGGCATGCCCACCGTCGTCTTCGGTCAGTTGCATCCATCGGTCCACGGCCTCAACCGCATCGATCGCGATCAGCGTGTCATCGGCAGACTCGCGGCGGGGCATCTCCTGAGCCTGGGGTTTCGACGCCTGCTGGTCTTGCTGCGCGAGCGCGTGCTGCCGGGCGATCATGTTCTGCTGGACGGCATTGCTGAGACGATGGCTTCCGTCGGTCTGGCGGCCGATGCGATGGTCACGCGCTGCCTGCCTCCGGATCATGAAGCGATCGCGGCTGAGGTACAGGCGGTGATCGAAGCGAGCGACGAACCGATCGGCATCATCGCCCGCAGCGAACCGCTGGCCGAGGGCGCGGCCCAGGCGGAGGCATTGAACACCGGCACCCAACGTCCTTCACCGCGCGAGCGGATTCTCGTTTCCGATCTGTATCGACGCGGCAGCGAGCGGCAGCCTCGCTTCGCCCATGTGGCATCCACGATCACGCCCGAGGAAATCGGCAGGCACATCGGGCGCATGCTCGCCAACCAGGCGCGGCAGCCGGGGCGGTTGCCTGAGACAGAAATGATTCCAGTCGAAGTGATGACGGTGAGTTGAAGGTGCGTTTATGAATGTTCAGAGAAAAATCACAGGGTGGATAGGTCGCGACGAGCGGCGCATGTCCTCAGGTCCTGTCAATCGCCCCTCGGGGCAGAAGGAGCGGTCCATGTTCAAGCGAATGAGTCAAATCATGGTGGTGGGCGTGAGTTTGTTCGCGGCGTCGTCGGCTCAAGGCGTGCTGCTCTCGGCGTGGGAGTTCAACGGGGGCGATGTGTCGGGCTCCAGCGTGGCGGCGAGCGGCGGGACAGCCGGCTTCGGCGACGCGCGCTACACCGGCACGCTCACCGGCGGCGCAGCGGTCGCCAGCGGGGCGCTGCAACTCGATGGCACGAATGACTATCTCGATTTCGGCAACAACCTGACTGAGATTCGCTCCATGGCCTCGTTCACGATGGCGTCGTGGGTCAACACCGACACGGCTGTGACCACGTTCCGCCGCATTATCGAGCATGAGGACAACACATACTTCTGGGCTGAAACCGGCCTTTTCCGCTACACAACGCACGGCAGCACCAGCCAAGCTGTCTCAACCACCGCGCCGACGGTTGGAACCTGGCAGCACGTGGCGGTCACCGTCGAAGCCGGCGGCCCCGCGCAGATTTATGTCAACGGCATCCTCCAGGGGACGAGCAGTACCAACCAGGTCGCCATCCCCGGCAACGTGCAGACCTTCCAGGTCGGTGCCCGTCGCAGCGCTTCAGGCCCTGCATCGAACTTCTGGGACGGCCAGATCGATGACGTGGCTATCTACGACGGCACGCTTTCGCAGAACCAGATCACCGCGCTGGCCGGCGGCGGCACCTACGCCAACCGCACCACGCCCACGGCCCTTGCGTCGCTCAGCAACGTGCAGGCATTGTGGAACTTTGATGACAAGGCTCCCGGCCAGACCAACAACGCGCTGGATCGCCTGGTGGACTCCAGCGGTAACGGTCGCGATATGTTCACCGGCGGCACCGGCGTGACCACCGCCTTCGTCGCGGGCAACGCCGCCTACGGCAGCGGCAGCGCCATCCTGCTGACCGCCAACCGCGATGCGGGCATCTTCCGCGACGGCTTCGCCTCGTTTCCCGACGCGGGACCGCCCGCAGGCACCGACATCAACTTCGCCCAGAACGACAGCTTTACCCTTGAAGCCATGATCCAGACCTCGATGACCGGCGTGGGCATCATCGTCGCCAAGGATGTCGGTCCCAACTCGCCGTCGTGGTGGTTCCGCGTCAACGCCGGCAACCTCCAGGCCATCGTCGATGACGCCAACGCCGGCGGCATCGGCCTGGTGAATCAGACCAGCGGCCCTTCCGCCACCGACGGCGAGTGGCACCATGTCGCCTTTGTGCGCGATGCGGACAGCAATATGGTCATGCTTTACCTCGACTACGTGCTCGTCGGTTCGGCACTGGATACCACGACTCTCACCTCGTTCAACACGAACGACATCCGCGTCGGCGAATTCAACAGTGGCCCTGGCTCGAACCAGTTCATCGGCGCGATCGACTTCGTTCGCATCAGTGACGGCGCGCTGCTCGCCAGCCAGTTCATTCAGGCGATCCCGGTGCCCGAGCCGGCGTCGCTGGCGCTGCTCGGTCTGGCGACGCTCGGCCTGGCGCGGCGGCGGCGAGCCGCGTAAGTGCGTGGTCGAGCGTGTGCAATGCGGTCGGGGCAGTCGATCCAGGGAGCCTGACATGCGCTTGCGACATCAAGGTTTCACGTTGGTCGAGATGCTGCTGGTGGTGGCCATCATCACGGTGCTGCTCGCCATGCTCCTGCCCATGCTCGGTGAGAGCAAGACCGCGGCCCAGCGCGTGCGATGTCTCTCCAACCTGCATGGCATCAGCAACGGGCTGGTCAACTACGCGCTGGATCATGAAGCCCGGATCCCGCGTAAAGAACTCATGGGTGCCAAGAGCGTGTTTAATTGGCTCGGCACCGCCGGTACACTCGCCAGCTATTCAGGCCGCGGTGCCGATGACCGTTACCTGAATCCGTACGTCGCCAGCAAAGGCCTGTCCCACAACGCGCCCATGCCCATGGCGCACTGCCCGACCGACAACGGCTTTGAAGGGGCCGACACGTTCTACAAGCTCGTCGGCGTCAGCTACAGTTCGACGCACCACCCCAGCTACGAAGACCTCACCCGCGTGGGCGACAACATCGGTGCCGTCTCAATGAAGACGATCAGGCACCCGGATCGTCTCGTCGCCGGTGCCGAGCACGGCGCACACAACAACGCCTGGAGCGAAGGCGGCTTCTTCGGGAAGACTGTCTGGTGGCACAAGCGGCCCGACTGGTTCAATGTCGCCTTCGCGGACGGGCATGCCGCCTACACCAACATTCCCTGGGGTGGACTCATTGGTGATCGCTATACATTCCACGAAACGCGTTGAATGCCCCGCGACGACTACTTTGCCAATCGGCGGGAATTCTTTACGGAACTTATCCATGCGCAGGCAACACGGATTCACGCTCATCGAGATGCTGCTGGTCGTGTCGATCATCGTGCTGTTGATCGCCATGCTTCTGCCCGCCCTCGGTGATGCCCGCCGCGCCGCGCGGTCCGCCGTGTGTCTGACCAACCTCGGGCAACTCGGCCGGGCGTCGGTGCTGTACACCACCGATCACCAGGGCTACTTCTGGCCGGGCATGCTCAACGGCAGCGGCAGCGTCTTCATGTGGGCCGGCACGCAGGGTACCGGCGGTTACGCCGCCAACGGCGCGGATGACCGCTGGCTCAACTCCTACATGGGCATGTTCAAGCAGACGGATTCAGTTCCGCTTACGCAGTGTCCCGGTGATTCCTGGCTCTTTCCTTCCACCGGCAATTCGTACGGTGCCAACAACTCGCACGCCACCAGCATCTTCTACCCCAAGTTCAACCTGGTTCACGGGCACGGCTCGCGCCCGCTTCATCGCCGCGCGATTCAGCATCCCAAGCAATGGGTCCTGGCCGGTGATCACGGCATCAATGTCTGGGCCTGGAACGAGACCTGGCAGTTCTACGACACCTACTACTTTCACAGCCGCGTCGGCGACGAGCGATTCAACGCGGCCTTCGGCGACGCATCCGCCCGGACGGTTCACGTGCCAGTTGCAGCACTGAAGACCGACGACTACAACTACGACTACCGGTGACTCTCTTTCGTGCTGGTGACCGGAGGCAATACGCTTGTAGTAGAACTACGAAATACTCCATGGTGATCGTTGTCCTCATAGCCGGCCTGGTAGCGGAGCCCATCTCCACGGCGAAGGCTGCCGAACCTCAGCCCGCTGCCCTCGCCGAGGTCGTGTTAATCGCGCCCGGTGAAGGACAGCTTCGTAACTCACCAGCGTGGCGATCGCTTTTCCTTACCGAATGAACGCGAGCAACACATATTCTGTTTGTTCGGCGCAACCCATTCCAGATCGATACAGGGCTCACCGCGCAGCTTCAGGATCTATCGCGGATGCGGCAGGACCTGCGCATCGGGGCGCTGAGTGGAACGATCCTTCACCTGGACGAAGTTTGACCATGTCCGCCCGTATGGCGGCCACCACCGGCGATCCCGCGTGGGAGCAACGCTACCGGAAATTCGAGCCGCAACTCGGCGCGGCCAACAACGAGGCCATTGAAGCGACCGCCGAGGTGGATCAAAGCAGAGGCAGTACGCAGCGCGCGCTTCAAGTGCGCGACTGGACTCATTTCGAGAATGCCAGATCCCTGGCGCCGGGCGCAACGTCCGAGTTCTCCCGGCCTTTCAGTTCCGCGGTAGACAGCCGGATCCATGCGATTCAGCCCCGCGGCGTTCTTCACCCGGTCGATGCCTCCATTCGTCCGTCATCGGCAGTACGCGTTGAATGCGAACTTCCGGTATCGATGTTCGCCTTGCTCTAATCATGAGTTAAGCTTATACAGGACTGCGAAAAGGCATCGGCGTTGCCCCACGGGTTGTCGGATTCGCGTTGGAGATTGGACCGGCACGCCATCGGCGCACCTTTCACCGCGGCGAGTGTGCAACATGACTCGCAACCTGCTGATTCAACGAAAGGGCTTCACCGTTCCCGAGTTGCTGGCAGTGGTTGCCGTGATGCTGATTCTGCTGGCGATGCTGCTGCCCATTCTGGACGGCGCTCGTCGCCGCGCCAGGGCGGTAATCTGTTTGAGCAACATGCACCAGCTTGCCGTGGCGCACAAGTCGTACGCGATGGAGAACAAGCAGTCCACGTGTCACCGCGAGGCATTCCTCAAGGATCCGCCCGGATGGGTCGGCACGGGATCGTGGCCCAATGTCAGCGGGATTCCGCAGGAGAGCATTCTCGTCCGCCTGCGATACCTCGACGGGATCGATGCGTTCACGTGTCCGGATGATCACGGCTACCGCGAAGATCACGAAGAGCTCGTGCCGTTCTGGTATCGCTACGTTCGCCCCGCGAGTTTCAGCTACACGCGCAACGCCGAGGCGGACGCCCGCAATCCTTATCCCAGCTTTTACCGGATCAGGAAGCCGAGCCAGACGTGTCTGACGGCGGAGGAAAGTGAAGTCGCGCCGATGAACGGCAGCGAGTTTTACGCCAACCCGTGGGACATCATGACCCTGCGCCACGACAACCAGTGCGCGATGAACTTCTTCGACCTGCACGGGGCGTTCATCAACTCGAAGGAGTTCAACCTGAATGACTTCGGCTGGCGCATCATCAACTACCTTGACCCTTGAACCCTCGCATCGTGCATCGAAACACGTCACATGAAGTGAAGCGAGGCATCTGACTCACTGCTTCTTGCCAGCCGCGGGTTTGTCAGCCTTGAGGAAGTAGGGCGTGCTGGTCACTTTCGTTTGCCGTTTGTAGACCTTGTCGACGCAGGTGACATACATCGTGTCGAATTTCGCGCCGCCGAAGACGAGATTGGAAACGGGCTTGTTCTGCGGGCAGGCGATGACGCCGCCGAGTCTGCCGGTGGGGTCCCACATCTGCACGCCCGCGCGGGAGGCGAGGTACAAGCGCCCCGCATCGTCGACCTTCATGCCGTCGGAGCCGGGCGGGCCGAACTGGAGTTTGCCGTTTTCGTACTTTGTCGGTGCTGAGACGACGGGGTGGTAATACTTCTCGCCGAACTTGAGGGAGCCGTCTGCCTCGACGCGATAGGTCCACAGATGCGTCGCGTCGGAATCGGTGATGACCAGCGTGGCTTCATCGGGCCAGAGTGTGAGGCCGTTGGGTCGCCATCCGCTGGCGACGACTCGCTTCTCGCCGGCGGGGCTGATATGGATGATGCTCTTGTTGGGGACATCGGTGACGTAGATATCGCCGGTGCTGGCGACGACGAGATCATTGCAGTTCACATCCTGGGCGATCACATCGAAGCTGCCATCGGGTTTGTAGGCGACGATTTTCTTTTCGCTGCCGCGGTTGGCGATGAGTCGGCCATCCTTGCGGAACATGGTCCCGCTGGGCCGGGCGGCGTTGTCGACGAAGACGGTGACCTTGCCTTGCAGATCAACCTTGTAGATTTTGTCGCTGGGCACATCGGTGAAGAACACTTCGCCCTTCGCGTTGACGGACGGGCCTTCGGTGAATTTGTAGCCCTGGCCGACGAGCTGCCAGTCTTCGCCATCGATGAGCACCTGCGTGAACGGCATGTCCTGAGCGCGGGCGGTCGCGGTAAGGAGGCAGATCAATCCCAGCGCGGCGAGAAGGCGAATCATCGTGAAAATCCTGGAGCAGGGGAGTCGAAGTAGAACGAAGTGAAAGCAACGTGTGAACCATTACTCCTTCGGCTTGTAGTCGCGCCACAGCCAGCGCAAGGTATCGGGCAGCACGGCGCCGCCATGCTTGCCGTTATGTCCGCCGTCGCCGAAGACGAACTGGTAGTCGTAGCCCTTGAACTTCAAAGCCGCGGCCATCTGCTGGTTCGCCAGAGGCCAGTTGCCGTGCAGGTTGTTCAGATCGTTCGCGCCGTCCTGAAGGAAGACGCGGATGGGTTTCTTTTCGGTCTTGCGGATGAGGGCTTCGCAGTTGTGGCCGCCTCGGATGTTGGTGAAGCTGCCCACGTAGCTGACGACCTTGCGGAAGGAATCGGGTCGCTCCCACGCGACAGTCCACGCGCAGATGCCGCCCGAGCTGATCCCCGCGATGGCCCGGCCTTCCGGATCGTCCGTGATGTTCAGCTTGTGCTTCTCCTTCAGGCCCGGCAGCACCTCTTCGATCAGGAACCGCGCGTACTGATCGCTGAGCGTGTCGTACTCGAAGCTGCGATTGCTTCGGCCCTTGGCGCCGGCCTTGGAAGCGGGAACCGTGCCGGGGTTGAGGAAGATGCCGATGGTCACGGGCATCTCTTTCTTGTGAATCAGATTGTCGAACACGATGGTGACCCGGCTGTGTCCGTTCTCGCTGACGTACCCGCCGCCATCCTGGAAGACCATGAGGCAGGCCGGGCTCTTGCCATCGTACTGCGCGGGGGTGTAAACCCAGTAGTCGCGCACGGTGCCGGGGAAGATTTTCTCGCTTTCCCACTTGCCTTGAACGACGGTGCCCTTGGGGACGCCATCGTGTCGCTGCGAGTCGGGGCCGGGCTTGTAGTCATCGGCCGCGAGGGTGATGGATGCGGCGAAGAGGATGATGCTGAGCATGGGGACGAAGCGGGCGGGTGAAAGGTTCGATCTCACGAGGCACCTCCTGGCGGGCGGACGGAGCCGTCACGCCGCAGACACACGAGACTTCCAGAGGAACATTGGTCCGGCAGCACCGCCGGGCTACTGGGATATGAGTGTAACGGTGCGCCGAAGAATCGGACGGGACTGCTTGCAATCGATTTCAGGATGCACAGGCAAAGCAGCATGATCGCGCGACGGATAGGGTCACGGCGTCGCTGTCTTCGCGATGATCGCCTCAATCTGTTTGGCGGAAGGGATAAGCACGCGCGGCTTGCGGAACTCGGCCCTGGCGTTGCGCACCCCGATGCCCGCCTTGCCGGCGGCGGTCACCTTGTCTTCCTTCACGCGGAGGATTTCCTTGCCGTCAAGGAAGGCGATGAGCGTATCGCCGAGGATCGCGAACTGGAACTCGTGAAACTGGCCGTCGAAAGCTTTCTTGAAGACGCCATCCGTCAGCTCGGTGCGGCCGCCTTCGCGGAGCCAGCGGTTGATGTAGATGTGATCGAAGTAAGCCATCTCTACAAACAAGGCGGCATCGTCGATCTGCCGGCCGCCGACCGTGATGTATTGTCCGCTGAGCTTGCGGACCTCGACGCTGAAGATGATGTTCTTGCTGTCGAAGGGTGCGGCGATGCGGGCGGACTCGCCTTCGAGCGTGAACACGCCATCCTTCTGGGAAGCGGCGCCGTTGCCGGTGGTTTCAGCTTCCTTCGCCGCCAGGAGTTTGATGAAGGGGTTGGTCAGGTCGATCCACCGGCCTTTGGCGGTACTGGCGGCACCGGCGAGTTCACTGAGCTTTTCGATTTCGGTGCGGACTGTTTTCAGGGCGAGCTCGGCCTTGAGCGCTTCCACCGACTTGGGCGCGCTCTTGTCGAGCGATGTGCAATAGCGCGACAGATAAGCCTCGGCCCGCTCCAGGGACGCCAGCTTGATCAGGCCTTTCTCCGGCTGGGCGAAGTCGGCGTACCACTGGCCCAGCGCCAGGCAGTCAGCCGGCGTCACCTCATCGCTCGGCTTGATCGCCAGCTCGATCAATCGCTTCGACTCCTTGTCCAGCAGCGGCGCGTAGTCCTGCGCGGAGGCGGGGTTCTCGAATTTCGCAACGCAGATCTGTAGCAACTCCTGGATGATCTTCGGATCGACTGGCGGATCGTTGACCTGCTTTTCGAGCAACTCCATGCGTCGCTGGGCCCCGATCAACTCCATGCACTGCTCGACGCGAGCGCTGCACAGGTCAGCCGATGCGGAACGGATGGACCGCGCGATGGCCAGGGCCTGGCGGTAGGTCGCCAGCGCGGCACGATAGTCGCGGGCCCCGCGCTGGGCCTGGCCCTGTTCATTGTGCAACTCGATGAGTTGCTCGCCGTATTTCACGCGCTCATCGCCGCGAGCGCGCAGGTAGGCGGTGTTGATGAGCGAAACCCTGTTGGCACGCGAAGCCTCGGCGTGACCGGGGAATTGCTCACCCAAAAGCTTCATCGCTTCGATGGCAGTGTCGTAGCCCTCAGGCGCTTTGCGGCCCAGGTCATAAGCGTTGTTGAAAAGAACCACGCGCAGCGGCTCATCGGCTTTGAGCTTCGCGGCACTTTCGAGCATCTGGGCGGCCAGGGCGATGTCGTCATCAGTAGGGCGGGTCGAGGCGACCTGCTTGACGCGGTCTCCAAAGATTTCATTGAAAGTCTGCTCGGTGTTGTCGGCGGCGAGCGCGGCGGCAGCGCCGGATGACAACATCACCAGGACGAGGTAGGAAAATGTTCGCATGCGGCTGTCCCTCTTGGCTGTAGGACGCATCATACGGCGCGCGGTTCCGCGGGGGATCAAGATCTCAAATGTCTGGAGTAACCGTCTTGTAACGGATTCACCCGTCAATCACCACCAGCGCATCATCCAGCTCATTCACATCGCCTGCCTCGCGCGGCAGCACCGGGCCGAGCTTCTCACCGGCTAAGGCAATCGTCACGCACAAGGCTTCGATGGTGTCGCCGTTTTTCAGGGCCGCGGTCAGTTCATCGCAAAGGCTCTGCACCGCCGGTTGGCCCAGCTTGTCGAGTACAGCTTGATCGGAAAGCACGGCCGCCCGGTGTTCGTAGAGCGAAATGAAAATGAGCAGGCCGGTCGCGCCGGCGGTGTGATGCAGGGTCTGATCGAAGAACGCCATGCGGGCGCGGGCGGCGACTTCGTCGATCATCTGCCGGCGCGGCGTGAAGAGCCTGCGAAGGGGGCGGCATTTGTCGGCCAGGATCGCGCCGAGGAAGAAGCCAACGATGAGAGCGATGATCATGCACATGAGCTGGATGACGGCAGGGGAGCCGCCCCAACTGTCTTCTTCGACCTGCGGTAAGGGATACAGAAACCACGCGACGATGAGGAAGACGATGCCCAGCCAGAGGCCTGCGATATCTTCAGCGCGGTCGTATCGACCTGAGGCGCGGGCGATGACGGGGACGATCTGGGCGGAGGTCTTGCTCTCAGCGTCGCGCACGGCAGCGGTGACGCGGTCGCGCTGGGCTTGGGTGAAAAGGGAATCGGTTGAAGGCATGGTTGCACTCTTACCAGGAGCCTGAAGCGCCGCCGCCGCCTGATGATCCGCCGCCGAAGCTGCCGCCCCCGAAGCCTCCGCTTCCGCCGCTGCCGCTGTTTCGCAGCATGTTGTAGAGCACGACGCCGACGAGCGTGAAGATGCCGGCCCACATGAGCCAGGCCCACCCGCTGGCACCGCGACGCGCCAGGGAGACGGCGGTGAATATCGCCAGCGCGACAGCACCGGCGATCAGCGCGTAGTGCCACCACGGCCGGGGCGGCGATGAAGCCTTGGGCAGTGGCTTGGACCTGGCCATCGCATCCAGCGCGGTCACGCCTGCCGCGATGCCCTTGGAAAACGCCCCGGCTTTGAAGTTCGGAATGATCTGCTCATTCATGATCTGAAGGCAGAGGTTGTCCTTCTCGCGGCCCCATCCCGCGCCCAGTTCGATGCGGGCCTTGCGGTCGCCTTTGCTGACGAGCAGGAGGATGCCGGTGTTCCAAACCTGGTTGTTGATCTGGGCGTGGCCGATGCCCCATTGATCGAAGAGCAGGCGGGCGAAGGTTTCGATGCGCAGGTCCTCGCCGCCGTGCGCGGCCATGGATTCGATGGTGACGACGATGATGGGCGAGGCGGTGGCGGTGAGCAGCTTGTCGCAGGCGGCCTTGATCGCCTTCTCGTCTTCGTCATCGATCATGTTGGCCAGGTCGCGCACGAATTCGCGCTGGCCGGGCGGTTCGAGCGTGAGCTTGATCGCCTGCGCGGGAGCCGCCGACAGCAGCAGGGCAAGCATGGCCAGAGAAAAGGCACGAGCGTGAAGGGCCCGGATCATGGATCGCAAGCTAACACGGAGATGGGGGAGCGGCAAATGCAGGCGAATCCGAAGGATGCGATTGATGCGATTGTGCAGCCGCCGAAGGCGGCCGAGAACGACTCGGGAAAATTTTGAAGATTGGACTATCGCGGAACCGGCGGCCTGGTTACAATGTCATTGCGTTTGTGTGACGTGGGCATTTTGGAGACAGTCACTTTTTCATCTCTAGGAGAATCATCATGGGTAAGCGAGCACGAAGAGCATTGAGTCTGGGTCTGGCGTTAGGCGCGACCGTAGTGGTTGCTACGCCGGCCGCCAACGCGGTGACGAATGTCATCCTCGGCAACGTCAGTCAGTTCACAGGGCCGGGCGGTCTGGACCTGAGCGGCAATATGGTTTACGCCGTCAACTTTTCCAACGACGATCCGGATCTGGTCGTCAACGGCGTGACGTTCCTGCACGACCGCCAGGTCATTCCCGGCGCGACGTTCACTGGACCCAATCAGGTCACGCCCTGGCAGACGAAGCCGGAGTATGGCGCGACCACGGACGACAATAATCTCGAGCAGATCATGCACGACATTCGCTGGGCCAATGCGGGCGCTGGGCAGATTCTGGCGGCAAACCTCAACGTCACCACCGGCAACCACTACAAGCTTCAGGTACTGATCAGCGGTAATCATTCGGAGAGTCGTGTGTGGGACATCACGATCGACGGCCAGCAGGCGGTGGATGAAATCACATCCCTGGGCCTGACAGGCACCCCTTACAACGTCGGCAGTTCCACGGTGTGGACCTACCAGTTCAAAGCCCCCGACAGTCAGATCAACATCCTCATGGGGAATTTCTTTGGTGCCAACGATGGCGGCGATCGCAACCCGATCTGGCAGGGTCTGACGCTCGAAGAGCTTCCGATTCCTGAACCCGCGACCTTCGCACTGGTGGGTCTGGGCGCGACGGTTCTGGTTCGCAGGCGCCAACGGCACCGCGAAGCGTGATCGTTTTTCATCATGAACCAGCAGACAAATCGCCGCGGCGTATCCCGCGGCGATTTTCTTTTTCGCTGCCCGTGCCGTTATCCTTTACTTGAACATGCCTACCCCCTGCTCACGTGAGATTCGCTTATGATTCAAAAGGTCATTGTTCTGGGCGGTGGCAGTGCCGGCTTCATGGCCGCCATCGCGCTCAAGGCGAAAATCCCCGCCCTCGAGGTGCTGGTCATCCGCTCCAAGGAAATCGGCATCATCGGCGTGGGCGAAGGGTCCACCACCGGCCTGACGCGATTCCTGCACAACTTCCTCGCCGTGCATCCGAAGAAGTTCTTCGATCAGGCCCAGCCCATCTGGAAACTCGGGCTGAAATTTCTCTGGGGGCCGCGTCGATCGTTCAACTATACCTTCGGGCCGGGCTTGGACAGTCTGGTCACGCCGATGAGCAAGCGGCTGGCGTACTACTGCGATGCGGATGAGGCAATGGACAACGCCGAGGTCTTCGCCGCGATGATGGCGCGGGACCGCGTCTTCCTGCGCGACCGTCGCGGGGCGATGCACATGCATTCGAGCTTCGCGTATCACTTCGAGAATGAGAAGTTCGTCGCGTATCTCGAGCAGTATGCCGGCGTCGTGGGCGTCAAGATGCTCGATGACACCGTGCGCCAGGTCACGCAGGATGACTCGGGCATCACCGGGCTGAACCTTGCCTCCGGCTCCACGCAGGCGGCGGATCTCTACGTGGACTGTTCCGGCTTCGCATCGGTCCTCCTGAGTAAGACACTGGGCGAGCCGTACGACTCGTTCAGGAGCACACTGTTCTGCGATCGTGCGGTCATCGGCGGATGGGACCGGGGCGATGAGCCGATCAAGCCCTACACCACCTGCGAAACCATGAACAGCGGCTGGGCCTGGCAGATCGAACATGAACATCGCATCAACCGGGGCTACGTCTACTGCTCCAGTTTTATCAGCGATGAAGAAGCCGAGCGTGAGTTCCGTGCCGCCAATCCGAAAGTAGGACCGACGCGCGTCGTGCCGTTCCTCACCGGCTGCTATCGGCGCAACTGGGTGAATAACGTGGTGGCGATTGGCAACGCCAGCGGTTTCGTCGAGCCGCTGGAAGCCACGGCCCTGAGCGTGATCGCCACGCAGGCGCGCATGCTCGTGGGCACACTCATCGATGCGGACCGCGAAATCCGTCCGCTTCACACGGCCTACTTCAGCGACATGAACCGCAGGCTGTGGGAAAGCATCCGCTCGTTCATCGCCATTCATTACAAGTTCAACACCCGCCTCGATACGCCGTTCTGGCGCGAGTGTCGAGAGAAGACCGACATGGCCTCGGCGCAGGCGTATGTTGATTTTTACCTGGAGAACGGCCCCAGCGGCTACTGGCAGCAACTGCAACTGGAGACGTTCGATCAGTTCGGGGCGGCCGGCTACATCGCTTTGCTCGTCGGCATGAAGGTGCCGCACCGCGCGTCCTTCCGCGCCAGCGAGGGCGAAAAGAAGATGTGGGGCCAGTATGCCGGGGATAATCAGCAGGTGGCGTCGGACGCCTTCGACGTCCGCCAGGCTCTGGCGGCTGTCCGCTCCTCCAAATGGGAGTGGCCGGGACATATGATGGGCCAGTAAAATGGTCGATATTCACGGATGTGGAGAACCCTCGTTCAGGCTCAGCCGGGAATCATCTAATGCGACTGAATGTAATCACTTTCGCGCTGGCCCTGTCTCTGGGGCTGATGCAGGCAAGTCCCCTGCGCGGTCAGGACGGTTCGAAGACAGACAAGACAGAGAAAACAGACAAGCCGCCCAATCCGCTGTTTGATGATCCCTTCACCGGCGAGTTCACAGGCGGCGGCATGACCGTGATCATCAAGGCTGCCGGTGAAGACCGGTATGAAGGCGAGATCCGCAAGCGCGGCCGCAGCTTCGCCATCAAGGCGTCGCTCAAGGGCGAAGAGATGGTCGGCGTATTCGTGGCTGGTGAGTTCAACTATGATTTCAAGTGCGCGCTCGATGGCGAGAGCGTGAAGTTCACCTCCGATGGCAAGACTCTCACGCTGACGAGGAAGGATGTGGCCGTGCCCGTGGTGCCCGTGGTCCCTGCGGTGCCCGAGCCGTTCACGCCAGGTGTGGTCAAGCCGATGCCCGCGCCGGTGAAGCCTGTTGATCCTGATCCTGCACCGGTCCTGCCCAAGTCCTCGCTGCCGGTGATTCCTCGGTCGGCGAAGCTGACGCCCGCGCCTGATCCGGCGCGGATGAACTATTCAAAGCTCAGTGCCCAGGAGCTCCGCCACGCCTGTTGGACGCGTTTTCCCGCGGGCAGCTTTGCTGTCTTTGATGACTCCGCGTCATCCTCGACGGCGCTGCCTGTGACGATGCGCAGCCGGGTGCATTTCACAGGCATCGAGAACGGCAAGGTGGTTCTTAAGGGTGATGAATGGCTCAGCGACGGCTGGCGCGAGACCGGCCGGCTCATCGTCGCGCCGACCGAAGGGGCGGCCCGCGTCGATGACATGGGCTACACCCGTAGCGAATCCAGCAGCGACATCATCGAAGTCGAAGGCGTACCGCTCAAGTGCGAACTCTGGAAGTACACCGGCAGCTCCGAGATCAAAGGCGCACCGATGAAAGTTCAAGTGCAGGTCTGGCGGAGCAAGGAGGTGGACCTGCCCACGCTGGTGCTGGACCTGCCCGAGCAGCGCATGCTGCTGGAGCCTGACATGGTGAAGGTGCAGGCGGAGGTGGAGTACAAAGGCGTGAAGGTGACGATGGGGCTGCAACTGAACGCCCGCGATCGCGAAGGCCGGGTCGGAAAGTTTGCCGTGAAATATGCCCAGGTCAAAGGCAAGTCGACTCTCGAAAGCGGCACGACCCGCATCGAGCGCACCAATGATTATTGGGTCAGCCACCAGGTGCCCGGCGGCGTGATCAGGGCCGTCGACATGGAGCAGCGCGGTATCGCCCTCAAGCAGCATGTCATGGAAATGGTTGATTTTTCCGTCGGCGGCGAATCGGACAAGTCATCGGGCGCATCGGCTCCTACCCCGTGATTGGGTGGTGTCGATGACCGGCGCGGCAACCCGACATCCGGCGAACCCTGGTACTCGCGAGGCAGCCTTCGGGTTGTCCTCCAGGGCCGCTACTCTCCATCCGGCGAGACGGTTGGTTCTGGCTGCGATGCGCTGAAATCCCAAACGTCTTCCAATCGCCCGTCGAGCACCATGTGGGTCAGCTCGGCACAGGTGTGCGCGTGCATCTTCTGTAGGACATGCGAGCGGTGAATCTTCACGGTGTTGTCGCTGCGCGTGAGAGCGGAAGCGATTTCGTGCGTGGTCATGCCTTCGACCATCAGGTCCATGACCTGTCGTTCCTTGGGCGTCAGCGAGTCGATGCGGAGTGTGAGGTCCGCCTTGGTGCGTGCCTGGGCTTCGAGTTCGTGAGTTCGATTGGTGATGCGTTCGACGACCGCCGTCAGCCGGGGCGTGTTCAGGTCGCACCGGGCGATGTAGTCATCCGCGCCGTTTCGCAGGGCTTCGACGGCAACGTACGCATCGCCGCAGGCGGTCAGCAGGACCATGGGCCGGCGGTCGCCGCGATGTCTTAGTTCATGCACAAGCGCGAGGCCGCCGTCAGGACCGAGGTGATAGTCGATGAAGATCGCGTCGAGGAGGCGGTCCTCCGCCAGCACCAGGGCCCGGCTCAGGTCGGTGGCATGACAGAGATCGAAAGTCAGCTCGGTGACCGAATCGAGCGATTGCCGCAGCAGTGTGGCGTGATCGCATTCATCATCCGCGAGCAGTAGGTTCAGATAGGCCGACATGATCCTGTTCCAGCACGAGTCCCCTGATGCATACGATGACGCACTTTGGTCTATATCGGGGTTTGCCTGTAAGTCCATTCAGAATTTGCGGCGATGTTTGAACCTTCAACAAGCCAGCAACAAAGCAGGTGTTGTTTTTATCATCGGCTATAGAATATCAATCCCTGCATCCCTCTTCCCGCGGAGCCTTGCCGCACGCAATTTAGTACCGCCGTATTACGGCCGGTTAGTACGTCCGTGCTAACGATTGTATCGATCGCCGCGCGAGAAATGGCCTGTTCAACCTGTAGCAAGCTTCAGACAGTTCATTCAGGCAACTCTTGAAGAAGGTACCGAAGTTGCCCTCGCCTGTCGCCCGACATCAGGCAGGGGGAGGTAAAGTCCTGTCAGGAGAACTCGTAAATGGATACAAAGATCATTCAACTGTTGCTCGCTGAAGACAATCGGGATCAGCAGCAGTTGCTGCTCCGAGCGCTGGTGCGAGGCCGGCCGTGCGTGAATGTCACCGTCGTCGACAATGGCGCCGAGTTTCTGCGCGCCTTGGACTGCCAGCGATTCGATTGCGCAATCGTCGACTTCCATCTGCCCGATTATCGCGCGGATGAACTGCTGGTCGCCAGTAAAGAGAAGCGGCGAGGCTGCCCTGCCCTCGTCATCTCCAGCAGCCTTGAGCAGCAGGTGGTGATCCGCTCCATCCGTAGCGGCGGCGCGGATTACGTTCCCATGCGGGCCGCCACCCAGGGCGAGGAACTCTGGTCGCGCGTTGAATACGCCATAGGTATGGCCCGCCGCCAGCGCCTGGAGCGACGCAAGGCCGAACGCCGCACCCGACTCCTGGCCAATCTCGCCGAGCATGATGATCTCACCGGCCTCTACAACCGTCGCTACTTTGACCGCTGCCTGCGCCAGAACCGGTGGGTTGAGGATCGGCGAAAGAACCTCGGCTGCGTGATGGTGGACGTCGATCGATTCAAGTCGATCAACGATTCCTTCGGACACACGGCTGGTGACGATTTGCTTCGCGAAGTCGCCCGGGTCATTCGCCGCAACTGCCTCGACAGCGATGTGACCATCCGCTGGGGCGGCGAGGAGTTTCTCATCCTCCGCCCCACGCCCGACGCGACCGACCTGTGGCTCTGGGCTGAGCAGCTGCGCGTCTCCATCGAGTCGTCCGTGATTCAAACCAGCAGCCAGCGACTTCATGTGACCGCGAGCACCGGCATCATTCAGGTGGCGGCCTCGGCGTTCAACCAGAGCACCATCGATCACGCCGACCAGGCCCTGTACCTGGCCAAGAAGCAAGGCCGCAATATGGTCTGCACGGCGGTCATGGCCAACCACATGAAGATCGCCACCGAGATCGCCGCGAAGACGGACCTCTCATTCGAACAGAAGCGCGGCGTCCTCCTCGAACAGCTATCCGATCAACTCGGCCCGACCCAGCGGACGCACGTGACGATTCACTGCCAGCAGGTCGCCGCCGCCGCCCAGCGCATTGCTCTTCGAATGAAGCTCTCGTCCCGGCAGGTGGAACATTTGCGACTCGCGGGCCTGCTCCACGACATCGGCAAGATCATGATTCCCGAGGACCTGCTCGCCAAGCCGCGAACGCTCTCCGTGCAGGAGTGGGCCATCATGGGCCGGCATGATTGCTACGGCCAGTGGATTGCCAAAGAGCTAGGCGCGCCCGACGCGGTCCTCGAACATTGCCGCCATCATCACACGCGCTTCGACGAGTCGGCTGATGAGGAGATATCCCTCGGTGCCCGCATCCTCTGCGTGGCGGACGCGATGGTCACCATGATGTCGCGCCGAAGCTACCAGGCGGCCATCACCGACGAGAAGGCGATCCTTGAACTGATTCGTGAACGAAACAGGCAATTCGCCCCCGTGGTTGTCGATGCCGCCACGTCGCTCGAACGTGCAGATCTTCAGTATGCGGCGTAGCAAACGTGTGGAGTCCGGGCGATCCGTATCCGCAGAATATTTTCTCCTTTGGAGGTGTGCCATGGGTTTGTCTGAACATAGTGATCGTCGAGGTGAGCAGCGCTTCTTCCACCGGTCGGGTCAGCCGCTGAGCTGGCGGCCGCACATCGGCGGCAGGCGTCACCGCGCGTGGCTTCGCAATATTTCACTCTCGGGCATTTCCTTCGTCTCGCAGGGCTCACGCCATCCGGCCGTCGGACAGGAAGTCGATATCACCTACGAGGGCATGCGCGCCCTGGGCGACTACCGTGTCGTGCGCGTGGAGAACGTCGGCAAGCAGACGGCGGTCATCGGCTGCGCGCGGGACGCCGGCGTGCCTTCGCCACTGATGAAGAGCGGACCGGAACCCGTCGAATGCAATGCCTCGGTGGCTGGTGAATCACGATTCACGTTCGAACGACGCAAGCGAACGGAAGCGGGCGAGGAATCCTGTGCCTGCGGCAGTTCCGAGAGCGAGCAGGCGGCCTGAAGCAGCGGCAGAAACGATCCGGGCGATTTGTCATACTCTTGTGATCCAGTCGCGCCAACCTTGCGGCTGGTACGGCTTCGTTTCACAGGAGTTCCCATGAATCTCACCGGCAAAGCAGCGTTAATCACAGGCGGCACCATGGGCATCGGCGCAGCCATCGCGCTGGACCTGGCCAAGCACGGCGCGGATATCGCCATCGCTGCGCGCCACATCGAAGGCCCCGCGGCAGAAGTGAAGAAGCAGATCGAAGCGATGGGTCACCGGTGTCTGCTCATCGCCGCCGACCTGTCGCAGGAGCAGCCTTGCAATGACTGCGTGAAGCGGACTGCCGAGCATTTCGGGCGACTCGATGTGCTCGTTCACAACGCGGGCGGCCCGTCGGCGGGGCGCATCGAGGATGTCAGCGGCGAGCAGTGGCGCACGACGATGGCGCTGCACGTCGATGCCTGCTTCTATCTTTGCAAGGCTGCGCTGCCGCACCTGAAGAAGGCGGGCGAGGCGGCGATCATCACCGTCTCTTCCACGGCGGGCATCCGCGGCGTACCGGGCGCGATCACCTACGCTACCGCCAAAGGCGCGATCCCGCAGTTCACGCGCAGCCTTGCCCGCGACCTGGCCGACTTCAATATTCGCGTCAATTGCGTTGCCCCCGGCGTGATCCGCACGCGCTTTCACGATGACATGCCGCCCGAGAAAAAGGAATACAACCTCAAGCACCGCATTCCGCTTCATCGCGAAGGCACGAGCGAGCAGGTGGCACAAGTCGTAAACCTGCTGGTGACGAATGCCTACATTACGGGCGAAACGTACGTGATTGACGGCGGCCTGACCAGCCGGATAGTTTGAAACATTCGTATCGCCTGCTCTAAGCATATTTGCGAGCGCGAGGATTTTTTGGTCGGCTGTCAAAAAAACGCTTGACGCGCTGGAGGCAGGCTGGGATAGTCGCACCATCGATGGCCCCGGTGACCCGGTGGAAGATGTCGATAGGTGGAAGACCCTCATGACGCTGCCGGCGAACAGGGACGAAAGCCGCGACCGCCGCGACCGCCGTGCGAAGCGCAAACGGTCGACGCTCATGGCCCGCGCCCCCGAGGCGATGGTCTGGCGCGTCCTTGAATCGCTGGAGCCGCGGCTGCTTCTTTCGGGTACGCCGCCGATAGTGGACGCGGGGGAGGATCGGACGGTCATCGCGCAGGTGCCGCTTCAGTTGGCGGGCAGTTTCAGCGATCCAGATCCGGGCGATACCCACACAATCGCGTGGGACTTCGGTGACGGCAGCGATGCAGTGACGGATACGCTTTCGCCGACGCACGTCTTCGCCGCGCCGGGGAATTACTCGGTTCGTCTGACCGTGATGGACAGCGGGGGCGAGTCGTCATTTGATGAGCTGATGGTGACGGTGGATCCAAGGCTGGATCTTTCGCCGACGGTTCTGATCAGCGGCCCTTCGCACACGCCGGATGGTTCGCCGACGTTGCATATTGAAGTCACGGATGGGGCCGCGATCAATCCTGATCTTCAGGTGGCGATCGATGTGGACTTGAACAACGACGGAGATTTTGATGAACCGGGCGAGCGCGGGTATCAGTCGGTTCCATTGTCGAGCCTGCCGGCGACGACGCCGGTGGAGTGGGCGTCGAAGGTGTTGCCGAGCGATCCGCCGGGACAGGAGTCGGGAGCGATCACCTTCTTCGGCGCAACGATCGCGGTGGATGGCGATTACGCGGTGGTCGGCGCGCCGGAATCGAAGAACCCGACCAGCTCGATGGGCGCGGCGTACGTGTTGAAGTTTGAGAGCGGTCAATGGCGGAATGTGGCAAAACTGATCGGCTCGGACACGGATATCGGCGACCTGTTCGGCGCATCAGTCGCGATCGACGGTGACACGATTGCGATCGGTGCGTCCAATGCGGGCGTGGGAAATGTCTCGGGACAGGGCGCGGTTTATTTCTTCACGCGCATGGGCGAAACGTGGACGCAGACGCAGGTCATTCACGACACCACAGGCGGCAAGTTCGGCATCGCCATCGCGCTGGAAGGCGACACGCTGGTGGTGGGGCGGCCGGAGAATGTGAACGTCAGCGGTTACGCCGGCGTGGACAATCGCGTGGTGATCTATCAGCGCGCAAGCGGTGAGTGGGCGTTGCAGGATTCACTGGTCAGCAGCGCGACCGCCTCGGCGCGAAGGCAGTTCGGCACGATCGTGGCGATTGATGCCGGCCGCGTGATGGCGCGCGAAGTGTTCCTGGTGAACGGCGTGACGCAAGTGCTGGTCCACACGATCGAACAGGTGGTCGGCGAGTGGATGATCACGGATTCATTCACCGCGCCGCCGGGCATCAACCCGGTCACGTTTGCCGAGAGCATGAGCCTGGATGGGGATCGACTGATGGTCAGCGCGGCCGCGACCGAAAGCGGACAGCCCGCCGTGGCCGCAATCATCTATGCGCGGCAGGGCGGCACCTGGGAGTTGGATGCGACGCTCTTGAGCCTGCGCGACAGCGATCAAGTCACGCGACAAGTGGCGCTGGAGAACAACCGCGCGGTGGTCAGTTCATCGAAGCTCGGTGCGACTGATTCGCGGCCGTTTGTGGTGGAAGCGTTCGAGAAGGTTGCCGGCCGATGGGTCTCCGCCGGTCGCGAGGCGGCACCCTATGCTTCGCCTTCGCGCCCTGATTTCATCAGCGCGCTGGCGCTGGAAGGCGGACAGATTCTCACCGGTTACAGCGGCTCCGATGAGTTCGGCCAGAACACCAACGATGGTGCCGTCTACACATTCAGCTTTAGCGAAGGCGGTGATGCGCGAGGTTACACCGGCGAAGTCACGCTCGATCCCGCGCTGGCGGAAGGAACGTATGCGATTCGCGGCCGCGTGACGGATGGCTCGGGCCAGTCAGGCTACGGACCTGCCATCACGATGGTCATCGATGCGACCGCGCCGATGCTCGTGACCGCGAGCCCCGCCGACAACGATACGATCAACAACTGGACGACAACATTGCGGCTGACCTTCGACGAAGTCGTGATCGATGTCGATGCGACGGACCTGCTCCTCACCGGCCCTGCCGCCATCACGGCTGTGGTGACAGACGTCGCCAGTGAGCAGGGCGGCAAGGTCTGGGTATTCACTATTGATGGCCTTTCCGATGGCTCGCTCTCGGTCACGTTCGCGCCGGATGCGGGTGATGTAACGGACCTGGCGGGCAATGTGCTGTTGCCGGTGATGCTGTCGTTCGATGTGCTGGATGATGCGCCGCCGACGGTGGTTTCCGTTTCGCCGCCGGGGCGATCGCTCGTGTCCGAAAGCGTAGACCTGATCATCACTTTTTCCGAGCCTGTGCTTGGACTGACGGCTTCCGATCTGCTGGTGGAAGGTCTGGGCGCGGGTGCCGCGATGGTCGGCGAGCCGGTGCAGCAGAGTGATACAACATGGCTGATTCCGGTAAGCGGCCTGATGCCCGGGCTTGTGAAGCTGACGCTCGCGGCGGGTGTGGGTGATGTGACGGATCGGGCGGGTAACGCGCTGACGACAGTCACGTGGGAACTCGGTGTGCCGGGCACGGGCGTCGAACTCTTCGCCGGTGAAACGCAGCTCGATCCTGATCCGCTTGCTCCGATTCACATCACGACCGATTCGACGCCCGCGCTGGCCGTCGTGGTGAACAAACCGGGCGCAACATTTAATGAGGGTGAGCCGGTGTCACTGGACATCGATCGCAACGGCGACGGTGACTTTGACGATGCGGGTGAAACGGCTGCGGCCACCAGTTCGCTGCAAAGACTCGCGCAGGCAGTCCACCAGCAGACGCTGCTGGAACAGGGGCAGGGCACCATTTCCGGCAACAATCCGCATGTGATCATTCGCGGCGATCTGGCGGTCGTCACCGTGCGCGACTTTGACACGGACAATACCAACACGCTGGGCTATCTCTATCAGCGCAACGGCGGCGTGTGGACCCTCGTCAGCGCCCTGGAGTTTCCCACCGGCGGCAACCAGCTCCATAACCGGTCCGCTGCGATCGGCAACGGCACGGTTGTCATCGGCTCGCCAAATGAGAACGGCAACCAGGGCCTCTTGTTTGTCTTCGACGAAGTCGGAGGCATCTGGTCCAGCGCAGGCACGATCAGCAAACCCGTGGCCGGCACGCTGTTTGGACAATCCGTCTCCATCAGCGGCGATCTCATGGCCGTCGGCATGCCCAGCGCACAGGTCAACAACTTCTCCGGCGCGGTGTTCCTCTACCAGCGCGTCGCCGGCGCGTGGAACCCCATCGGTCAGGTCGTCTCGCCCGACGGGCAGTCCAATGATTTCTTCGGCTCCTCCGTCACCCTTCAAGGCGACCGGCTCGTCGTCGGCGCGGAGGGCGATGATGATCAGGGCAATGAAAGCGGCTCCGTGTACGTCTTCGATTTCAACGGCAGCAGCTACAACTTCACGCAGAAACTCCTCCCTTCCAATCCCGCTTCCAGCGCCCGCTTCGGCGCGGATGTCGCGCTCGATGGTGACACCATCGTCGTCGGCAGTCTCAACGGCACCCAGACCGCCGTCTTCCAGTTGCAGGGCCTCACCTGGCTCCAGACCGCCACGCTTGCGGACACGCGATCGAGCGGCAGCCTGCGGCATGTCGCGGTTCAGGACGGCCTGATCGTGGTGTCCAACGTCGAGAGCCACATCTATCAGAACTTCGCCGGTGCATGGCGGCTGACTGAGACGCTCACCGTTGTGCCGCCGCAGGAAAGCGTCTATTTCAGTGGCCACGCTTCGATCGACGGCGACACCCTCATGCTCGGTGCCCGATTGAGACTGGTGAATACGTCCCTCGGAGCCGGCGCTCTGTTCTACGCGCTGGATCTGGGTTCAATCGGCGCGGCTTCGTTTGATGTCTCAGCGCTCGATGACGGTCTCTACCGTTTGCGCGGCCGGCTTCAGGATGCCGACGGCAACCGCGTCGAGACGTTGCCCGTGAGCCTGATCGTGGAGGCTGCGCCTCTGACTGTCACCGAACTGACGCCGGGCGATGCCGCGGTCATCGACGTCAGCGCCATCGACGTCGATGTCACCTTTTCCAGCAACGTCACCGGCGTTGACACGACTGACCTCGTGCTCTCAGGCAGCGCGACGAACGGCGCTGTCATCCGCAGCGCGACGAAGCTGGCGGATGATCGTTGGCGATTTCACATCATCGGCCTGCGCGACGGCGAGCTCACGCTCACGCTCGCGCCTGATGCGGGTGACATCAGAAACCTCGGCGGCGCGGACCTGGTCACCACGGTTTGGAATTACACCATCGCCGGTGCCGCGCCGCCGCAGGTGATCCTCGCGCCGTTTGAGGACGGAACGGTTCGGCGGAAGGATCAGGTCTTTGAAGTGGTTTTCAGTGAGACGGTGAAGTCCGTTGATGTGAGTGATCTGGTGATCAGCGGCGCGGCTGCGGCATTCGCATCGGTGCAGTCCGTGTCTGGTCTGGGCCCGTTCATCGGCGGCGGCTTCACCCGATGGGAGTTCTTTGTTACCAACCTGCGCAGCGGCGATCTGCAATTCAGCCTCGCGCCGGACGCGGGTGATATCGTCAACCTCTCGGGCACGGCGGTGGTTCCGATCGAGTGGGACGCGACGGTTGATCTTTCACCGCGACTGGATGGTGTGGGCCTGGCTCCAGTTCTGCCCGAGGTCATCGGCAGCACGTTGAATGTCACATTCAGTTTCACCGCGCCTGTCTTCAATCTGGACCCGACGGATGTGCTGCTGACCGGCTCCGCCGCCGTCAATGCGGTGGTCGGCGCCATCACGCCCAACATCTCCACCGCCAACGGCTACAAGTTCACGATCACCGGCCTTAATGATGGCGATCTGATCGTCACACTTGCTCCCGAAGCGGGCGACATCGTCAACGAGTTCGGCGATGACATGAATCCTTACATTCGAAAGTTCCGCGTCATCGCGCCGCCGGAATCCGCCGCCTCGATCGCCGGCGGCACGGTCATCAACCAGAGCCAGATCACGCTGGACATCACGCTCAGTGAAGCGGTTGATGTGATTGATGCCTCCGACCTGGCCCTCTTCGGCACGGCCGCGACACATGCCGCCGTCGCCGCGCCGACGCACTTGGGCGGCAATGTCTGGCGATTCGTGATCAGCGGACTGAGCGACGGCTTCCTCGCGGCAGTGTTCGCTCCGCACGCGGGCCGCCCAATTGATGTGACGGGCAATGGCGCGATGGTCACGACTTTTCACTACCTGGTCGATGCTCCGCAGGATGTCATCTCCCCGGTCATCACCGGTGTCACGCTCGGCAGCTCCGCATGGTCAGCCGCGTTCAACAATCATCCGCAGACCACGCAGCGCGGCTTCGGACAAGGCTATCTTCTGCCCGCCGGTGCCGGTCAGTCGGCGCCGCTCACGTGGAGCGAGTTGGACCTGATCCGCATCGAGTTCAACGAGAACGTCGATGTACAGGCCGATGATCTGATTCTAGTCGGTGTGAACGTCAACGATTACGCCGCGCTGCTCTCGGGTGGTTCGTTCAGCTATGACGCGGTCAACTTCGTCGCGACGTGGCAACTGGCCGCGCCGCTTCAATCGGACAAGCTGCGCATCGTGCTCGATGACCGCGTCACTGACACGGCAGGCAACGCGCTCGACGGCGAGTGGACCGATGGCTTCAGTTCGCAATCGGGCGATGGTCTTGCGGGCGGGGACTTCGCGTATCGCTTCAACGTGCTGCCCGGTGATAGCGACGGCGACGGGGCAGTCACCGGCGCGGATGTCACGCTCGTGCGGGCAAAGCAGTTCAAGTTCGCCGGCAACGCGGGTTACGATCCCAAGCTCGATATCGACGGCAGCGCGGCAATCCTCGCCACCGATGTCATCCAGACGCGCAACAGGATCGGGCAGTCGCTGCCGGAGGGTGAGCCGTCACTCGTGGGCGGGCAGGGTCTTTCGCTGGGCGAAACGCCTCCTTCCAGCGCTCCGCTGCTGATTCAATCGGTCGGCGAATCACCTTCGATTCTGGAGCAGATGCCGCCGATCATCGTGTTGAAGTCAGCGCCGCCGGCCGTTGCATTCAAGTCGCATGCAAAGCAACCTGATGCACTCGCATTCGATCCTCGCCTGCTCATCGCATGGGATCGTTCCGCGGCGAAGGACCACTTGCGACAGGAGCGTTCGCCGCACGTGCCGGACAGGGTAGTGACGGGCGATGCGAACCGGGCGAGAGAAGACGTTCGATATCGATGGCGACGTGCGAATTGGAAGTTGCCTTGGGAAAACGAAGTCAACGGTGACGAGCCGCGCGTTGATCCGGCGTGATGCCGCCCGCAGGCCGCTGCGTTACTTTCGCTCCACCTTCACCTGTACCTTGTACTCGCCGGGGAAGCGGTAGTTGCCCTGGGCGTAGCGGTCGGTCATGCCGATCGCCAGATGCAGCGTGCCCGCTTCTTTGGCGACGAGATTCAGACTGTTGCCGACCTTGATGACCTCGCCGCTGCCGCCGATGCGCAGACACA